>NZ_JBEPKX010000022.1:0-61527 GCF_040544915.1 Curtobacterium sp. 1544
TGTTTCCTCGATTGGTCGCGCGGGATACCGTCACCCTAGGATTGTGGTCCTGTGTTGGCGCTCTACCCCCCCCCCGCCCCGCCGGGGGGGGGGGGGGCGGCCCCCCCCCGCGCCTCCAGTCCGGGGTGTGGTCGCGTCAGACCGCCGACGCGAGCCGCTGCCAGGTGCTCACGACCGTGTCGGGGTTGAGCGACATCGACGTGACCCCGCGGGCGCGGAGGTGGTCCGCGAGGTCCGGGTGGTCGCTCGGACCCTGCCCGCAGATGCCGACGGACGCCCCGCGGGCGCGGCAGGCGTCGATCGCCATGTCGATGAGCCGGAGCACGGCCGGGTTCCGTTCGTCGAACGACTCGGCGACGAGGGCGGAGTCGCGGTCCACGCCGAGGGTGAGCTGCGTGAGGTCGTTCGACCCGATCGAGAAGCCGTCGACGTGGTCGAGGAACCGGTCGGCGTCGAGGGCGTTCGCGGGGATCTCGCACATCATGACGACCCGCAGACCGTGGCGGCCGCGCTCGAGACCGTGCTCCGCCATCAGGGCCACGACGGCCTGGGCTTCGTCGACGGTGCGGACGAAGGGGATCATGATGCGGACGTTCGTGAAGCCCATGACCTCCCGGACGGTGCGGATCGCCTCGCACTCGAGGGCGAACGCCTGCGCGAACTCCTCGGACAGGTAGCGGGAGGCGCCGCGGAACCCGATCATCGGGTTCTCCTCGACCGGCTCGTACCGGGCGCCGCCGAGCAGGCCCGCGTACTCGTTCGACTTGAAGTCGGACAGCCGGACCACGACGGGCTTCGGGTCGAACGCCGCTGCGAGGGTCGCGACGCCCTCGGCCAGGCGCTTGACGAAGAAGTCCCGGGGCGAGCCGTAGGCGGCGATCCGGTCCTCGATCTGCTCGCGGACGTCGGTCGGCTGGTCGGCAAGTCGGAGCAGGGCGTTCGGGTGCACGCCGATCTGCCGGCCGACCACGAACTCCATGCGGGCGAGGCCGACGCCGGCGTTCGGGAGCGCGGCGAACGAGAACGCCTGCGCCGGGTTCCCGACGTTCAGCATCAGGTCGACGTCGAGCTCCGGCAGGTCGTGGACCTCGATGCGCTCGGTCTCGACGTCGAGGACCCCGTCGTGGACGACGCCGGTCTCCCCCTCGGCGCAGCTCACCGTCACGGGGTCGCCGTCGTGCAGGGTGCTCGTGGCGGTCCCGGTGCCGACGACCGCGGGGATGCCGAGCTCCCGCGCGATGATCGCCGCGTGGCAGGTCCGGCCCCCGCGGTTCGTCACGATCGCCGATGCCCGCTGCATGATCGGCTCCCAGTCCGGGTCGGTCATGTCCGCCACGAGGACGTCGCCACGGCGGAAGTCGTGCATCTCGTCGACGCTCGCCAGGACCCGGACCGTCCCGGATCCGATGCGCTGGCCGATCGCGCGTCCCTCGAGCCGCGGCGGCGTGCTGGGCTGCACGACCAGACAGTGCCGTTCGATCACGGACGCGGAGGCACGCGACGCGACCGTCTCCGGGCGGGCCTGCAGGACGTACAGGCGACCGTCGAGTCCGTCCTTGCCCCACTCGACGTCCATCGGGCGTCCGTAGTGCTGCTCGATCACGACGGCGATGCGTGCGAGCTCGGTGACCTCGTCGTCGCGCAACGAGAAGTGCCGGCGCTCGGCGGCGCTCGTCTCCACGAAGGCGGTCGTGCGGCCGACGGTGGGGTCGTCGGTGAACACCATCCGCTGGGCCTTCGAGCCGAGCACCCGGCCGAGGATCGCGGGACGGCCCGCGGCCAGCGTGGGCTTCGACACGGTGAACTCGTCCGGGTTCACGGCGCCCGACACGACGCCCTCGCCGAGGCCGTGGGCACTCGTGACGAAGACCGCGCGGTCGAAGCCGGACTCCGTGTCGAGCGTGAACAGCACCCCCGCGGACGCCAGGTCCGACCGGACCATCCGCTGCACGCCGACCGAGATCGCGACCTCGTCGTGCACGAACCCGTGGTGCACCCGGTAGGCGATCGCTCGGTCGGTGTACATCGAGGCGAACACCCGGCGGACGGCGTCGAGCACGTGCTCGATCCCCCGGATGTTCAGGTACGTGTCCTGCTGCCCGGCGAAGGACGCGTCGGGCAGGTCCTCCGCGGTCGCGGAGGACCGGACGGCGAACGAGGCTTCGTCGGGTGCCTCGGCGGTGAGCCGTGCGAAGCCCTCCCGGACGGCCTGCTCGAGTCCGCGCTCGAGGGGTGTCGACAGCACACGGCGACGGATCTCCGCCCCCGCGGCGGCGAGGGCGGCCGTGTCCTCGACGTCGAGCGCGAGGAGCGTGGCGCTGATCCAGGACGTCAGACCGGTGTGCTCCATGTGGCGGCGGAACGCGGTCGCGGTCGTGGCGAAGCCGTTCGGCACGCGGACGCCGAGGCCCGACAGGGAGCGGAGCATCTCGCCGAGCGAGGCGTTCTTGCCGCCGACGGACGCGAGGTCCTCCAGGCCGACGGCGTCGAGGGGCAGGACGTCCGGCACCAGGGCCGTCCGTTCGTCGATGATCGTCATCAGTTCGCCTTTCGTCGTTGAACCGCCGGGATCGTGTCCCGGCTGGGCGTGTCACCCACCGTGCGGGGTCGGCGAACGCTTCGACCCGACGAACATCCTCGAAATCCGCCGGATTTTCGGATACGGTCCGTTCCATGCAGGTCGACGACGACAACGCACGCATCCTCGGGGCGCGCATCCGGCACTTCCGGACCCGCGCCGGCTGGACCCTCACCGCGCTCGCGGCCGAGCTCCGGACCACCGCGAGCACCCTGTCCCTGATCGAGAACGGCAAGCGGCCGGTCCGCGCAGCGGAGCTGCCGGGCCTGGCGTCGGCGCTCCGCGTCGAGGTCCTCGACCTGCTGCAGGCGGAGGCTCCCGACCCGCGGTCCGCGCTCGAACTGGAGCTGCAACGGTTGCAGGGTGGGCCGCAGTACGCGGCGCTGGGCGTGCCTCCCGTCCGGGTCTCGAAGTCCCTGCCGCAGGACGCGCTAGCGGCCCTGGTCCGCACCCTGCAGGAACTCGACCGGAAGGCCCGCGAGGCGTCCGCGACGCCGGAGGAGGCGCGACGGGCGAACACCGAGCTCCGCGACCGGATGCGCGCGCGGAACAACGCCATCCCGGAGATCGACGCCCTGGCCGAGGAGGTCGTCGGCGCCGTCGGCCACGAGGTCGGGGCGCTCACACACCGCGAGGTCAGCCGGATGGCGGAGCACCTCGGGTTCACCCTGCTCTACGTCGACGACCTGCCGCACTCCACACGGAGCATCACCGACCTGGCGAACGGGCGGATCTACCTGCCGCCCGCCTCGATCCCGGGCGGACACGGCCTGCGGTCGATGGCGCTGCAGGCGATGGCGCACCGGCTGCTCGGGCACCAGCCGCCCTCGTCGTACGCCGAGTTCCTGCAGCAGCGGCTCGAGATCAACTACTTCGCCGCGGCGTGCCTCATGCCCCGGAAGCAGGCGGTCGGGTTCCTCACCGAGGCGAAGGCGTCGCGGGACCTCGCCGTCGAGGACTTCCGCGACGCGTTCGGCGTCACCCACGAGTCAGCGGCGTTGCGGATGACGAACCTGCTCACCGAGCACCTCGGCGTCCGGGTGCACTTCCTGCGGGTCGGCGAGGACGGTGCGATCTACAAGGCGTACGAGAACGACGACCTGCCGCTGCCTGCCGACGTCACCGGTGCGGTCGAGGGGCAGGTGGTCTGCCGGAAGTGGGTCGCACGGTGGGCCGGGGACCGAAGCGCCCGGACGTCCGAGGCGCACCAGTACACCGACACCACCGCGGGGACCTACTGGTCGTCCACGCAGACCGGCTCCGGACCGGAGGGTGCGTTCAGCATCACGTTCGGCGTGCGGTTCGACGACGCGAAGTGGTTCCGCGGTCGCGAGACCACCGAGCGCCAGGTGTCGACGTGCCCGGACGAGTCGTGCTGCCGTCGACCGCCGGCACCGCTGGCGTCCCGCTGGTCGGACGCGGCGTGGCCGAGCGCGCGGATGCACACCCGCGTGCTGGCGTCGCTGCCGTCGGGGCGGTTCCCCGGGGTGGACGACACCGAGGTGTTCGAGTTCCTCGAGCGGCACACGGGGGATGCTGCGTGACGCATTCGGGTTTTCCCGAATCTCGGTCTTTTTCGAGGCTCGTTCCTTCGTCGGTGCCGGTCCGCTGGACGGAGGGTGGTGGCACACCAGCACGGATCTCGACGAGGAGGCCACCATGCCCCGGACCGCTCAGCACCGCCACACGTTCCCACCAGCGGGGGTCCTGCCCCTGCCCGAGGTGCCGGACGGCGCGCGGAACCACGACCTCGCCCACGCCGGGACGGCGCAGTGGGTGGCGCGGACGGCACTGCTGACCCGGGCCGACGAGGTCGTCTGGGTGGACGGGTCGGACGAGCAGTGGCGGGAGCTCGTGACGCGGTTCACGATGGACGCCGACGTGGTGCGGCTCGACCCGGGGGCGCGGCCGAGGAGCCTGCTCGTGCGGTCGCCGGAACGCGTCGGGCGCACTGCTGTCACGGACCGGACTGCAGCCGGCGTCGTCGAGCGCGTCGCTGAGTCGATGCGCGGTCGGACGATGTACGTCGTGCCCTTCCTGCTCGGTGATCCGGACGCGCCCGACGTCCTCGGCGTGCACGTCACCGACTCCCCCGCGAGCGTGGCCGTGCTCCGAGCCCTCACCACCGTCGGGGTCGACGCACTCGACGCGATGGGCCCGGAGGCCGACGTCGTGCGCACGGTGCACACGAGCCTCCGCAGTCCGCGTGACACCCGTCCGACCGGTCGCACGGTGCTGCTGGACGAGCGCGCGGGAGTGCGCACCGTGTGGCTCGTCGGCGGTGACGACGGTGCCGGTGTCGTCGAGGCACTCCGGGCGCACACGGACGACCGCGCCGTCGAGGTCACGCTCCTGCGCGTGCACGGGTCCCACGGCACGACCACTGTGGCCGTCACCGGTCGCACGGCGGTCCGTCTCGACCACACGACCCCCGGCGGCCAGCACGTCGAGCTCCTCGCCGCCGGCCCGGTGCTCGTCCGCCCCGGATCCGACGGCGTCGTCGCCCGAGCGCTGACCGACGGCACGGTCGTCCCCGTGGCCGGCCTCTCACCGAGGTCGATCCTGGCAGCCGACGTCGAGCGGGACGCGGTGTTCGTCGACACCGCACTCGACGAGGACGGCGACGTGTGGTGGCCCGGCAGCGAGGACGACCGGGCGCTGCACCTGATCGACCGGCACGGCCACTACCTACCCCGCGGGGGCGACCCCGCCGCTGCCGGGGCCCCGGACGCGACCGTCGCCGTCCGACTGCACGGCACGACTGCTCGTGCTGCCGTCCGCTCGCGCGGCATCACCGTCGACGCGTTCGTCGTCACCGACCCTGCCGGTGCCGCGGACGTCGACACGCTCGCGGCACTCGTCGGGACCGCGATGCCCCTCAGCACGACCGCGTGGGGCGGTCCGGCGGAGATCGCCACCGCCCTCGACGACCTGTCCGGCACGACCGGGACCGCGGTCGCGGCCCCGGCCGCGACAGTGGCGCCTGCGCGACGGGAGGTCGCCGCGTGAGCGTCTTCGCCGACTGGATCGAGGAGGAGTCCCTCGCCGAGGCCTCGATCCCGATCGTGGGCAGCCTGTACCGCCGGCAGAACGTCGTCACCACGATCCACGGCCGACGACTCGTGGGGTTGTCGGCGAACCAGGTGCTCAAGGCGCACCGGTTCGCCCGACACCTCGACGGCACCGAACTGCACCCGTCCGAGACGTTCCCGGTCCTGCGTGCCCTGGCCACGCTCGACCTGGGGCCGGCGGTCGTCGACGTCGCGGCGCTGCTCCGCCGCCACCGCGAGCTGTTGGCAGGGGACTCCGCTCCCAGCGACCTCGGCACGTTCCTCCGCACCGAGCTCGCCGACGTCGTCGGCCACGGGTCGGAGGCGCTCGCACCGACCGACGTCGTCCTCTACGGCTTCGGTCGCATCGGACGGCTCGTCACCCGGATCCTGCTCGCCCGCGCCGGCGGGGCGAGCGGTCTGCGACTCCGCGCCGTCGTCCTCCGCCCCGGCGGCCCGGGCGACCTGGCGAAGCGCGCGAGCCTGCTCCGACGCGACTCCATCCACGGCCCGTTCGACGGCACGATCACCGTCGACGAGACCGCGCAGACCATCACGGCGAACGGCACCGTCATCCAGGTGATCCGCGCGGAGGCGCCGGACCGCGTCGACTACCGGGTGCACGGGATCGAGGATGCCGTCGTCGTCGACTCGACCGGTAGCTGGCGGGACCGGGCGGGCCTCGAACGGCACCTCGCGGCACCGGGTGCCGGGCGGGTCCTGCTGACGACCGCGGCGAAGGGCGACGTCCCGAACATCGTGCACGGGGTGAACGACGCCGAGATCGCCGACGAGCGGATCCTCGCCGCGGCCAGTTGCACGACGAACGCGGTGACACCGATCCTCGCTGCCCTGCACGAGCGGTACGGGGTCCGGCACGGCCACGTCGAGACCGTGCACGCGTTCACGAACGACCAGAACCTCACCGACAACCACCACCGCGCCGACCGCCGGGGCCGTGCCGCGACGCTCAACATGGTGCTCACCGAGACCGGTGCGGCGAAGGCCGTCGGCGCGGCGTACCCGGAGCTCGCCGGACGCCTGACCGGCAACGCCATCCGCGTCCCGGTGTCGAACGGGTCGCTCGCCGTCCTGTCCCTGCAGCTCGACGGTGCGCCCGACCGCGACGAGCTGAACGCGTTCCTGCGCGACGTGTCCCTCGTGTCGTCGCTCCGGCGACAGGTCGACTACGTCGAGTCACCGGAGTTCGCGTCCACCGACGTGCTCGGCTCCCGCAAGGCCGGGGTGGTCGACGGCCTGGCGACCATCGCGGACGGCGACGGTTCGGCGGTGGTCTACGTCTGGTACGACAACGAGCACGGGTACTCGCGGCAGGTGGTCCGCGTGCTCGAGTCCATGACCGGCGTCCGCCTGCCCGCGTTCCCCCGGGACCGGGTGGACGCCGATGGCCGGTCGATCGCGCCGCTCGCAGTGGCCGAGCGGTAGCTCCCGACCGGGCCGGGGTGCCGGCCGTCCGGCCGAGCAGAGCGGCCCGACCGGGCCGATCCGGGGCCGTGTCCGCGCAGGGGTGTGGGGACACGGCCCCGTTGCCGTGCGCTGTCAGCACCCACCGCGTTGACTGGGGTGTCGGTCGAACGAGGAGTGCGTGTGCTGGGACCTGAACTGGTGGTGGTGCTCGGCCTCGCCATCGCCCTGACGGCCGGCATCGCCGACCGCATCCGGGTGGCCCCGCCGGTGCTCCTGCTCGTGATCGGTGCCGGGCTCGCGTTCGTCCCGGAGTTCGCGGACGTCGAGCTCCCCGCGGACGCCGTCCTGCTGCTGTTCCTTCCCGCGCTGCTCTACTGGGAGAGCCTCACCACCTCGCTCCGGGAGATCCGCAAGAACCTCCGCGGCATCGTCCTGATGGGCACCCTCCTCGTCGTGGTCACCGCTGGCGCGGTCGCGGTCCTGCTGCACCTGCTCGGCATACCGTGGGGACCCGCCTGGGTCCTCGGCGCCGCCGTCGCCCCGACCGACGCCACCGCGGTCGGCGTCCTCACCAAGATGCTGCCGCGTCGGAACGTCACGGTGCTCCGCGCCGAGAGCCTGGTGAACGACGGCACCACCCTGGTGGTCTACGGGATCGCGGTCGCCGTCACCGTCGGCACGCAGGAGCTCACGTTCTGGGGCGTGTCCGGGATGCTCGCGCTGTCGTACCTCGGCGGTGTCGCCGCCGGACTCGCCGCCGCGTGGGTCGGCACCCTCGTCCTGCGCCGCGTCGACACCGTCGTCCTCGAGAACCTCGTGACGCTGCTCGTGCCGTTCGGCGCGTTCCTGGCCGCCGAGGCGATCGGCGCCTCTGGCGTGCTCGCCGTGGTGGCCGCCGGCATCGTCGTCAGCCAGGTCGGACCGAAGCTCGACCGTGCCGAGACCCGGCAGCAGGTCCGGGCGTTCTGGTCGTTCCTGACCTTCCTGCTCAACGGCGCCCTGTTCGTCCTGGTCGGCATCGAGGCGATGGTCGCCGCACGTGCCCTGGATCCCTCCGAACTCCTCCGTGCCGCCGGGGTGATCGCCGCGGTGGCGGTGCTCCTCGTCCTCGTGCGCTTCGCCTTCCTGAACGCCGCCGGCGGCACCGTCTGGCTCGTCACCCGGCGTACCGGCGGCGCACCCCGCGAGGGCCACCGCGACCGCCTCGTCAGCGGCTTCGCCGGGTTCCGCGGTGCGGTGTCGCTCGCCATGGCCGTCGCCGTCCCGCGCATGCTGGAGTCCGGCGATGCGTTCCCGGACCGAGACCTCATCGTCTTCGTCACCGCCGGGGTCGTCGTCGTCACCATCGTCGGCCAGGCGCTCGTGCTCCCCGCCGTCCTGCGCCGCGCTGCCCTTCCCGAGGACGAATCCGTCGGCGAGGAACGCCGCTACGCCGAGCGCACCGCGATCGAGGAGGCCCTCGACGCCCTCCCCCGGCTCGCCCGCTCGACGGGAGCCGACCGCGCCACCGTCGACCGCGTGCGCAAGGACTACGAGGCCCACCTCGATGTCATCCAGGCGCGCGAGGAGGACGACGACGACCACCCCGCCCTGCAGCGGCACGACACCGCGGTCGCCCTCGAGCTGGCGCTCGTGCAGCACAAGGCCGCGACGCTCCTGCGGCTCCGCGACGCGGACGAGATCGACGACCTGGTGCTCCGGCAGGTGCGTGCGGGCTACGACGCGGAGGAGGCGCGCCTGAGCGGCGCGACCCCGGCCTGACGAGCGCCCTGGAGGCGCGGCTCCAGCCCGCCCCGCGCGTTCAGTGAGCAGGAATGGTCGGGTTCGACGACCCCACTCGACCATTTCTGCTCAGTGGACGCACGGCACACGGGCGCTCACGCGTCAGTGCATGTGCCGGTGGTGGGCGTCCGGGTAGTGCTCGTGCGTGTGGGTGATCCGCTCGTGGTGGTGTTCGTGCCGGTGCCAGGTGCCGGCGGGGACGGGTTCGTCGTGGTCGTGCTGGTGGTGTTCGTCGTGGGTGTGCCAGTGGTCGTGCGTCATCGGCTCGTGGGTGTGCTCGTGCTCGTGCCGTTCGGTCAGGTGCAGCCACACGCCGATCGCCATCAGGACGCCGGCGACCAGGAACGGCCAGGTGACCCGGTCGCCGAACGCGAAGGCGAGGACCGCACCGAAGAACGGGGCGATCGAGTAGTACGCGCCGGCGCGGGCGGTGCCGACGTGCCGCATCGCCACGATGAACAGCGCGAGGCTGACCCCGTACGCGAAGAACCCGACGACGAGCGCTCCGAACACTGCGGGCCATGCCGGCAACGTCGCACCGAGTGCGAACGCGAGGACGAGGTTCACGGGCCCGGCGACGACGCCCTTGACCGCGGCGAGCCAGGTCGCGTCGGTCAACGCGACCTTCCGGGTCAGGTTGTTGTCCAGCCCCCAGCACAGGCACGCGCCGAGGATCGCCAACGCCGGCCAGGGCGAGCCGAGGTTCGCCCCGGACGGCACGCTCAACACCACCGCGCCGACCACGATCGCGACCATCCCGAGGGCGATCCGACGGTCGGAGTTCTCCCGGAACACGAACCACGCGAGTGCCGCGGTGAACACCCCTTCCGCGTTCAGGAGCAGCGATGCCCCGGACGCCGGCATGTTCGCAAGTCCGAGCATCAGCAACACTGGACCAGCGACACCGCCGGCGGCGATCGCCCCCGCGAGGGGCACGACATCGGCCCGGGCCAGCCGCACGCGGGGTGCCCGGCGGCCGACACGCAGCAGCGTCAGGCCGAGACCAGACCCGCAGTACAGCAGCCCGGCGAGCATCCAGGGGCTCGCGTCCCCGAGCAGGAGCTTCGCGAAGGGGGTCCCGGCGCCGAAGAGCACGGCGGAGAGCAGTGCCGCCTGCACGCCGCGGTTCCGGAGCGCCGCCGTCACGAGCGGTGGTGCGACGCAGCGCCGACGACGTGCTCGGCCTGTTTCACCGCGTCGATCACGAGCTCCGAGGCGTGCTCGTCGGTGAGCCGGTAGAACACCGTCGTGCCGTCGCGCCGCGTGGACACCATCCGGGCGAGCCGCAGCTTCGCGAGGTGCTGCGAGACCGCCGCCGGGCTCTTGTCGACGACGTCCGCCAGGTGGTTCACGGACATCTCCTCGGCGCTCCGCAGCGCGAGGATGATCCGCACGCGCGTCGCGTCCGCGAGCATCGCGAAGACCTCGACCGCGAGTTCGACGTACTCCGACTCCGGATCGAGTCCGCATGGCTGCTTGTCTACCTGCACACGCAGATACTAACGCAAGGAACGGGCGGACGGGAGGCACGGTGCCCGCTGGCACCGTGCCTCCCGTCCGCCTCGTCCTACGATTCGTTCGCCGCGCCGTCGGACGCGAGCGCCTTGCGTCGCTGCGCGACCTGGACCGCGATCGCGACCGGCACGGCCGCGAGGGCGAGACCGCGCAGCCACGGGCGGTCGAACGCGTGCCGCGTCGCGTGGTCGAGCGAGACCGGCCCCGGGCCGCCGAGTGCGAACATCGCCGCGGAGAACCCGAGGAACGCCGGGAACTCGAAGCCGCCGTCGGCGTTGAAGAACCCGTTCGGGGTGTGCACGCTCGACGCCACGCCCATGGTCGTCGCGGCTCCGGCGCCCGCGATCGGGGTGGCCAGGCCGAGCGCCAGGGCCGCGCCGGAGCCGGCTTCCCCGATGCCCGCGAGCACGGCGTTCCGACGCGCGGGGCGGAACCCCATCGCGTCCATGCCCTTCGCGGTGCCCTCGATGCCGCCGCCGCCGAACGCGCCGAAGAGCTTCTGGGAGCCGTGCGACACGAGGACGGCTCCGAGTGCGATGCGGAGCAGGGTCTTGGCGGTGACGGATGCGGTGGTGGTGCGCGAGCTCATGCGGTCCTCCGAGGGTCGGTGTGCCGCCGACGGTACGCCGCGCCGTGCCGCATGCCCGCGACCGTCCGTCCAGTGAGCAGAAATGGTCGAGTCGGATCACCCGACTCGACCATTTCTGCTCACTGAACGCGCAGCGAACGCGCCCCACCTACCGCTTCAGGTTCGTCAGCTCCTGCAGCACCTCGTCCGAGGTCGTGATGATGCGCGCGTTCGCCTGGAAGCCGCGCTGTGCCACGATCAGGTTCGTGAACTCCTGCGACAGGTCGACGTTCGACATCTCGAGCGTGCCCGACGCGAGCTGGCCGACACCGGGCGACCCCGGAGCGCCGACCGACGCGTTGCCGGAGTTCGCGGTGGCACGGTAGCCCGAAGCGCCGGTCTTCTCCAGGCCGGCCGGGTTCGCGAACGTCGCGAGGGCGATGCGGCCGATGGCGAGCGACGCGCCGTTCGAGAAGCTGCCGACGACCGTGCCGTCCTTCGAGATCGAGTAGCCCTGCAGGGAGCCGGCCTCGTGGCCGTTCTGCGACGCGATCGACGCGGTGTTGAGCGACGCGAAGCCGGTGAGCTGGCGCATGTCGACGGTGATGCCCCCGACCGCGAGCGTCCCGCCGCTGGTGAGCGCGCCGTTCGCACCGAAGGCGATCGACGAGGTCGCCTGCGTGCCCTGACCGTCGGTCGCCGTGACGTCCCACCCGGTCGTGGTGCGCTTGTAGGCGATCGACATGGTGTGCTTCGCGCCGGACGCGTCGTACACGGTCGCGTCACGGGTGATCACCGTGTCGACGGCGGTCTCGGACGGCAGGTTGCCGGTGACGCCGGCGGTGGTGGTGCGGACCGCGGGGGCGGCGGCGTCGAGCGGCAGGACGATGTCCGACAGCGCACCGTTCTCGTTGACGACGCCGTTCGTGGCCGGGTAGCCCTGGACGATCTTGCCGTCGGCGGTGACGAGGCGGCCGTCGGCGTCGAAGTCGAACGCTCCGGCGCGCGTGTAGACGGTGTCGTTGCCGAGGCGGGTGACGAAGAAGCCGTCGCCCGAGATCATCAGGTCGGTGGCCTTGCCGGTGGCCTGCGCGGAGCCCTGGGCGAAGTTCGTGGAGACGCCGGCGACCTGCACACCGAGGCCGATCTGCGCCGGGTTCGTGCCACCGATGCCGGTCTGCGGTCCACCGGCACCCTGGGTCATCTGCGACAGGGTGTCCTGGAAGACCGTCGACGACGACTTGAAGCCGACCGTGTTGACGTTGGCGATGTTGTTGCCCGTGACGTCCAGCATCTGCTGGTGCGAACGGAGGCCGGAGATCCCGGAGTAGAGCGAGCGGAGCATGGTGCGTCCTTTCGGAGAACGAGGAAGAAGAAGAGGGGTCAGGAAGCCGGAGCGGTGGTCGTGATGCCGGAGATCACGTCGAGTGCGACCTCCTTGCCGTTCACGGTGACCGTGGGCACGCTGTTCGCGTACGACACGGCCGAGGCGGTCCCGGTGACGGACGTGCCCGTCGCGGCGTCGGTGTAGCTGACCTGCTTCCCGACGAGGTTGGCGGCGGCGATCCGCATCTGGAGCGAGAAGTTCTCGTTCGCCGTCGTGGTCTGGTTCGTGATCTGCTCCATCATCGCGAGTTGCGTCTGCTGGCTGATCATCTGGTTCGTGTCCATCGGCGAGGACGGGTCCTGGTTCTGCAGCTGCGTGACGAGCAGCTTCATGAACACCTCGGAGTCCATCGTCTGCGACTTCTTCGAGGAGGCGTTCGCGGCGAGGGCCGCAGCCTGCGCGGCCTGGTCCACGCTGCCGGTGATGCCGTCGATCGGCATGGTCGTTCCCTTCGGTTCTGCCTGGGCGGGCGGACGTCGCTCAGGCGAGGACGTCGAGTCCGGCGGTGCGGACGGTGGCCGTGTGGGTGGTGCCGGGTCTGCGCGGGGTGAGCCGTGCCTCCAGGCTGGGGTCTCCGACGTCGGGGCGGAGCGTCCCGGCGGGCTGTCGCTGCTCGCGTCCCGGCGCGTCGCCCGGGTGGTTCTGCGAGGAGAGGTCCATCGTCGTCGTCAGGCCGGTGCCCGACGCGTCGCGGCGGAGGTCCGGCAGGACCTGCCGCACCGCCTCGCGCCCAGCGTCGGAGGCCGCGAACAGCTCGACGTGCATCCCGTGCGTCGTGACGTGCGCGCGCACCGTGACCGGGCCGAGCGTGTCCGGCGTCACCTGGACGGTGACCACGTGTTCGCCGGGACCGGCCTGCGCGAGGGTGAACACCGGGCGGCTCAGCTGCTGCGCGAGCGGCGCGGGCGCGTTCGCGGTGGTCGAGCCGGACGTCGGTGCCGGCGCGGCGGTCGGGCTCGTGGTCGGGACGGCGAACGGCGTCTCGCCTCCGCGCGGGGCGGTGACTGCCTGGAGGCCCGGATCGCCCTGGCCGGCCGTGCCGCGGTCCGACCCGTGGCCGGTCTGGGCGCTGCTGCCCTGAGCCTCGGCGGCGGGTGCGATGGGCGCGGTGGGCGCGGTGACGGTGGTGGTCGTCGTGACGACAGGGGCCGGGCTCGTGGTGTCGGCACGCGGGCCGGTCGGTGCTGCCACGGCGAGGCCCGCGGTGCTGGCCGCCGCGGGCGGTGCCGTCGTGACGGTCGACCCGGGGGTGGGAGCTGCCGTCGGGGTCGGGGCCGCCGTCGCGTCGGGCGCCGGGGTCGGTGCAGTCGGCGCGGGCGTGCCGACCGCCACGGGCGCCGCGGTGGTCGTCGCTGACGGCGCAGCGGCCGCCGGGGACGCGGACGGAGTGTCGATCGCCGCGGGCAGGGCCTCGGACGGGCCAGCAGGTGCGGCGGGCACCGCGACGGCAGCCGGGGCGGTCACGACGTCCGGGGTCGGGAGGGCCGTCGTCGTCGGGACGGTCGTGGTCGCCGGCAGGGCCGTCGTCGGCGCAGCAGCGGTCGGTGCGGTCGGCGCGACGGCGGCAGGCGCGACGTCGGCGGACACGGCGTCGGCGGGCGCGGCGGCGGTGGTCAGGACGGGGGCGACGAGCGGGGTCGTCGGGACGAGGACGTCGACGAGCGGGGTGGGCGCTGCGGCACCGCCGTCCGGGGCGGTCTGGGCATCGTCGTGCGACCGACCGCCGGCAGGCCGATCACGACCGGCTCCGACGGCCGGCGTGGTCCCGGAGTCGTGCCCGGCGGCGACCAGGGCGGCACCGAACGAGTCGGCACTCCCCTGGGCGGCGCCGGCGGCGGGCTTCGTCGCGGCGGCGGGTGCCGGTCCCGGCGTGGCGATCGTCATGCTCATGCTGCGCTCCCCGAGTTCATCAGCGACAGCAGTGCCGCGGTCTGCAGGTCGGTACCCGACGCACCCGAGACAGCTGGCGTCGCCGAGGCCTGCGCCGGGACGATGCGCCGGATCGTGGCGATGTCGGAGTCCTTGTACCAGTTGTCGACGATCCGGACGTCCTTGCCCGGTCGCGGCGCGTGCAGGACCTTGCCGTCGCCGACGTAGATGACGACGTGCCCCTCGCCCTTCGGGATGATGAGGTCCCCGGGCTGGGCGTCCTTGAGCGAGCCGACCTCGACGCCCATCTTCGCCTGGTCCGGCACGACCCGGGGCATGGTGACCCCGAGGTCCTTGAACACCGTCTGCACCAGGCCGGAGCAGTCCATGCCGCTCGTCGTGGTGCCGCCGAACACGTACGGCACGCCGAGGTACTTCTTCGCGTCGGCGACGACGTCGGCCCCGGTGGCGCCGCTGCCCGTCGCGAGGGTGCCGGCACCGGCGTCGACCGAGGTCGCGGTCGAAGCGCCCGACGCAGCCGCCGAGGTCGTCCCCGTGCCGGTCGCGGTCGCGAGCGCGTCGGCGAACGCGGTCGAGTTCGCGGCACTCGATGACGACGCCGTGGCGGTCGTCCCGGTGCCGGTCGTCCCCGTGCGCAGGGCGTCGATCTGGGTCCGGATCTCGGAGATCCGGGAGAGCACGGCGTCCACGCTCATCGGGCACCACCTTCCGCACGGCTCCGGGCCGCGATCTCGTCGAGGGCGTTCTGTTCGGTGCGGAGCTCCTCGGCGGTCTGCTGCTCCGTGTGCTGGACCTCGAGCTTCTCGAGCCCGAGGGCGGACCGGCGGGCGCCGTTGTAGTCGTCCTGCGCCTGGTCGGCATCGGCGCGACGGCTGCGGACGACGGCGTCGAGCTCCTCGAGCATGCCCCGGGTCGCGGCACGTGCGGCGGCGACGGCGCTGAGGGTCGCGGCGTCCTGGATCGGCTGCGAACCCTCGGCGTCGGCGAGGCTCCGGCGCGCGGCGATCCGGGCGTCGGCGGCGTCGCGCACCCGCTCGTTGGCGGCGGCGAGGGCAGCGGCGGCACGGTCCTGTTCGGCGTGCCGCAGGCGGAGGAGCCCGGCGAGCGGGAAGCGGCGCGCCATCAGGCCACCGCCAACTGCTGCACGAGCGTGCCGAGGTGCTGCCAGGCTGCGGCTGCGGTCGCGCGCTCGTCCATCCCCTGGCGCAGGAAGGCGTCGATCGCGTCCTGGTGGTCGACGGCGGCGTCCACGAGCGGGTTCGTCCCGGGCTGGTACGCGCCGACGTCGAGCAGGTCCTGCGCTGCCGTCCGCGCGGCCATGACCTTCCGGAGGGTCGTCGCGGCACCGCGCTGAGACGGCGTCGTGACCTTCGAGGCCACGCGCGACACCGACCCGAGCGCGTCCACCGACGGGAAGTGCCCGGTGATCGCGAGCTTCCGGTCGAGCACGACGTGGCCGTCCAGGATGCTCCGGGCGGCGTCGGCGATCGGCTCGTTGTGGTCGTCCCCGTCGACGAGCACCGTGTACAGGCCCGTGATGCTCCCGACCCGGTCGGTCCCGGCGCGCTCGAGCAGTCCGGCGAGCACCGAGAACGTCGACGGCGGGTAGCCCCGGGTGGCCGGCGGCTCCCCCACGGACAGCCCGATCTCCCGCTGGGCCATCGCGACGCGGGTGAGCGAGTCCATCATGAGGACCACGTCCTGGCCGGCGTCGCGGAACGACTCGGCGATGCGGGTGGCGACGAACGCGGCACGGAGGCGCATGAGCGCGGGCTCGTCCGAGGTCGACACGACGACGATCGAGCGGGCGAGGCCCTCGGGTCCCAGGTCGTCTTCGAGGAACTCGCGCACCTCGCGGCCGCGCTCCCCGACGAGCGCGATGACGTTGACGGCGGCGTCGCTCCCCCGGGCGATCATCGACAGCAGCGACGACTTGCCGACGCCGGAGCCGGCGAACAGGCCCATGCGCTGCCCGCGGCCGACGGTGGTGAGGGTGTCGAGCACCCGGACGCCCAGCTGCATCGGCGCGTCGATGCGCGTGCGCGCCATGGCGTTGGGCGTGTCGTGGTCGAGCGGCACCCAGGCGACCGGCTCGCCGGCGGCACCGACGAGCGGACCGCGGTCGTCGATCGGCCGGCCGAGCCCGTCGAGCACCCGTCCGAACAGTCCGGCGCCGGTCGGCACGAGCACGGGGCGGCCGGTCGGGCGTGCCGGTGTTCCGGCGGTGACCCCGGTGAGCCGTCCGAGCGGCATGCAGCGGACGCCCGTGACGTCGGTCGCGACGACCTCGACGAGTGTCTGCGGGGCACCCTCGGCGCCGACCGAGACGACCTCGCCGACGCGCGCGTCGAGGCCGGCGACGGTGAGCCCCAGCCCGACGGCGCTCGTGACGACGCCGACGCGCTGCGGGGCGGCCTGTCGGAGCGCCTCGTCGAGCCCACGGGGGCGGAGGATCGGCCGCTGCAGCGTGGCGGTCACGAGGCGACCCCCAGCGCGGTGCGGGCGCGGTCGAGCGCGGTGGCGATGCGGGCGTCGAGCAGCCCGTCCGGCAGGTCGACGACGGCGTCGCCGTCGGACAGGGTCGGGTCCGCCACCACCGGGACCGGCAGGTCCAGGTCGGCCACGCGGGCCGCGTCGCCGACGCTCAGCCGGACCGCGACGGCGACCGTGCGGTCGATGGAGGCGAGTGCCCGCAGGACGGTCGCCTCGGCGCCGGACGCACCCCGCGCCTCCAGGCTGTGCGCATCCGCCGGTCCGGCGGACGCCGCGTCGGACGGCCTGGAGGCACGGATCGCGTACCCGACGACGGCTTCGGCCAGGTCGACGGCGGCGGCCGCGACCGACTGCTCCGCGGCGTCCAGGACCGGCGTCACCTGCGACAGCATCGCGTTCGTCGCGGCGTCGAGGACAGCGATGCGACGGGCGGTGTCGGCGTGCATCGACGCGAGGCGCGCGGCGTGCTCGGCCTCGAGCCGGACCCGCAGCGCGTCCGTCTCGGCCTGCGCGGCGCGGAGGCCGGCGGCGTACCCGGCGGCGTGCCCGCGGACGTCGGCGCTGGCGGCGCGGTCGCGTCCGGCCGCGTCCGCGATGACGGGGAACGCGACGCGCTGGACGGTGGCGGCGGTGTCAGTCAACGAGCTCGTCCTCCTCGGCGCGGTGGACGGTGATGACGCCCTGCGCCTCGAGTTCGCGCACGGAACGGACGACCTCGGCGCGGGCCTCCTCGACCTGCGACACCCGGACCGGGCCCATGGCCTGCAGTTCGTCGTCGAGGAGCTCGCGGTTGCGCTCGGACACGTTGGCGCGGATGGTCTCGACGACGGGGGCGGCCGCACCCTTCATGGCGGTCGCGAGGAGCTTCGAGTCGATGCCGCGCAGGACCTGCTGGATGTCGCGGGACTCGAGCTTGACGATGTCCTCGAAGGTGAGCATCCGAGAGCGGATGTCCTCGGCCAGCTCGGGGTCGCGCGCCTCGAGCCCGTCGAGCACGGCCTTCTCGGTGGCGACGTCGGAGCGGTTGATGATGTCGACCAGGGGCGCGATGCCCCCGACGACCTCGACGCTCTCGCGCGGCGACACGACGGCGCCGGCGCGCTGCCGCAGGACGCCGGCGACGATGCCGACGGCCTCCGGGGTCGCGCTGCCCATCGTGGCGAACGCCTGCGCCACGTCGGTGCGGACCCGCTCGTCGACGCCCGCCAGGACGGCGCTCGCCTGGCCCGGCTTGAGGTGCGCCAGGACGAGCGCGATGGTCTGCGGCAGCTCACCCTCGAGCAGGGTGACGACCTGCCCGGGTTCGGCGTCGTCGAGGAAGTCGAACGACTGCCCCGCGAGGTTCGACGCCAGCCGGTCCATCACACCGGCGGCCCGCTCGGCGCCGAACGACGCCTCGAGCAGTCCGAGCGCGGTCTCCTTGCCGCCGCGCTTCTGCATGCGGCCGCTCATGGTCATCCGGTGGAACTCGGTGAGGGTCCTGTCGACGACGGTGTCCTCGACGCGGCGCATCCGGACGATCTCGGCGGAGATCTCCTCGGCCTCCATCTCGGTGAACTGCTTCATCACCTCGGCGGCGCGGTCGGTCTCCATCTGCATGAGGATGAGCGCCACCTTCTGGGCGCCGCTCAACGGGCGCTCGTTCGCGCCGTTGCCCGGGCCACCGGCGCTCGGCACCAGCGCGCTCACACCGGTGCCCGGTCGTCGAGGAGCCCGCGGAGGAGCTCGGCCGTGCGCTTCGGGTCGCGCTCGGCCAGGGCGGAGATGTCCTGGCGGCGGCGCTCGGCGGTGATCTCCTCGGTGGTGAGGATCTCGGTCGGCGCGTCGTCGTGCGGCATCGTCGGCAGCGCCACGGTCGGGGCGTCCCCGGCCTGCAGCGTGCTCCGGTCCGCGCCGTCGACGGCGAGGGGCAGCTGGAACGTGTCACCGGCGAAGGCGTCGAGCTCGCCGAGGTCGACCGCCTCGCGCTCCTGCTTCCGGCTGCGACGAGCGAGGAACACGACGATCGCGATCACGGCGAGCAGCGCGCCGATGACGATCCCGGCGGTGCGGATCGACGACCACAGCGCTTCCTGCTGGTCGGCCTGCTGCTGCTCCTTCAGGGCCTTCGCGGCACGATCGGCCGTGCTCGTGTCGAAGTCCATCATCGCCACGCGCACCTGGTCACCGCGGGTCTGGTCGACCCCGGCCGCCGCGGACACCAGGTCGTTGATGCTCTGCAGGTTCGCGTTCTGCACCGCCGTGGCCTTCGAGTTCAGCGCGACGGAGATCGTCTGGCGGGACAGACCGCCGGCGGGCAGCTGGGTCGTCTCCGTGGTGTGGTCGACGGCGTTGTTCTTCGTCGCGGACTCGTTGGTGTACCCGTCGTCACCCGTCCCGCTGCTGGCGGTGCCGTTCGGCACGGCGATGTTGTCCGGGCCGAGCACGCCGGTCGCACCGCTGCCGGCAGCGCCGGATCCGGAGCCGTACTGCTCGGTCGTCGACGACTCGTTGAGCGCCACCGGGCCGGTCGTCGGCGTCGTGTACGACTCCGACGTGCGGGTGCCGGAGTTCTGGTTCATCGTGGCGGAGACCACGACGCTGGCGTTGCCGACGCCGAGCGTGGTGTCGAGCAGGTCCTGCACCTTCTTGCTGGTGGACGCGTCGTAGTCCGCCGCCTGGTCCGCACCGCTGCCGGTCGCCCCGGTGCCCACGGCGGAGAGCGTCTGGCCCTTGGAGTCGACGACGGAGACGTCGGTCGGCTGCATGCCCTCGACAGCCGCGCTCGTCAGGTGCACGATCGCCTGGACCTGGTCGGTGCTCAGCTCGGCGCCGTTCTTCGTCGCGATGAACACCGACGCCGTGGGGTCCTTCTCCTCGGAGACGAACACGGTCTTCTCCGGGATCGCGAGCTGCACGGTCGCGGTCTGCACGCCGTCCATCGCGCCGATGGTCTTCGCGAGCTCGCCCTCCATCGCCCGCTTGTACGTGACGTCCTGCTGGAACTCGGAGCTCGTCACGCCCATCTTGTCGAGCAGCGAGTAGCCGCCCTCGTTCGACGACGGCAGCCCGTTCGACGCGGCCTTGAGCCGCTCCGAGTACACCTGCGCCTGCGGCACGAGGATCGTCGCGCCGCCGTCGGTCAGCTGGTACGGCACGCCGTCGGTCTGCAGCTGGTCCGTGATCGAACTGGCGTCGGCTGCCGCGAGGCCCGTGAACAGCGGCGCGTAGGACGCCTTGCCGAGCCAGCTCGCGAGCGCGATGCCGCCGAGCAGGAGCGCCGCGATGACGAGGATCGCGATCGTCCGCTGGGCGGCGCTGAAGCCCTTGACGTAGGCGGCGAGACGTCCGAAGACGTTCTTGACGGCGACCGGCATCAGGCCTGCATCCTCATGATCTCGTTGAACGCGTCGACGCCCTTGTTGCGGACGGCGGAGACGAGCTCGAGGGTGACCTGCGCGCGGGTGGCGGCGATCGTGGCGTCGTGGATGTCGTCGAGGTTGCCCGTGACGGCCTTGAGCGCCAGGGTCTTCGAGTCGCTCTGCAGCTGCTGCAGCCCGTCGACGGCGTTGCCGAGGCTGGCGGCGAACCCGCTGCCGTCGGTGCTCGTCGCCCCGGCGGTGCCGGCGACGTCGCTGGAGGTGCCGGACACGCTGGTCAGTGCGTTCGTCATCGCGTTGGTGGTCACACCGTTGACGGCGTCGATGGGCATCAGTTCTTCCCGATCTGCAGGGCCGCCTCGTAGGCGGTCTTCGCACGGTCGACCACGGCTGCGTTCGCCTGGTAGCCGCGCTGGGCCATGATGAGGTCCGCCATCTGCGTGCCGAGGTCGATGTCCGGCATGCGGACGTAGCCCTCCGCGTTCGCGAGCGGGTTGTCCGGGTCGTAGGTCACGCGGCCGGCGGCGCTGCCGAACGCGGCGCCCTTGACGTAGGCGCCGGAGACCCCGTTGCCCTCCTGGACCTCGACGTACCGGGCCTGGAACGCGGTGTCGTCCATCGACTTCACCGTGTTGGCGTTGGCGATGTTGTCCGACACCGCGTCGAGCCACTTGCGGTGCACGGTCATGCCGGTGCTCGCGATGCCGATCGCGTCGAACGTCGTCACGAGTTCGTCCGCATCGCCGCACGGACGCTGGTGAGCTCGGAGTTCATCGCCTGGGTGGCGAACTGGTACCGGAGCACGGTGTCGACGTTCGAGAGGGTCTCCTCGTCGAGGTTGACGTTGTTCCCGTTCGTGTTCGTCGGCTCGAGGCTCCGTGCGACGGTCGGGGTGGTGCCGCCGTTGCCGTCGACGATCGACTTCGCCAGGGCGTCCTCGAACTGGACCTTCTCGGCGTGGTAGTTCGGCGTGTTGATGTTCGCGATGTTGTTCGCGATGACCTTCTGCCGCATCGACAGGCCGTCGAGCGCACTCTGCAGTGCGACGCTCGTCACGGAATCGAACACTGGTGGACCGTCCCCTCGCTGACGACGTCCCCTGGTGACGTCGCCTGATGGCGGTGGCCGATCCGTGGCCGAACTGGTGAGCGATCCGTGCTCAGGTGGCGCTGTCGGCCGGGCCCTGGGGCGCGTTAGGGCTCGCCCCGAACGGGGGGCGGGGGGGGTCGGCGGGGCGGGGTGGGGCCGGGCGGGGCGGTCGGGGCCGACTCAGTACGACAACGTCGATGTCGTACGACACCGGCGGAGTCGCTCGTTGCGGACGCGGACGGTTGCACGCGCCGCACTGCGACAGGTCCGACGTCGTACGACGTCCGCGTTGTCGTTCCGACTCCGCAGCCGCACCGGCCGGCGCGTCAGGCGGACGCGTCGAGGTACACCGA
Source organism: Curtobacterium sp. 1544 (assembly GCF_040544915.1). Classification (NCBI taxonomy): domain Bacteria; kingdom Bacillati; phylum Actinomycetota; class Actinomycetes; order Micrococcales; family Microbacteriaceae; genus Curtobacterium; species Curtobacterium sp. 1544. Next base: position 21,493 of record NZ_JBEPKX010000022.1, read on the forward strand.
GCCGCGCGGTTCCCGCGTCTCCGCGACCGACCGCAACACCCCGAGGTGTCCGGCGGTCGAGCGGCGCTCGGCGTCCAGGACCGCGATGCGGTCCCGCTGCGCGGCGAGCAGCCTGGAGGCACGACCCACCAGGTCGCGCGGGACCGGTCCCAGCCCGGTCGGCTCCGACCACACGGTGTCGGTGTCGCCGGTCAGGTCCTGTTCCAGGGTGGCGAGTGCCGCCTCCCACGCGTCACGCGACACCGAGCGCTCCGCCCGTGGGGTGCTGGGCCGCCGAGGCAGCGGGCAGCGACGCAGCGGCCTCGTGCCAGGACTGCCGGAGCGGCTCGAGGATCCGGATGCAGTCGCGGGTGGCCTGCACGTCCCGGTGCACGTTCGCCGTGATGAGCGAAGTGGACGCGTAGTTGTAGATCGCGAGCAGTCCCTCGCCGCCGTCCCACACGTCGATCTTCAGGGTGGACGACAGCTCGCCGACGATGGCCTGGGCGTGCAGGAGCTGCTCGCGGGCAGCCTCCCAGTCGGCGGTCGTCTGGGCGGCCTCGGCACGGTGCAGGTCGAGGAGCAGCCGGTCGTAGAGCATCGTGACCAGCTGCGCCGGCGTCGCGGAGAGCACGGCCTCGTTCGTGTACTGCGCGCGCCGCTGGTCGGTCACGCTGCGTGGCTGGGCGGCCTGTCGGAAGGCGGCGGCCTGGAGGTCGAAGGCGTTCATCGTCGTTCCCGTCAGCTCGACGTCGAGGCGAGCTGGCTGGCGAGCCAGCTCGACTGGGACTGGAGTTTGCTCAGGCTGGTCTCGAGCGACGAGTACAGCGTCTGCAGCGAGGCGCGGCGCGCGGTGAGCCGGTCGGTCCAGCTGTCGATCTGGGTGGTGAGGTCCTTCGCGACCGCCTGCTGGCCGGTGATGCTCGTGGTGATCGAGCCGTCGTACTTGTCCGAGGCCGCGGTGGCCGCCGCGCCGACGTTCGCCGCCACGCCGGAGAGCATCGCCTGGGTGCCCTGGGGGTCTGTTGCGAGTGCCTTCTGGAAGACGTCGGCGTCGAACGTGAAGTCGCCGTCCTTCGTGATCACGATGCCGATCGACGACGGCGACCTGCCGCCCACCGGTGCGGACATCGTGCTGGTCAGGCGCTGCACGACGTCCCGGGTGGTCCCGTCGCCGGAGAGCACCCCGGCGGTCGTCGTCGTGGTCCCGTTCGTCGGGCTGGTGGTGCTCGTGACCGCGGTGTTCGAGCCGTAGTACGCCGTGACCGCGTTCATCGCGTCGACGAGGCCGGACGCGACGGCCTGGGCCTTGGTGGTGTCCTGTGCGACGCCGACGGTGACGGACTCGGTGGTCGGCTTCGTCACCGTGACGGTGAGGCCGGGCACGAGGTCGGTGAAGGTGTTCGTCGCGCTCGTGACGACCTGCTCGGCGGCGGTGCCGGCCCAGAGCGTGACGCTGGCGTCCTTCGCCTGCGTCACGACGGCCGCTCCGGTCTCGGTCAGGACGTTCGTGGCGGAGCCGGCGGTCACCTCGGCACCGGTCCCCCGGTACACCTGGAACGCACCGGCCGCGCCGGTCTTCGCGGACGTCAGCTGGAGGCGGTAGAGCTTCGTGCCGTCGGTGTCGGTCCCCGCGGCGACCTTCGTCGCGGTGATGCCCGCCCCCGCCTTGTTGATCGCGGACACCGTGTCGTCGAGCGACCCCGACGCGGGCGTGACGGTCGTCTGCTTGCCGTCGGACCCGACGAGGGTGAGCGGTTCCGCCGAGGCGGACCACGCGGACGTCGCCGCGGTGACGCCGACCTGGGCGGAGGCGGTCGAGCCGACCGAGAACGTGATCGAGCCGGCGGTCGCGTTCGCGCCGGTCACCGCGGTGACCGCGGCCGACGAGCTCGTGGCGGTGAAGACGTCGAGCGACGTCGCCTTCCCGGCGGCAGCGGCCTTCGTGGCGAGGGTCTGCACGAGGCTGTTGATCGTCTGCAGTGACGAGATGAACGAGTTCGTGCTGGTGAGCTTGTTCTTCAGCAGCGTCTGCGGGACGCCTTCGACACTCATCAGCGAGTTGATGAGGTCGGTCGTCTTGAGACCGCTGACGAGGCCGTCGATCGCGAGGCTGCTGGCCGATGACACGGAGGACATCGAGGGCTCCCTGCCGTCGGAGGTGGTGGTGGTGGTGGTCGGGTGCGGGCGACGCCGCCGCCCGGGACGCCTGAACGGTCCCGGGCAGCGACGTCAGGGGTGCTAGCGCAGGAGCGAGAGCACGCCCTGCGTGCTCTGGTTCGCCTGCGCGAGCATCGACGTGCCGGCCTGGCTGAGGATGTTGTCGCGCGTGTACTTGACCATCTCCTGCGCCATGTCGACGTCGGTGATGCGCGAACCGGCTGCGGTGAGGTTCTCCTTCGCCACGTTCGTCACGTTGATGGCGTGGTCGAACCGGTTCTGGACGGCACCGAGGGTCGAACGAGCGGTCGAGACGGCCTTGATCTGGTCGTCGATCGCGGTGATCGCGAGCTGCGCGTTCGCCGCGGTGTCGAACGCGATCTTCCCACCGGTGCCGGTCGTGAGGGCGTCGGCGACGTCCTTCACGTTGGCGCCGCTGAGGTCGACCTCGATCTGGCTCGACGTACCCGCGTTGGCGCCGACCTGGAACGTCAGCTTGCCGGTGTTGGTGTTAGCGGAGCCGTCGAGCAGGTTGATGCCGTTGAAGTTGGTCGACTCCGAGATGCGGGTCAGCTCCTTCTGGAGCTGGCCGACCTCGGTGTCGATCGCGGTCCGCGAGTCGCCGTTGTTCGAGTCGTTGCCGGCCTGGACGGCCAGGTCGCGCATGCGCTGGAGGATCGAGTGGGTCTCGGTGAGGCCACCTTCAGCGGTCTGCACGACGGAGATGCCGTCCTGCGCGTTGCGGGCGGCGACCGTGAGGCCACCGACCTGGGACTTCAGCCCCTCGGAGATCGACAGACCGGCCGCGTCGTCGGCAGCACGGTTGATGCGGAGGCCCGACGAGAGCTTCTCGAGGGACTTCGACAGGTCGTTCTGCGTCGCGTTGAGGTTCCGGTACGTGTTGAGTGCCGAGAGGTTGGTGTTGATGGACATACCCATGGTGGTTTCCTCCGTGAAATCTGGGTCTTGCGTCTGCCCGTCCGTGGGCTGACATGGGTGACTCTCGACCGGTCGGCCGGAGCCGTTAGGGGATCGACGAGGATTTCCGGTGAGATCGCCTCGTCGACGTCTCAGCTCGCCGCCACGACCGGGGTGGTGGCGTCGTGCACGGCGCGGGCGACACCGGCGGCGGCGTTCGTGGCGACCCGTGCCAGGTAGGCGCTCCGGCGCGCGGCCGTGGTGCGCGAGGCGGGTTCGGCAGCGGCCCCTCCGTCGCCGTAGTGCGCAGCGAGTCCGTCGCGGAGCAGGCGCATCGCCTCGGAGCGCTGCTGGGAGACCGCGGAGTGCGTGATGCCGAGCTCGGCGGCGACCTCGGTCACGGAGCGGTCGCCGAAGTAGACGTTCTCGACCACGTAGCGCATCCGCTCCGGCAGCGCCTCGACGGCGGCGCGGAGGTAGCGACGCTTCTCCGCCTCGAGCAGGTCCTCGCCCGGCAGCGGCAGGTCGGCGGCCAGCGTGTCGTGCACCGTCTCGTCGATCGGGGTCACGGTGCGGGCGGCATCGCTCATCGCGTCGGAGGCGGTCTGCCGGTCCACACCCATGGCGTCGGCGATCTCCTGCACGCCGACGCTCCGGCCGAGGCGCGCGGAGAGGGCCTCCTGCGTGGCGAGGGTCTCCCGGATGCGCTTCCGCGTGCCGCGGGACGCCCAGTCGGCCGAGCGCATGTCGTCGGCGATCGCGCCCGTGATCCGAGTCCGGGCGTAGGCGCCGAACGGGACGCCGAGGTCGGGGTCGAAGGCCTCGGCCGCGGCGACGAGTGCGAGCGAACCGACGGCGGCGAGGTCGTCACGGTCGAGGTGGGTGGCACGCGCTCGGACGTCGGCGACGATGTAGCCCACGAGCGGGAGGTGCTCCACGATCATCGCGTTGCGGTCGTTCCGGTCCATGCTGATCCCCTGGTCGACTGACGTGACTGACCCGTCCCTGGGCGCGGCGGACACCGGCCTCGGATGGCCGGTGCGTACGCCGAAGAACCACCCGGTTCCTTCCGGGTGGTGCACGTCCGCGCCCCTGCGACGCGGTGCGGGATGTCCCCCGCGGTGCGCTTCGAATGTATCGGCTGACAAAGCCCTGTACGGGTGCACAACCGTCCCCAGTGCGGGGGTGAGAGGGTGTTTTCCCGGTCGGCATTTGGGGGGACACCGGGTGGGGAACGGGCGTTCTTGTCCCCCGCTCGGGGTGAATCTCTGGAGGCGCGGCTCGTGTCCGGCAGACGCAGTCACCAGAGCGGCGCTTACGTCCGCGACCGGCGACCCGATAGGTCCCGGTGTCCGCAGGATGACCGACACACCCCACCGGGAGGAGACGATGAGCGTGAACGAACTGTCCGCCGTGCTCTGGCGCGAACGCGAACTGCTCGAGCTGCTCACCTTCAAGCTCGAGGAGGAACAGCTGCTCCTCGCGGCCGGACGCTCCCGCTGGGTCTCGCACGCCAGCCGCGAGGTCGAACAGGTCCTCGAGCGCCTCCGCAGCACCGGGCTCGAGCGCGCAGCGTCGAGCGCCGAGGTCGCCGAGGAGTGGGGTGTCCCCACCGACGCACCCCTGCGCGAGGTCGTCGCCGCGGCCCCGAACGGCCCCTGGGGCGAGATCCTCGCCGCGCACCTCACCGCCATGGTCGAGCTGACCACCCAGATCGGCTCCCTCCGCGACGAGAACGACCGCTTCCTCCGGGCCGCCGCACAGGCGACCGAGGAGACCCTCGCCGGATCCGTCACGGGCGCCGCCACGTACGACGCCTCGGGTGCCTCGGGTGCCGGCTCCGACGGCGCGCGGCTCTTCGAGGGGACCCTGTAGCGCCGTGGTGAGCACCTTCGGATCCCTCGCCACCGCCTACTCCGGCCTCGCGGCGGCCCGCGCCGGCATCGACGTCACCGGGCAGAACATCGCCAACGCCGGTACCGCCGGGTACACGCGCCAGCGCGTCTCCCAGTCGTCGATCCCCGCCGCGCAGACCGGCTTCGTGCGAGGGACCGCCGCCCTCGCCGGGCAGGGGGTCTCGGTGGACGGCATCGCCCGCCTCGCTTCCCTGACGCTCGACGCCGGCGTCCGGGTGGCCTCCGGGTCCTCGGCCTACGCCGACGCCCGCGCCGCGGCACTGTCGGCGCTCGAGAACGGACTGAACGAGCCCGGTGACGACGGCCTCGCCAGCAAGCTCGACGCCTTCTGGTCGTCGTGGAGCGAGCTGTCCACCCACCCCGACGACCCGGGTGCCGCCAGCGCGGTCATCGGCGCCGCGAAGACCGTCGCGAGTGCGCTCGCGAGCGGCTCCAAGGCGATCGACGCGCAGTGGTCCACCGTCCGCGGGACCGTGGACGGCCAGGTACAGCAGCTCAACAGCGCCGCCTCGCAGGTCGCCGACCTGAACGGACGCATCCGCACCGCCCTCGCCTCGGGAGGCAACGCCAACGAGCTGTTGGACCAGCGGGACCAGCTCACCGAGCAGATCGCGTCCCTCGCCGGGGGCACCGTCCGCCAGAACGCCGACGGCACGGTCGACGTGCTGATCGGCGGCAACGCCATCGTCCAGGGCACCGACGCCCGCTCGGTCGCCCTCGGCGGCGGACAGCGACTGGCCGACGGGGCCGCCGTGACCCTGACATGGACCTCGGGGACGGCCGGCGCGGTGTCCCTGTCCGGCGGCTCGATCGGCGGGAACCTCTCGCTCCTCGCACCCGTCACCGCGAACGGGACCGGCGGTGCCCTGGCCGAGGCCTCGGCGTCGTACGACCAGGTCGCGACGAAGCTCGCCACCGCGGTCAACGCCGTGCACGCCACCGGCACGACCCCGACCGGGGCGACGGGCACCCCGTTCTTCTCGCTCGCTGCCGGCGTGCCGGCCGCCCAGGGGCTCGGCGTCGTCCCGACCGACGGCAGCGGACTGGCGACGCGGAACGCGGCGGGGGAACTCGACGACTCGTTCGCCGACGCGCTCTCGCGACTCGGCACGGCGCCGGACGGCGCTGACCGCTCCTGGGCGACCTTCATGGCGGGGGTGGGCACTGCCTCCCGGTCGGCCTCGTCGGAATCGACGCTCACCGGACTCGCCCTGACCAACGCGCGCACGCAGCAGCAGTCGAGCGCCGGTGTGGACCTCGACGAGGAGAACGTGAACCTGCTGAGCTACCAGCACGCGTACCAGGGCGCCGCGCGCGTCCTGACCGCCGTCGACGAGATGCTCGACACCATCATCAACCGCACCGGCATCGTCGGGAGGGGCTGACCGTGATCACCCGAGTGACCACCCAGATGTCCATGACGGCCGCCAGCGCGCGGCTGCAGGCCGGCGCTGCGAAGCTCGCGCAGCTGACCGACCAGGCGACCACGCTGAAGAACATCCAGCGACCGTCCGACGACCCGGTCGGCACCGCCTCGTCGATGCAGGTCCGCAAGGAGCAGGCCGCCGCGGCGCAGTACACGCGCAACGCCGACGACGCCGTCGGCTGGCTCGCCACGACCGACAGCACCCTGTCGAGCGTGTACTCGGTGCTCAACAGCGTGCGGGACCTCACCGTCCAGGCGGCGAACAGCGGCACCATGAGCGACACCGACCGCGACGCGTTCATCACCCAGTTCCAGTCCCTGAAGACCGAGCTCGAGTCGAAGGCGAACGCCACGTACGGCGCCCGCTCGGTGTTCGCCGGGTCCTCGACGGCTGCGAACGCGTACGACCCCGCGACCGGGTGGGCGACCGCCGGCACCGACGTCACCCGGCGCATCGGCGACGGCACGACCGTGCGGGTCGACACCGCGGGCACCGCCGTGTTCGGCTCCGGCAGCTCGTCCGTGTTCTCGATGATCGACTCGATTGTCGGCGACCTGCAGAACGGTGTGAACCTGAACCCGCGCATCGACGACGTCGACGCCGCGATCGACACCGTGCGCGGCGTGCAGGCAGACGTCGGTGTCCGGCACGCGGCCGCCCTCGCCGCCCAGGACTCGCTGAAGAGCGCCACCGTGTCGCTCGAGAGCCGCCGCGCCGGCATCGAGGACAAGGACCTGGCGAAGGCCGTCCTCGACCTGCAGGTGCAGCAGACCAACTACCAGGCAGCCCTCGCCGTCACCGCGAAGGTCCTGCAGCCGACCCTGATGGACTACCTCCGATGAGCATCGACCTGACCTTCGCCGTCCCGCCGTTCGGCCTCGCGCCGGCAGACGTCTTCACCCTGACGCCGGTCGACGGTGCCGACGGTCTGTTCACCCTGGTCGGGGGTTCCTCGCGCCTGTTCGTGCTCGACGCCTCGGTGCACCTGCCTTCGTACTCCCCCGAGCTCACCGACGAGCAGGCCTCGGGGCTCGGGCTGACCTCGGCCGAGGACGCCATGCTGCTCGTCGTCGCGAACCCCAGCGAGTCCGGCACCACGGTGAACCTGCTCGCGCCGATCGTCGTGAACGCCCGGACCTCGGCCGGCGCCCAGCTCATCCTGGAGGACCAGGACCTGCCGCTGCGCGCGGAGCTCGCCCGGCGCTGACGCGCGCGCGGGGCGCGGGCGCGCCGGGGGCTTCGCACCCGATCCGCCGCGCCCCAGTTCCGACTCGGAACGACAACTCCGCTGTTGTACGACATCGGAGTTGTCGCCGCTGCGCGTCCGCAACAGTTGCGCACGCTTGCCTGCGACAAGGCGGCTGTCGTGCGACATCGACGTTGTCGCACGTTGCACCCGTGCTACCCCTCCACAGCCTGGAGGCACGGCTCACCATCCACAGATCAGCCCGGTTCCGCCGTGTGGTGCGGTCCACCGCGCCATGGTTGCGGCATGCACGAACGAGTCCTCGCCGTCCCGCTCATCCGCACCGGCGGTCATCCGAGCGCCGAACGCCGTGCGCTGCAGCGCCAGGTCCACCGCGGCGAACTCGTCGCGATCCGGCCCGGTGTCCTCGCCCGTCCGGAACACCTCGAAGGGCTCCGGCCCGAGCACCACCACCTCCTGCTCCTCCGCGCGACGGCGCCGACGATCCATCCGCCGGTCGAGATCTCCCACTGGTCTGCGGCGGCGGTGCACGGCCTCCCGTACATCGGAGGACCTCCGGACCGTGTCAACGTGTCCGATCCGCGTCGCTCTCGCGGGGAGACCACCGCGCTGCTCCGGGTGCACGTGCCGACCGGGTCGTCATCGTCACGGTGGGACGGTCTCCCGCCGACCACGACGGCAGTGTTCGCCGGCGCTCCGGTCACGTCGTTGGTGCGCACCCTCATCGACGTCGCATCGACCGTCGACCTCATCGACGCTGTCCCCATGATCGATGCCGCGCTGTACGACCGACGGGTCCTGCCCGCGATGCTCCACGACGAACTGGCTGCGCGACCGACCCGGGGCAGCGACAAGGCGGCGGTCGCAGTGGGGATGGGGTCGGCGGCATCGGGATCGCCCGCGGAGTCCGTCTGCCGCGTGCGCTTCCGGCAGCTCGGTGTCCCGGACCCGGTGCAGCAGCACGTGTTCGCCCGCCCCGGGGAGCGCACGGCGATCGTCGACTTCTGGTTCCCCGAGCACGGCGTCGTCGTCGAGGTGGACGGCCGGGCGAAGTACGAGGACGACGCGATGCTCGACGGTCGCTCGACGGCGGACGCGCACTGGCAGGAGAAACAGCGTGAAGACTTCGTCCGGTCCTTCCCCGAGGTGCGCACCGTCGTCCGGGTGACCTGGGCCGACCTCATGGACCCGGATCGACTCCGCATGAAGCTCCACCGAGCGGGGGTACCCTGCCGATGACGCGCCGCACAGCACAGTCCGACGGAGCTCCCACCCGTGCGGCGTACCGTCGTCCGCATGGCCCGAGAGCAGAAGGACCAGGCGATCGTGCCCTTGCCGGCAGCGCCTGTGGCCTCCACCCCCACCGACCCGAACGCCCGCACCCCCGAGCAGCAACCCGCCGGATGGGTGAAGATGCTCGACCGCGTGCTGAGCGTGCAGCGTCCCGTCGTGGTCGCGCACGTCCGAGCACTCCGCCGGCGCCATCCCGACTCGACGCCTGCCGAGATCATCCAGATCCTCGAGCGGCAGTACCTCACCGCTGTGACCACCGGTGGCGCGGCAGTGGGTGCGAGCGCCGTGATCCCCGGCGTCGGCATGGCCGCTGCCCTGGGGCTCAGCGGGGCGGAGACGGTCGGGTTCCTCGAGACGACGGCCCTCTTCGCACAGTCGGTGACCGAGGTGCACGGCATCGCCCTGGACGACCCCGAGCGAGCGCGCATGCTCGTCATGGCGATGATCCTCGGGACACCGGGCACGCAGCTCATCAACCAGCTCGCCGGGCAGATCGCCGGCGGTCAGGTCCGGACGGCGTTCTGGGGCGAGATGGTGACGTCGTCCCTGCCGAAGCAGGTCGTGAACGGGATCGGCGGACAGGTCCGCGACCAGTTCATCAAGCGTTTCGCCGCTCGGCAGGGCACGACGATCGTCGGTCGAGCGCTTCCGTTCGGCATCGGCGCGGCGGTCGGCGGCCTGGGCAACCACGCCCTGGGTCGGAAGGTGATCCAGGCGTCGCGGACAGGCTTCGGCCTTCCGCCCGCACAGTTCCCGATCGTGCTCGAGCCCAAGGAACCGAAGCAGTCGAAGGAACAGAAGCAGGTCAAGGCGCCCAAGCAGACGAAGGCACCCAAGGACCGCCGGGCCATCACGCGCCGCAAGGGCCGCGAGGACCTCTGGGCCGACACCCCCGACCACACCGACGACTCGGTCTGACGGACCGGACGGAACTGCACCGACCGGACCGGAGGCGCGCTGCCAGCTGGCACCGCGCCTCCAGTCCGCTGTCGGTCAGTTCCCGATCACCGCGCCCGCACGGGCGTCGTCACCACCTGCCCGGCGTGCGCGAACCCGCCGCCGAACCCGAACAGCAGCGCCGGCACACCCTCGGGCAGGTCGCCCCGCGCCCAGGCCTTCGACAGCCCGAGCGGCACGCTCGCGGCCGAGGTGTTCCCCGACTCCACGACGTCCCGGACGACGAACTTCGACTCGCCGCCGAGCGCCGTGACGAGGGGCTCGATGATCCGCAGGTTCGCCTGGTGGAACGCGAACACCTCGATGTCGTCGAGCGTGAGCCCGGCGGCCGCGACGGCAGCGCGGGCGTGGTCGGCGGCCTCGGTGATGGCCCAGCGGTAGATGGAGCGGCCCTCCTGGCTGAAGCGCTCGGGGTCCCCGGAGACGAGCACCGCCTCCTCGAGGTGCGGCACGCTCCCCCACGACACCGGTCCGATCTGTGCCTCGTCGGAGACGCCGAGCACGGCCGCGCCGGCGCCGTCGCCGACGAGGACGCAGGTGGAGCGATCGGACCAGTCGACGATGCCGGAGAGGATCTCGGAGCCGATCACCACGGCGATGTCCGTCGAACCGACGCGGATCGCCTGGTCGGCAAGCGCGACCCCGTACTCGAAGCCGCTGCACGCGGTGTTGATGTCGATCGGGGCGGCGGACGGCGAGAGCCCGAGGGCCGCGGCGACCCGGCCCGCGGTGTAGGGCGCCCGGTCGCGGTGCGTGGTGGACGCGACGATGACGAGACCGACGTCGGCCGGCGTCACGCCGGCGTCCGCGAGGGCGTTCCGGGCCGCTTCGATCGCCATGGAGGTGACCGTGTCCGACGGCCCGGCGATGTGCCGGGTCTCGATCCCGGTCCGGGTGCGGATCCACTCGTCGTTCGTGTCGACCATCGTCGAGAGTTCGTCGTTGGTCAGGATGCGCGAGGGCTGGTGGTGGCCGAACCCGAGGATCCGGCTGCCACGGAGAGCTGGGGTGTTCACGAGACGGCACGCTACTCCCCTCCCCGACCGGCGCATGCCCGGCGCGGCATGCGCGGGACGTCTGGGCCACCCGTGCGCCGCGGGCCGAGGCCGGTACTCGCAGGGCCTGCCACCCACCCCCTCGATCGCGTAGACCGGACCCATGGACTACACACACCTCGGACGGACAGGGCTGTCGGTTTCACGAGCAGTGCTCGGCACGATGAACTTCGGCCCGGAGACCAGCGAAGACGACTCGCACGCGATCATGGACCGGGCGCACGAGCTCGGCGTGAACTTCTTCGACACCGCCAACGGCTACGGCGGCTCGGTGGGCAAGGGCGCCACAGAGGAGATCATCGGCCGCTGGTTCGCCAAGGGCGGCGGGCGTCGCGAGAAGACCGTCCTCGCGACGAAGGTCTACGGCGACATGATCGACTGGCCGAACGGCGGGAAGCTCAGCGCGTACAACATCCGCCAGGCCCTCGACGCCAGCCTCCGACGGCTGCAGACCGACCACATCGACCTCTACCAGTTCCACCACGTCGACCGTGCGACCCCGTGGGACGAGATCTGGCAGGCGATCGACGTCGCCGTGCAGCAGGGCAAGGTGCTCTACGTCGGCTCGTCGAACTTCGCCGGCTTCCACATCGCCCAGGCGCAGGAGGCAGCGGCACGCCGGAACACCCTCGGCCTCGTCAGCGAGCAGTCGATCTACAACCTCGTCGTCCGTGACATCGAGCGCGAGGTCCTCCCCGCCGCCCGCGAGTACGGCCTCGGCGTCATCCCCTGGTCCCCGCTGCAGGGCGGGCTCCTCGGCGGCATCATCGAGAAGACCGAGCAGGGCTCGCGCCGCCTGAGTGGCCGCAGCGCCGAGTACGTCGAGGGGCACCGCGACCAGCTCACCGCCTACGAGTCCTTCGCGAAGGAGCTCGGCCACACCCCGGGCGAGCTCGCCCTCGCGTGGCTGCTGCACCAGCCCGGCGTCACCGCGCCGATCACCGGCCCCCGCACGATGGAGCAGTGGGAGTCCGCGGTCCGCGCCGTCGACATCCGCCTCGACCAGCGTGCGCTGGACCGGCTCGACGAGATCTTCCCGGGGCACAAGACCTCGCCGGAGGACTACGCCTGGTGACGTCGCCGACGGAATCGACGGGTCGCTGACGCGACCATCTGCCTGGAGGCGGGGGGGGGGGGGGGGGGCCCCCCCCCCCCCCCCCCCGGCGGGGGGGGCCCCCCCCCCCCCCCCCCCCCCCCGCCGCCCGCCCCCCCCCCCGCGGGGGGGCCCCCCCCCCCCCCGGCCGGGGGGGGGGGGGGGGGGGCCCCCCCCCCCCCCCGCCTCCAGTCCGTGGTCACGTCGAGAACGCGACCAGCGTCGCGATCAGAGCGCCGCGATCTCCGCGTCCTGCAGGCCGATGGCCAGCAGGTAGTCGTCGACGCTCCCCCAGCTGCGTTCGAGGTGCTCGATGACCGTCGTCATGATCTCCGGGACGCAGCGCTGCGCGGTCGCGGTGGCCTCGGGGTCGGTGCTCGCGGCGCGTTCCCGTGCGAACCGGTCCGCCAACCCGGCGGCACTCGCGGCGTAGTCGTCCCCGATCGCCTCGACGCTGTCACCCCAGTGCCGAGCGAGGAGCGCACTGACGATCCCCGTCCGGTCCTTGCCGGCGGAGCAGCAGACGAGGACGTCTCCGTCCGTCGCGGCGACGGCACGCAGGGCGTCGGCGATCCCGCTGCGGTGCCGGTCGAGCCAGTCGATGTACTGGTCCTCGAGGGCGGTCGCCTCGGCGGCCGACTCCAGGCCCGACGACGGATCGAACATCGGGACACCTCGGTAGCCAGGCGACGCCGCGAGCGGATGCGGCACGGCGGCCGTCTCGTCGACCCGGCGGAGGTCGATCACCGCTGCCAGGTCGGACGGGTACGCCTCGGGCCCGACGGGCTCGGTGTTCGCGCGGTACACGGTACGGGGGCGATCGACCTGGAGTGCGGGTCCTCCGACGGGGCGGAGGTTGGTCAGGGCGCGCGACGTCGTCGTCATGGGTCCACTCTGCCGGAGGTCCGGCATCCGCGAGCGCTGTGCACCAGCCGTCCGGCACCGGCCACCGGCGGAGGTGGACTCAGTACGACAACGCCGATGTCGCACGACCGCGGTCTCGTCGTTGCGTGCGCGCGCGGGCCGTCGCGGACGTGCACGAACGACTCTTCCGATGTCGCACGACGTCGGAGCTGTCGTTCCGAGTCCGCCCGGCCCCACAGCACACCCACACGACGACGGGCCCCGCGCCTGCTGTGTGCGCGGGGCCCGTCGGACGGGTGGTGCTGGTGCCTACCGGACGGAGACCGGGGTCTCGTCGCGGTCTTCGTAGAGGACGTAGCCCTCTTCACCGTGGACCGCGGTGTCGATGCCGGCGACCTCGTCCTCGGTCTTGACGCGGAAGCCCATCGTCTTCTCGATGATCCATCCGATGAGGAAGGCGAGGATGAACGAGTACGCACCGACCGCACCGGCCGCAGCTGCCTGCTTGCCGAGCTGGGCGAACGAGCCCGAGTAGATCAGGCCGGTGTCGTTGGCGAAGAAGCCCAGGTAGAGCGTGCCGACGATGCCGCCGACCAGGTGCACACCGACGACGTCGAGCGAGTCGTCGAAGCCGAGGCGGTACTTCCAGTCGATCGCGAAGCAGCAGATGATGCCGGCGACGAAGCCGAGCAGGATGCCCCAGCCCGGGGTGAGCGCGGCGCAGGCCGGCGTGATGGCGACGAGGCCCGTGACGGCACCGGACGCGGCACCGATCGAGGTGGCCTTGCCGTCCTTGAGCTTCTCGACGAGCAGCCAACCGAGGATGGCGGCGGCCGGGGCGGCGAGCGTGTTCACCCAGGCGATCGAGGCGATGCCGTCAGCAGCACCCTCGGACCCGGCGTTGAAGCCGAACCAGCCGAACCACAGGATCGCGGCACCGAGGAGGACGAAGGGCGGGTTGTGCGGCTTGTGCGCACCCTTGGCGAAGCCGACGCGCTTGCCGAGGACGATCGCCAGGGCGAGACCCGCAGCACCCGCGTTGATGTGCACCGCGGTGCCACCGGCGAAGTCGATGACGCCCCAGGTCGCTGCCCAGCCCGAGGTGAGGTTGAAGACCCACGAGGCGACCGGGAAGTAGACGACCGTGACCCACACGCCGGCGAAGACCATCCACGCGCCGAACTTGGCACGGTCGGCGATCGCGCCGGAGATCAGGGCGACCGTGATGATCGCGAAGGTGGCCTGGAAGCCGACGAACGCCATCGAGGGGTACGCCGCGTTGATCGTGGAGGCCTTGGCCTCCTCGAACGCCTGGCCGAGGCCGATCTGGTTCCAGTCGATGCTGAAGAAGCCGACGACACCGGAGACCGCCGTGCCGTCACCGTGGTTGGCGAAGGCGATCGCGTAGCCGTAGAGCACCCAGAGGACGCTCACCAGGGCGATCGCCCCGAAGGACATCATCATCATGCTGATGACGGACTTGGCCTTCACCAGACCGCCGTAGAAGAAGGCCAGGCCGGGTGTCATGAACAACACCAGCGCCGCCATGACCAACACGAACGTCGTGTTGCCCTGATCAAGCATCTGTTCACCTCTCGATTGCACCAGCGGCTCTTGGTCCGCGTCGGGTGTCACCGAGTCTGGCGAGGTGAGGTTTCACGAGGAGGCACGAAGTGTTTCGCGGGTGTAACGCGACGACGCGCTGTGTAAACGTCGTGTTTCGTCACCCGGGCAGTCCCCTGGACGGGGGCCAGGAGCATCCGCAGTCCGTCCGGACGGTGTTCGACACCCGTCGCGCAACACCGCCTGGAGGCGCGGCGCGGCCCAGGTGCGCCGCCACGGGCCCGGCAGGTGGCTCAGTCCACGGCCCGGGTCAGCGCGACGACACGGCTCGCGGCACGCAGGTACTTCTTGCGGTACCCGCCGTTCAGCATCGTGTCGGGGTACACCTGGTCGAGCGGGGTCCCGGACGCGACGATCCGGACCTGCGCGTCGTACAGCCGGTCGACGAGCGCCACCCAGCGCAGGGCGTCGGTCTGGTCGGTGAACGCCTGGACGTCGGTGAGTCCCACGGCGTCCAGGTCCTCGACCATCGCGACGTACTTCGACGGGTGCACGGACGCGAGGTGTCCGACCACGGCCCGGAAGTCGTCGAGCGTGACCGTGCCCGCTGGCAGGGCCCCCTCGACGTCGGCGACGACCCCGGCGGACTCGTCGACGGCGCGGCGGCGGTAGTCGAGGCCGTCGATGCGCATCGTGTCGAACCGGTCGGACATCGCCTGGATCTCGCGCAGGAAGTCCTGCGCGGCGAACCGGCCCTCACCGAGCGCGCCCGGCGGGGTGTTCGACGTCGCCGCGAAGCGGGTGCCGGTCTCGGTGAGCTCCTTGATGAGCCGCGTCATCACCATCGTGTCGCCCGGGTCGTCGAGCTCGAACTCGTCGATGCAGACGAGCGACGTCCCGCGGAGCAGGTCGACCGTGCCCTGGAACCCGAGCGCCCCGACGAGCGCCGTGTACTCGATGAAGGTGCCGAACGTCTTGCGCCCCGTGGCGGCGTGGTACGCGGCGGCGAGCAGGTGGGTCTTGCCGACGCCGAACCCGCCGTCGAGGTAGACGCCGGACTTCGCAGGCGTGTCGGACACAGCCGCGCGACGCCGCCCGAACAGACCCCGGCGGGGCTGGTCCGCGGGGCCCGCAGCGACGAAGGCCTCCACCGCGTCCCGCACCGACGCCTGCGACGGGTAGTCCGCGTCCGGTCGGTACGAGGCGAAGGAGGCGTCCGCGAACTGGGGCGGCGGGACGAGCGAGGCAGCCATCTGCTGCGGGGTCACCTGCGGGTCACGGTCGACGAGGTGTTCAGGCGCTGTGCTCACGGAGATCGGAAGGCCCTTTCGGGAAGCATGTCGTGGGGTGTCACGTTGCGTCAGGGGCACGGTACGTCCGCGTACCGTTGCCCACAGGCACCGACGACCGATCCTAGTCCGGTGCCGGATGACCACCTGGAGGTAGCCCACCATGACCGCACCGGTCGACACGTCCGAGAAGTTCACCGCCTACGCGCACCCGGAACGACTCGTCTCCACCGAGTGGCTGCAGGAACAGCTCGACGCCCGCACCCCCGACCTCGTCGTCGTCGAGTCCGACGAGGACGTCCTGCTCTACGAGACGGGCCACGTCCCCGGTGCGGTCAAGATCGACTGGCACACGGACCTCAACGACCCCGTGCAGCGCGACTACATCGACGGTGAGGCCTTCGCCGCACTCCTCAGCAGCAAGGGAATCGGTCGCGAGACCACCGTCGTCATCTACGGCGACAAGAACAACTGGTGGGCCGCCTACGCCCTCTGGGTCTTCTCCCTCTTCGGGCACGAGGACGTCCGCCTGCTCGACGGCGGCCGTGCCAAGTGGATCGCCGAGGACCGCGCACTCACGACGGACGCCACCGTCGTCACCCCCGCCGAGTACCCCGTCGTCGACCGGGTCGACACCGAGATCCGCGCGTACAAGGACGACGTCCTGGCGCACCTCGGCAAGCCCCTCATCGACGTCCGCAGCGCGCCCGAGTACTCCGGCGAGCGGACCACCGCGCCCGACTACCCGGAAGAGGGCGCCCTCCGCGCCGGCCACGTCCCGACCGCCGTGAACATCCCGTGGGCCACCGCAGCCGCACCGGACGGCACCTTCAAGACCCGCGAGGAGCTCGACGCCATCTACCGCGACGGCGCCGGCATCGGCGACGCGGACGAGGTCATCGCCTACTGCCGCATCGGCGAGCGGTCGAGCCACACCTGGTTCGTCCTGCAGCACCTGCTCGGGTACGACAACGTCCGCAACTACGACGGCTCCTGGACCGAGTGGGGCAGCGCCGTCCGCGTCCCGATCGCCGTCGGCACCGAACCGGGTACGATCACCGACCGATGACCGACGCACTCCCCCAGTCCCTCGCCGAGATCCGCGACGACTTCCTCGAGCTCTCCCAGCAGGACCGCCTGCAGCTGCTCCTCGAGTTCTCGAACGAGCTCCCGGCGCTGCCCGAGCGCCTGCAGGGGCACGAGGACGAACTCGAACGCGTCGAGGAGTGTCAGTCGCCCGTCTTCATCACGGTCACCGTGGGCGAGGACGGCGACGCTCCCGGGATCGTCCGGATGCACGCCACGGCACCGCGCGAGGCGCCGACCACGCGCGGCTTCGCGTCGATCCTGGCGCAGGGGCTCTCCGGGCTGACGGTCGAGCAGGTGCTCGCCGTCCCGACGGACTACCCGTTGACGATCGGGCTGAGCGAGGCCGTCAGCCCGCTGCGGATCCGCGGCATGGTGGGGATGCTGGGTCGGGTGCAGCGGCAGGTGAAGACGCAGGCCGCGGTCGCGTAGATCCGACCGGCAGGCAGCCGAGGCGCGACCCGGAATCGCGCCCGTCGGCGAACATCGCGCCCGTGTGTGATCGGGCGCGATGTTCGCATCGGGGCGCGACCTTGCGGGCCGTTCCACCGACCGACGGGAGGCGCGGTGCCAGCTGGCACCGCGCCTCCCGTCCGTCCTGCAGTCGCGTCTACCGCGCGCTGGCCGCGCCGTCCCGCTGGACGACCTCGGTCAGCCACGCGAGGATGCGGGCATCGAACCAGTCGGCGTCGTGGTTCCAGAGCTTCGTGTGCCGGGCGGTCGTCTGGATCTCCAGCCGGACGAGGTCCGGGCGGGCCTCGGCCAGGGCGTGCGACGCCGAGGACGGGACGAATCCGTCGTCGTCGCTGTGCATGAGCAGGATGGGGACGTGCAGTTCGTCGGCGCGCGCGACCATGTCGAGCTCGCGCAGGTCGACGGGCTGGTGCAGACCCGTGAGCCGGTGCAGGACCGGCGTGCGGAGGAGCCGCTGGGCGACCTTGCGGACCGGCCGCGGCAGGCGGAGCAGCTGGCTCTGGGACTTGAGGACCGCGTGCCAGTCGACGACGGGCGACTCGAGCACGATGCCGTCGACGAGTCCCGCGAACCGTGAGCGGACGAGGGTCTGCAGCACGACCGCGCCACCCATCGACCAGCCCATGAGCACGACGCTCGACGCACCCTGGCCGGAGACCCAGCGGAGGACGGCGTCGATGTCCTCCCACTCGGTGCTGCCCAGGCCGTAGCGGCCGTCGACGCTCCGCGGGGCGACGCCGTCGTTCCGCCAGCTCGCCAGCACCACGGAGTACCCCGCCGCCCGGAAGACCGGCACCGCGCGGATCGTCTCGGCGCGGGTCACGCCGCGGCCGTGCACGAGGACGGCCCACGGTGCTTCCGGGTCGTCAGCGCGGATCACCCAGGCGGGCGCCGGGCCGTTCGGGGTGGAGACGTCGACGTCCTCGACCGGGACGTCGAGCTCACCGGGGGTCAGGTAGAACCAGCCACCCCAGCGACCCCGCCGCGCTGCCGTGGGGTCGCCGGCGTCGATCGCGATGATGCGACGGGTCACGGTCGTGTCGGTCGTGCCGAGGACCTCGCCGACGCGCATGTGCCCGGTGCCGCCGCCGAACCACAGGCTGTAGCGGCCCTGCAGCTCGGTGTCGGCGGTGCGCTCGAGCGTCACGGTCTTCCGAACGGGGTCGACGGCGTGGATCGGGACGCGCTCGGTGCGCTTGCGGTCGGGGGTGACCACCGCCCGGGCCACCGCCGCGACGAACCCGCCGATCACCGCGGTGGTGACGGCGGCCGCTGCGATGCCCGCTCCCAGTGCGACGAACCCGGCCGATCGTGCGGTCTCCTGGACGACGTCCTCGGCGGGTCGCGCGGATCGGGACATGGTCCGGAGCCTAGTCTGCATTCGTGTCCGAAACCCGAGAGCCCGACGCGTTCGCGCGGCTCCGTGCGTTCGTGGCGTCGGGTGGCACCCGCGCCGAGACGACGATCACCGAGATCCCCTCGCCCTCGCGCATCGCGCCCTTCTCGATCGCCCTCGCGGCGGACGTCTCGGGCGCTGCGCACGGCATCGACTCCGACCTCGGCACGGGCCGGTTCATCGCCCTGCACGACCCGGACGAACCCGAGGGCTGGGGCGGCTCGTTCCGCATCGTGACGTTCGCCCAGGCACCGCTGGAACCCGAGATCGGCGTCGACGAGTTCGTCGCCGACGTGACGTGGAGCTGGCTCGTGGACGCCCTGGCGGCGCACGGAGCCACCTACGACCACGCCTCGGGCACGGCGACCAAGATCATCTCGCGCGGCTACGGCGACCTCGCGGCGCAGGGCGACGGGGCGCAGCTCGAGCTGCGTGCCTCGTGGACCCCGCGCGGGGACGACCTCACCGCACACGTCGAGGCCTGGGAGGAGATCGTGGCGATGCTCGCCGGTCTGCCGCCCGCGTCGGACGGCGTGACCCTGTTGGCCCCGAGGAGGCTCGCCCGTGACTGACCCCGCCTTCGAGGACTCGCATGACGCAGTGAAGGTCATCGAGAACCGCGAGGAGTACCTGGAGGCCGTCGCCGCGATCGCGGCCGGACACGGACCCGTCGCCCTCGACGCCGAGCGCGCCAGCGGGTACCGCTACTCGCAGCGGGCGTACCTCATCCAGGTGTTCCGCCGCGGCGCCGGTGCGTTCCTGTTCGACCCGATCCCGATCGGCGACTTCTCCGAGCTGCAGGACGCGATCGTCGACGAGGAGTGGCTGTTCCACGCCGCCTCGCAGGACCTCCCCTGCCTCCAGGAAGTCGGCCTCGTCCCCACCCGCATCTTCGACACCGAGCTCGGCGCACGGATCGCCGGCTTCCCGCGCGTCGGGCTCGGGGCGGTCGTCGAGCAGCTGCTCGGCATCACGCTCGCGAAGGCGCACTCCGCCGCGGACTGGTCGACCCGCCCGCTCCCCCAGTCCTGGCTCGTGTACGCCTCGCTCGACGTCGAGCTGCTCCCCGACCTCCGCGACGCACTCGCGGCGAAGCTCGACGAGGCCGGCAAGTCCCGGATCGCCGAGGAGGAGTTCGCGGCCGTGCTGACCCGGGCACCGAAGCCCCCGAAGGCCGAGCCGTGGCGCCGGCTGTCCGGGATGCACGCGCTGCGCGGGACCCGTGCGCTGGCGATCGCCCGGTCGCTCTGGACCGCGCGGGACGCCTACGCCCGCGAGACCGACATCGCGCCCGGCCGCACCATCCCGGACTCGGCGATCGTCGCGGCCGCCGCGGCCAACCCGGCGTCGAAGGGCGAGCTGAGCGGTGTGAAGGCCTTCACCGGCCGCGCCAGCCGTTCCGAACTCGACCGCTGGTGGGCCGCCGTCGAGGACGGCCGCACGACCGAGGACCTCCCGAAGCTCCGCGGCACGGGCGAGGCCACGCTGCCGCCGCCTCGCGCCTGGGCGGACCGCAACCCGGCCGCCGACCGCCGGTACAAGGCCGCACGCGCGGCGGTCGTCACGCGCGCCGAGGAGCTCGACCTGCCCGTCGAGAACCTGCTCACCCCGGAGACGCTCCGCGTGGTGTCGTGGGAGCCGCCGCAGCCGATCGCCACCGAGACCGTCGGGGCCGCACTCGCCTCGCACGACGCCCGCCCGTGGCAGGTCGAGGAGACCGCGTCGATCATCGCGCACGCCTTTGTCGCTGCTGCACAGGCGCCTGCTGCCGAGAGCAACACGGAGTCGTAGGAACGCCCCAACCGGCATGCGTCCGCACAGGGTCGGGGCATAGCGTCGACCCTGCATGCCGGGTACGTCCCGGCCGGTCGGGGCGGAACGTGCCCCGACCTGATCGATGAGGATCTGGAGGCCCAGATTGCCAAAGGCAGCAGACGTCGTCTTCGTTGACGGCGTTCGGACACCGTTCGGACGAGCCGGGGAGAAGGGGGTGTTCTGGAAGACCCGCGCGGACGACCTCGCGGTGCACGCGATGCGCGGACTCCTCGACCGGAACGCCTCGCTGGACGGGGCCGCGGTCGACGACGTCGCCGTGGCGGCCACCACGCAGCAGGGCGACCAGGGACTCACCCTCGGCCGGACCGTCGGGATGCTCGCGGGCCTCCCGAAGACGGTCCCCGGGTACGCCATCGACCGGATGTGCGCCGGTGCCATGACGAGCGTCACGACGCTCGCCGGAGCGATCACCTTCGGCGCGGCGGACGTCGCGATCGCCGGTGGGGTCGAGCACATGGGCCGCCACCCGATGGGCTTCAACTCGGACCCGAACCCCCGCTTCATCGCGGAGCGCATGGTCAACGGCGACGCACTCGTGATGGGCAAGACCGCGGAGCGGCTGCACGACCGCTTCCCCGCGATCACCAAGGACCGCACGGACGCCTACGCCGTCCAGTCCCAGCAGCGCTACGCCGCCGCGTGGGCCGCCGGCAAGCTCCAGCCGGACCTGGTGCCGGTCGAGGTCAACACCGGCGAGGGCTGGGACATCGTCTCCAGTGACGAGCCGCCCCGGCCCGGCACCACCCTGGAGGCACTGGCCGCCCTGAAGACGCCGTTCCGGTCCCACGGACGGATCACCGCCGGCAACGCGGCCGGCCTGAACGACGGCGCCACGATGAGCCTGCTCGCGTCGGCCGACGCGGCGAAGCAGCACGGCCTGCCGACGAAGATGCGCATGGTCTCGTTCGCGTTCGCGGGTGTCGACCCCGAGGTGATGGGCATCGGCCCGGTCCCCGCGACCGACAAGGCCCTCGCCAAGGCCGGTCTGACGATCGACGACATCGGGCTGTTCGAGATCAACGAGGCGTTCGCCGTGCAGGTGCTCGCCTTCCTCGACAACTACGGCATCGACCAGGACTCCACGAACGTGAACGCCTGGGGTGGCGCGATCGCCGTCGGGCACCCGCTCGCCTCGAGCGGTGTCCGCCTGATGACCCAGCTCGCGGCGCAGTTCGCCGAGCGCCCCGACGTCCGGTACGGCATCACCACGATGTGCATCGGGCTCGGCCAGGGCGGCACCGTCATCTGGGAGAACCCGAACTTCAGCAAGTCCGCGGCACGGAAGGCGGCCTGAGCATGACCATCGTCGACAACGACCGGCTCCTCGCCCTCAGCGAGGACGAGGTCGTCACCCACTCGTACCTCAAGCACGTCGCGCTGCCCTCGGGTGGCACGCTCGCGCTCATCACGCTCGACAACGGCAAGGACTACAAGCGGCCGAACACCCTCGGGCCGCGCACGCTGCACGAGCTCTCCGGGGTGCTCGACACCCTGAAGACCGAGGCGTCCGCGGGCACGGTGCAGGCCGTCGCGATCACCGGCAAGGAGTACTGCTTCGCCGCCGGGGCCGACCTCTCCCAGGCGGCCGCCGTGCCGTCGCGGGAAGCCGCGCACGACCTCGCCGCCCTCGGGCACGCCACGCTGCGGAAGCTCTCCGACCTCGGCGTCCCGTCGTTCGCGTTCATCAACGGCATCGCCCTCGGCGGTGGCCTGGAGATCGGGCTGCACTGCACGTACCGCGTGTTCTCGTCGGCGGCGCAGGGCATCGGGCTGCCCGAGGTCTTCCTCGGCATCATCCCCGGCTGGGGCGGCGCCACGCTGCTCCCCCGCCTGATCGGTCCGGAGAAGGCGCTCCGCGTCATCGTCGAGAACCCGCTCAAGAACAACCGCCTGATGGACGGGCCCGCCGCGGTCGAGCTCGGCATCGGCGACGCGCTCATCCCGTCGGTCACGTTCCTGCCCTCCGCGGTGGCGTGGGTCGACGGCGTGGTCTCCGGTCGGACGAAGGTCGTCCGGAAGAACGAGCCCGGCATGATCGAGAAGGCCGCGTGGGGCACAGTCGTCAAGGTCGCCCGCGGCCAGGTGGCGTCGAAGATCGGCACCGTCCCGAAGTCGCCGTTCCGCGCGCTCGACCTCGTCGCGTCGGCGAAGTCCGGGTCGCTGGACGAGCGGTTCGCCGACGAGGACGACGCCCTCGCCGACCTCATCTCCGGCGACCAGTTCGCCGCGTCGATGTACGCGTTCGACCTCGTCCAGAAGCGCGCGAAGCGTCCGGTCGGTGCACCGGAGGGCGTCGAACCGAAGAAGATCACGAAGGTCGGCGTGCTCGGCGCCGGCCTCATGGCGTCCCAGTTCGCGCTGCTCTTCGCCCGCCGCCTCGGCGTCCCGGTCGTCATCACGGACGTCGACCAGAGCCGCGTCGACGCCGGCGTGGACCGGATCCGCGGCGAGGTCGACAAGCTGCTCGACAAGGGCCGGGTCTCCCCCGACGACGCGAACCGCATCAAGGCGCTCGTGTCCGGCTCTGTCTCCTACGACGCGTTCGCGGATGCCGACTGGGTGATCGAGGCCGTGTTCGAGGAGATGGGCGTCAAGCAGGACGTCTTCCGGAAGATCGAGCAGGTCGTCGCCCCGGACGCGATCCTCGCGACGAACACGTCGTCGCTGTCGGTCGACGAGATGGCGTCCGTGCTGACCAACCCGGAGCGCCTCGTCGGGTTCCACTTCTTCAACCCGGTCGCGGTCATGCCGCTGCTCGAGGTGGTGCGAGCGTCGAAGACCTCGGACGAGGCCCTCGTCACGGCACTCGCCGTCGCGAAGACCCTCAAGAAGACCGCGATCATCACCGCCGACCAGCCGGGCTTCGTCGTCAACCGGGTGCTCGCGCGGGTCCTCGGCGAGGCGATGCGCGGCGTCGAGGAGGGCACCTCGTTCGACGTCGTCGCGCAGGGAGCGGCACCGCTCGGGCTCCCGATGTCGCCGTTCGAGCTGCTCGAACTCGTCGGGCTGCCGGTCGGTGCGCACGTGCTCGACTCGCACCACGCTGCCTGGCCGGAGCGCTTCTACCCTGGCGACGGCCTGAAGAAGATCGCCGAGTTCGGGCACATCCTCACCCGCGACAAGAAGGGCAACGCGACCGGGTACGACCCGGCTGCCGTGAAGCTCGTCGCACCGGCGAAGAAGGACGCAGCGCCCGTGGACGCGGCGACGATGCAGCAGCGGTTCGAGGACGCCCTCGCGGATGAGGTGCACCGGATGCTCGAGGACCACGTCGTCGAACACGTCGAGGAGATCGACCTCGGTCTGATCCTCGGCGCGGGCTACCCGTTCCAGGCCGGTGGCATCAGCCCGTACCTCGACCGCTCCGGGGCCTCGGAGCGTGTGTTCGGCAGCTCGTTCCACGAACCGCTGATCGTCGGCCCCGCCTCCCGCTGACGGAGCGCGGCGCTCGCGATGGCGCCCGCAGATGAACATCGCGCCCCGTCACGACGGGGCGCGATGTTCGTGACGGGGCGCGATTGCGGCTCCACCGTTGACGGCCGGTCGCGCAGTCGGCGGCTCAGCCGTCGACGGACGAACGCGACCGCGCCGGCTTCGCCTGGGGCAGTTTCGTCCCGACGACCTGGTCGATCACGTCCCGGGCGATCGCCTGCGCGGTCAGTCCCACGTCGGTCAGGATCTGGGAGCGGGAGGCGTGGTCGATGAACTCGTCCGGGAGCCCCAGCTCGTTCACACCGGTGTCGACGCCCGCTGCGCGGAGGTCCTGCCGCAGCCGGGTCCCGACGCCGCCGACCCGCACGCCGTCCTCGATCGTGATGACGAGGCGGTGCGTCCGGGACAGTTCGACGAGCGACTCCGGGATCGGCACCACCCACCGTGGGTCGACGACCGTGACGCCGATGCCCTGCGCCTCGAGCAGTGCTGCGGCTTCGAGGGCGACCGGGACCATCGATCCGACCGCGACCAGCAGGACGTCCTCTTCGGCTCCGGAGTCGGGCGCGTGCAACACGTCGACGCCGTCGTCCAGGCGCCGGAGCGCGGGGATGTCCGGTCCGACCTGCCCCTTCGACCACCGGAGCACCGTCGGGGCGTCGTCGACGGCGACTGCCTCGCGGAACTCCTCGCGCAGCGTCGGGGCGTCGCGGGGTGCGGCGATCCGGATGCCCGGCACGACCTGCAGCAGCGCGAGGTCCCACATGCCGTGGTGCGACGGCCCGTCCGGACCGGTGATGCCGGCGCGGTCGAGTACGAACGTGACGCCCGCCCGGTGCAGCGCGACGTCCATCAGGACCTGGTCGAACGCGCGGTTGAGGAACGTGGCGTAGAGGGCGACCACGGGGTGCAGTCCCCCGTACGCGAGCCCGGCCGCGGTCGTCACGGCGTGCTGCTCCGCGATGCCCACGTCGATCACTCGCGACGGGTGCTGCTCCTGGAACAGGTGCAGCCCGGTCGGGCGGAGCATGGCTGCGGTGATCGCGACGATCCGCTCGTCCGACCCGCCGACCGCCGCGAGCTCTGACGCGAACACGGACGTCCACGAGGGCCCCGACGACACGTCGAGCGACTCGCCCGTCTCCGGGTCGATGTGCCCGACCGCGTGGAACTGGTCCGCCTGGTCGCGGAGCGCCGGTTCGAAGCCGTGCCCCTTCTCGGTGATGGCGTGCACGATCGTCGGCGCGCCGTACTCTCTTGCCTGACGGAGGGCGGCCTCCATCGCACGCTGGTCGTGCCCGTTGACCGGGCCGATGTACTTGATGTCGAGGTTCGAGTACAGCGCCTCGTTGTTCGTGAACCGCGACAGGAACCCGTGCAGGCCGCCGCGCATCCCCCGGTAGAGCGCACGACCGGGCGCGCCGAAACGAGCAGCCGCGGCCTGGGACTTCTCGAACAACGCTCGGTACTCACGACGGGTCCGGACCGAGCTGAGGAACCGTGCCATGCCACCGATCGTCGGGGCGTACGAGCGACCGTTGTCGTTGACGACGATCACGAGCCGCCGGTCGTTGCCGTCGGAGATGTTGTTGAGCGCCTCCCACGTCATACCGCCGGTCAGGGCGCCGTCGCCGACGACCGCGACCACCGTCCGGTCCGCCTGCCCCGTCTGCACGAAAGCCCGGGAGATCCCGTCGGCCCAGGACAGCGACGACGACGCGTGCGAGGACTCGACGATGTCGTGCTCGGACTCGCTCCGCTGCGGGTAGCCCGCCAGACCGCCCCGCTCCCGGAGCCGCGAGAAGTCCTGCCGCCCGGTCACGAGCTTGTGCACGTACGACTGGTGCCCGGTGTCGAAGACGAACGGGTCGTGCGGCGATTCGAAGACCCGGTGCATCGCGAGCGTCAGCTCGACGACGCCGAGGTTCGGACCGAGGTGCCCGCCGGTCTTCGCGACCTCGGCGACGAGGAAGCGGCGGATCTCGGCGGCGAGGTCCATCATCTGCGCGTCCGACAGACGCTTCAGGTCGCGCGGCGACGTGATGCTGCTCAGCAGGCTCACGGGCGCTCCTTTCGTGGTGCTGACCACTCACTCTATGCGCGTGACCCGACAACGGACGGGAGGCGGGGGGGCCGCGGGGCCCCCCCCCCCCCCCCCGGGGGGGGGGGGGGGGGCCCCCCCCCCCCCCCGCCTCCCGTCCGTCTCGTGGTCGCGTCAGACGAGCGACCGCAGCACGTACTGCAGGATCCCGCCGTTGCGGTAGTAGTCCGCCTCACCGGGGGTGTCGATGCGGACGACCGCGTCGAACTCGATCGTCTGCTTGCCCGCCGGCGAGTGCTCGCTCGGCTCGGCCGTGACGTGCACGGTCTTCGGGGTACGACCCTCGTTGAGCTCGGTCAGGCCGGAGATCGAGACGACCTCGGTGCCGTCGAGCCCGAGGGACTCGATCGACTCGCCGACCGGGAACTGCAGCGGGACGACGCCCATGCCGATGAGGTTCGAGCGGTGGATGCGCTCGAAGCTCTCGGTGATGACCGCCTTCACGCCGAGGAGGTTCGTGCCCTTCGCAGCCCAGTCACGCGACGAACCGGAGCCGTACTCCTTGCCGCCGAAGATGACGAGCGGGATGCCCTGCTCCTGGTAGTGCTGCGACGCGTCGTAGATGAACGACTGCGCACCGTCCGGCGTCGTGAAGTCACGGGTGTAGCCACCCTCCACGCCGTCGAGGAGCTGGTTGCGGAGGCGGATGTTCGCGAACGTGCCGCGGATCATGACCTCGTGGTTGCCGCGACGCGATCCGTAGGAGTTGAAGTCCTTGCGGTCGACGCCGTGCTCCGCGAGGTACTGGCCCGCCGGGCTGTCCGCCTTGATCGAACCGGCCGGCGAGATGTGGTCGGTGGTGACCGAATCGCCGAGCTTCGCGAGCACCCGGGCGCCGGAGATGTCCGACACCGCGTCGGGCTGCATCGTCATGCCCTCGAAGTACGGGGGCTTCCGGACGTACGTCGACTCGGTGTCCCACTCGAACGTGTCGCCCGTGGGGGTCGGCAGGTTCTTCCAGCGGTCGTCACCCTCGAACACGGAGCCGTACTCGTGGGTGAACATCTCGGTGTCGATGGACGCGTCGATGACCTGCTGGACCTCGACCGCGTCGGGCCAGATGTCCTGCAGGAAGACGTCGTTGCCGTCCTGGTCCTGCCCGAGCGCGTCCTTGTCGAAGTCGAAGTGCATCGACCCGGCGAGGGCGTACGCGATGACCAGCGGCGGCGACGCCAGGTAGTTCATCTTCACGTCGGGGTTGATGCGGCCCTCGAAGTTGCGGTTGCCGGAGAGCACCGCGGTGACGGCGAGGTCGTTGTCCTGCACGGCCTGCGAGATCTCCTCGGGCAACGGGCCCGAGTTGCCGATGCAGGTGGTGCAGCCGTAGCCGACCGTGTAGAAGCCGAGCTGCTCGAGGTAGGTCGTCAGACCGGCCTTCTCGTAGTAGTCGGTGACGACCTTCGAGCCCGGCGCGAGGGTGGTCTTGACCCACGGCTTGGCGGTGAGGCCCTTCTTCGCGGCGTTCCGGGCGAGGATGCCGGCGGCCATCATGACCGAGGGGTTCGACGTGTTCGTGCACGACGTGATCGCGGCGATCGCGACGGCGCCGTGGTCGATCGTGAACGGGTCGGCCCCGTCCATGGCGACCTTCGTCGGCTGGGACGCGGTCGACGGAGCGCTGGACACGTACACGTGCTCGTGCAGGTGCGTGTCCTCGTTGGCGGAGCCCGCGGCGATCGGGTCGGAGGCCGGGAAGGTCTCCTCCACCGCGTCGTCGAGGTCCGTCTGCTCGCTCGGCGTCGTGTAGTTGTTGAGGTCGACCTCGAACTGGTCCTTGGCCTTCGACAGCTCGATGCGGTCCTGGGGACGCTTCGGGCCGGAGATCGACGGGACGACCGTGGAGAGGTCGAGCTCCATGTACTCGGAGTAGTTCGGCTCGACCGACGGGTCGTGCCAGAGGCCCTGGGTCTTGGCGTACGCCTCGACCAGTGCGATCTGCGCGTCGTCGCGGCCGGTCAGGCGGAGGTAGTCGAGCGTGACGTCGTCGACCGGGAACATCGCCGCGGTGGAGCCGAACTCCGGCGACATGTTGCCGATGGTGGCGCGGTTCGCGAGCGGGACCTCGCCGACGCCCTCGCCGTAGAACTCGACGAACTTGCCGACGACGCCGTGCTTGCGGAGCTCCTGCGTGATGGTGAGCACCACGTCGGTCGCGGTCACGCCGGCCGGGATCGACCCGGACAGCTTGAAGCCGACGACCTTCGGGATGAGCATCGACACCGGCTGACCGAGCATCGCCGCCTCGGCCTCGATGCCGCCGACGCCCCAGCCGAGGACGCCGAGACCGTTCACCATCGTCGTGTGGGAGTCGGTGCCGACGAGGGTGTCCGGGTAGGCGTAGGTCTCGCCGTCGAAGTCGCGCGTGTAGGTGACCTTCGCCAGGTACTCGATGTTGACCTGGTGCACGATGCCGGTGCCCGGCGGGACGACCTTGAAGTCCTCGAACGCGGTCTGGCCCCAGCGGAGGAACTGGTAGCGCTCCCCGTTCCGCTCGTACTCGAGGTCGGTGTTGCGCTGGAGGGCGTCCTCGCGACCGAAGAGGTCCGCGATGACGGAGTGGTCGATGACCATCTCGGCCGGCGACAGCGGGTTGATCTTGTTCGGGTCGCCGCCGATGTCGGCCATCGCCTCGCGCATGGTGGCGAGGTCGACGATGCACGGCACGCCCGTGAAGTCCTGCATGACGACGCGCGCCGGCGAGAACTGGATCTCGGTGTCCGGCTCGGCGTCGGGCTGCCACGACCCGAGGGCGCGGATCTGCCCCTCGGTGACGTTCTTGCCGTCCTCGGTGCGGAGGAGGTTCTCGAGCAGCACCTTCAGGCTGTACGGGAGCTTCTCGTGCCCGGGCACCGTGTCGATCCGGTGGATCGCGTAGTCGACACCCCCAACCGACAGTGTGTCCTTCGAGCCGAAGCTGTTGACTGCAGCCACTGTGCCGCCTCCCTGTTGATCGGTGTGCCCCCATCCAAGCGGGGCGCGCGGCGTCCCACCAGCAAGGCAAACCTAAACCCGTCAGCCCTGGGAGGACCGACGAGAAGTGTCTCGATGTCGAGACAACTCTACACCGTGGCGGTGTCGCCCTCTCGCTTGAACACCGTGCGGACGAGCAACCAGGTCACCCAGAGCAGTGCCGCGTAGAGCGGGACGCCGGTGATGAGCTTGATGCCGGCGAGCAGTTCCACCTGGGCGGTCAGGTAGAGCGGGACCTCGATGACGAGCCGGATCGCGAAGAGCCCGACCCACAGCCAGGTCGCCACCGTGAGCACGCGGCGCTTGGCGGGGTCGGCACGCCAGTCCTGGTGGCTGCCGTCCTCGTTCGGCGGCAGCAGGAACCCGACGACCAGTCCGATCAGCGGCTGCCGGATCGCGAGCGTCACGAGGAGCCCGACGAGCCAGACCGCGTTGATGATGATCCCCGGGATGAAGTTGCTCTCGGCGCGTCCGGTGATGAGCGCGAGGCCCGCCGAGATCGCCACGCCGAGGATCCCGGCGAGGGACATCACGAGCGACTGCCGCTGCAGCAGCCGGAGCACGACGAACACCACGCCGATCGCGACCGGGATCAGGACGCTCGGGACGAGCTCCTTCGTGATCGCGTAGACGACGAGGAACGCGAGCCCCGGCAGCACCGACTCGGCGAGCCCGCGGACGCCGCCGATCGCAGCGACGAGCGCGTGCCCGGAGGGCGCCTCGCCCGGGGCGACCTTGCCGAGCCCCGTGTTCGCGACGGCCGCGCGGAACTGCTCGTTGAAGGAGGGCAGCGCGTCCGACGCGCGTTCGTCGGGACGGGAGGTGTCGTCGTTGTCCGGCACCGTGCCTCCAGGCAGGTCGTGGGTCAGATGGCCGACTGGGTCGACTTCGGCATGTGCAGCGGGATGAGGTCTCGCGGCGGCATCGGCGTGTTCCCGCGGACCACGACGACGCTGCGGAACAGGTCCTCGATCTCGGCGGCGTCGTCCGGGGACTCGGCGGCCTTGCCGGCGATCACGCCGCGCAGGAACCAGCGCGGGCCGTCGACGCCGATGAAGCGTGCCGGGCGGGCGCCGTCGGTCACGCCGGTGCCGTCCGAGACGACGGGGACCTGCGCGCGGAGCTCGGGGCCGAACGGGCCGTCGACCTCGGTCACGACACCGCCCTGGCGCTCGATCTGCTCGGCGATCTGCGCACGGATCTCGTGCCAGAGCCCGGTGGAGCGCGGGGCCGCGAACGGCTGCACCTGCAGCGTCGACTCGTCGTAGTCGAGCCCGACCGCGACGACGCGCTGCGAGCCCTCCTCGACCTCGAGCCGCAGGTGCAGGCCCTCGCGCGGCAGGACCTTCACGCCGCCGAGGTCGACGTACGGGCGGACCAGGTTCGCCTCGGTCTCGTCGTGCGGCCCGCTGTCGGCGCGGTCGTCAGGAGCGGACTTGTCGGTCGGCGCGACGGCGTCCACCTCGTCGAGGTCCGCGTCGGCGTCGGTCGCGATGTCGACCTCGGGAGTCGTGTCCGCGATCTCGACCTCGTCGGCGACGGCCTCGGCCACCTCGACCTCGTCACGCTTGCGTCGACCGAACTTCATGCGCGCGTTCCTTCCTGAGCGTTGTCGGCGGTGCCGCTGACGGCATCGCTCCGGACACCGTAGCCCGACGACCCGAAGCCACCCTGGCCGCGGACGCTGTCGGGGAGCTCCTCGACGCGGGTGAACGACACGCGCGGGACCGGCATCACGATCATCTGGGCGATGCGGTCGCCGACGTGCACCTCGTGCGCCGCGGCCTGGTCGGTGTTGAGCAGTGCGACCTTGATCTCGCCCCGGTACCCGGCGTCCACCGTGCCGGGCGCGTTCACGATCGTGATGCCGTGCTTCGCGGCCAGGCCACTGCGCGGGACGACGAAGGCGGCGTACCCGTCGGGCAGCGCGATCCGGAGCCCGGTGCCCACGAGGCGTCGCTCGCCGGGCTGCAGCACGAAGGCCTCGGTCGAGACGAGGTCGGCACCGGCGTCACCGGGGTGGGCGTATCCGGGAGCGTTCTCCCCGGTCCAGAGCACGTCGACTGGTTCGGTCACGTGTCGAGGGTAGTGCAGACCGTGACCGTTCCGTGACCTGGCCGGAGTCGTGGTCGAATGGTGTCGTGACCCTGTACCGCGAACGACTGTGGGCTCCGCCCGTCCTCTACCTGGCGACGGCGCTCGTCATCCCCGCCAGCCTCCTCGTGTTCCTGCCGATCAGCGTGCTCGCCGGCGTGCTGGTCGCGATCGGCATGGAGCTCGGCGTGCTCGTCCTGCTCTGGGCGCTCGCCCCGACGATCGAGGTCACGGACACCGAGTTCCGTGCCGGCAAGGCCCACCTGCCCCGGTCGCTCGTCGGATCGGCCGAGGCGTTCGAGGGCGCCGAGGCCACCACCCAGCGCGGCCCGAAGCTCGACGCTCGCGCGTGGACGCTGTTCCGCGGCTACGTGCGCGGGGTCGTGCGCGTCGAGGTCGCGGACGCCGCGGACCCGACGCCGTACTGGCTGGTCAGCGTCCGCGACCCGGCAGCGGTGGTCGCCGCGCTGCGTTCCTGAGTCCGGGTCGCGTCGGTCCCGTGGTTGCGGGTCCGGCCTGGAGGCACGGCGCGCCCCCGCCCCGCCCGTTCCGTCCCACGCCGCGGCGCCGGCACGGCGAACGGGCCGTCACCTCCGAGGAGGTGACGGGCCGTTCGTGTTCGTACGTTCCCGTGGGTACTGCCCCTAGAGCGCCGCGCACTCCGCGCAGACCGGGCCGAGCTTCGACTCGTGGTCGAGCTGCGAGCGGTGCTTCACCAGGAAGCACTCGACGCAGGTGAACTCGTCGACCTGGGGCGGGAGCACGACGACGTCGAGGTCGACGTCGCTGAGGTCCTGTCCGGCGAGCTCGAAGCTGCCGGGGTTGTCGGAATCATCGTCGACGACCCCCGACATCTTGTCGGGAACGCGCTCCTTGAGGGCCTCGATCGACTCCGAGTCGGAGTTGTCGTCGGTCTTCCGGGGGGCGTCGTAATCGGTGGCCATGCCCATCCATTTCTCGTATCGAGAGGTCGTCGCCGGTGATCGGCGGCGACAGTTTGCACCACGTCTCGCCAGAGCGCAAACCGAAGTCTCCGGCGGGTCGTTCTGGCGCTGCAACCCGTCGTCGTGCGCAGCTATTCCCGGCGTCCGGAAACGCGTCGCGGCAGTCCGCGGCACGCCCGTGCGCCTCCGCGTGAACGGGTGTCCACGGCTGCATACTCCTGAGGTACGACGCACGACCGTACGCGACGCTCGGAAGGCGGAACCATGCAAGACGTGAGAGTCATCGGAGTGGAGTCCGGGGCGCTCCTGCTCGCGACCGACGGCGGCACCGAGTTCCGGCTGCCCGTGACCTCGTCGCTGCCGGGCCAGGTCCGGCAGGCGAACCCCGAGGCCGGTCCGCAGAAGCGCGTGTCCCCGAAGGACGTCCAGGCCCGCATCCGTGGTGGTGCCGACGCCGCCGAGGTCGCCGCGGCGCTCGACGTCGACGTCGAGTACGTCCGTCGCTTCGAGGGCCCCGTGCTCGCCGAGCGTGCGTTCATCCTCGACGCCGCACACCGCGTCGCCGTGAGCCCGGTCGACGACGAGGCCCCCGACACCTTCGGCGAGGCGATCACCGCCAAGCTCGAGGCCGGCGAGGCCACGGCGGTCAGCTGGGCCTCGTGGAAGCACGTCGAGAGCGGCTGGCAGGTGCGCGTGCACTACACCGCCTCCGAGGTCGAGCACGACGCCCAGTGGCGCTTCGACCCGAAGACGGCGACCCTCACGCCGGACAACGGCGATGCGCACCGCCTGTCCCACACCGACGACGAGGGCATCGCACCGCGCCTCCGTGCGGTCGAGACCGACCACCACGACACCGACGGCACGCGCTTCGACTCCGGCGCGTTCCGCGTCGACGAGCCGGACGAGGACGTCACCAACCCCGACGTGCAGGAACGCCCGCTCCGTGCACCGCTCCCCCGCATCGGTGCAGCCGTCGAGGAGCGCGCCCCGGGCAACGAGACCGCCGACCTGCTCGAGGCGCTGCGCCGTCGACGCGGGGAACGCGAGTCCGCGGCCTTCGGCGACCAGCAGGACGCACCGCGCGGGACCTCGATCAGCGTCGTCGACATCCCGCTCCAGGGCTTCGAGGACGACTCCTCGGCTGCCGAGCCGCAGGATGCCCGGCCCGCTTCCGCCCCGGAACCCGAGAACGGCCGTCCGGAGCGCAAGAAGCGCAACCGCCGGTCGATGCCCAGCTGGGACGAGATCGTCTTCGGCACGCGACCGGACGAAGACCCGGCCTGATCCGTGGGGCCCGGTGGGCTACTGCGCGAACGCTCCGGCGAGCCGCAGTGGCACCATCGTCTCCTCGTCCGTCATGGCGCCGTGCTGGCCGATCATCCGCTTCGGAACCTCGCCGTCGCGCAGGCCGCGGTCGTCGTTGAACGCCCAGGAGCCTCGGGCCACGACGATGACGTCGCCGATCCGCTCGACGACCGCGTCCGACACGGTGCCGAACCACCCCGCCGCGATCGCCTCGTCACGGCTGGCGACGTACGCCTTCTTGCCGTAGCGCGCACGGAAGGCACCGACGAGTGACCGGACGTCGGTGCCCGGCGCGACGGTCAACTGCCGGCAGCGCGGGTCCCCGGCGACCCCGATCACGTCCGTGAGCAGGAGCGGGTCGATCGCGATGTTCGCGTGGTCGGGCACGTCGAGCACGCCGTGGTCCGCCGTCACGACGATGCCCACGTCCGAACCGGCTCGTGCGTCGAGTCGTGCGAGCTCGCCGTCGAGCAGCTCGAGCGCGGCGGTCCACCGGTCCGACTGCCATCCGTTCTTGTGGCCGATCGAGTCGAGCTCGGGCACGTAGAGGTACACGAGCGACCGGCCCGAGGCCGTCTCGGCGAGGGCAGCGTCGACGCGTTGCGGGATCGAGTCCGCCGGGACGTACCGGGCGCCGCCGAGCACGTTCGCCGTCATGCCCGACGATCGGTAGCGGGCCGGACCGACCACCACGGGGTCGACACCGAGCGTGGGCGCCTCGGAGAACAGGGTCCGGGCGAGGAACCAGTCGGCCGGCACCTCGCTGTCCCAGCCGCTCAGCAGGTTCATCACCTGACCGGTGTCCGGGTTCCAGCCGCTGTACCCGACCACGCCGTGCTCGCCGGGCGGGCGGCCTGTGGTGAGGGTGCTGAGCGCCGCTGCCGTCGTCGTGGGGAAGCCGCTGCGCAGCTTCCGCTTGCCGGCGGCGAGCCATCGCGCGTGGCCCGCACGGGCCGCCAGCGCGCCGGCCCCCAGGCCGTCGACCAGCACGACGATCGCGGAACGGGCGGGACGGAGGGTGATCCGTGCCTCCAGTCCGGTGGTCCGCAACCACGCGTCGTCCGCAGCGCCGAGCGCGACGAGGCAACTCGGGAAGACGTCGGCGAGGTTGGCGGTGGCGTCGGGGGCCGTCGGTACGCTTGTTCCCATCTCCCCCAGTCTCGCAGAAGGGTGCCATGGCACGCACGGAAGCAGTCGGCCTGCCCGACGGTGAACGCATCGAGGACGTCGACGTCTCCGAGGAGATGCAGGGCTCCTTCCTCGAGTACGCGTACTCCGTCATCTACTCACGGGCACTCCCCGACGCACGCGACGGCCTGAAGCCCGTCCAGCGGCGCATCCTCTACCAGATGTCCGAGATGGGCCTGCGGCCCGACCGCGGGCACGTGAAGAGCGCCCGCGTCACCGGTGAGGTGATGGGCAAGCTGCACCCGCACGGCGACGGCGCGATCTACGACGCGCTGGTGCGGATGGCGCAGCCGTTCACGATGCGGGTGCCGCTGGTCGACGGGCACGGCAACTTCGGTTCCCTCGACGACGGACCGGCAGCCGCCCGGTACACCGAGGCCCGACTGGCCGAGCCGTCGATGGCCATGACGGAGGGCCTCGGCGAGGACGTCGTCGACTTCGTCCCGAACTACGACAACCAGATCATGCAGCCCGGCGTGCTGCCCGCGGCGTTCCCGAACCTGCTCGTCAACGGCGCCTCGGGCATCGCAGTGGGCATGGCGACGAACATGGCGCCGCACAACCTCGGCGAGGTGGTCGAGGCCGCCAAACACCTGCTCATGAACCCGCAGGCGTCGCTCGAGGAACTGATGGAGTTCGTGCCGGGCCCCGACCTGCCTTCCGGCGGCACGATCGTCGGCCTCTCCGGCGTGCGGGACGCCTACGCCAGCGGCCGCGGCTCGTTCCGCACCAGGGCGAAGGTCTCGGTCGAGAACCTCACCCCGCGGAAGGCCGGTCTCGTCGTCACCGAGCTGCCGTACCTGGTCGGCCCCGAGCGCGTGATCGAGAAGATCAAGGACGGCGTCCAGTCGAAGAAGCTCGTCGGCATCTCCGACGTGAACGACCTGACGGACCGCAACCACGGGCTCCGGCTCGTCATCGGCATCAAGAGCGGCTTCAACCCGGCTGCCGTGCTCGAACAGCTGTACAAGCACACCCCGCTCGAGGACGGCTTCGGCATCAACAACGTCGCGCTCGTCGGTGGATCGCCCCGGACGCTCGGGCTGCGCGAGCTCCTCGACGTGTACGTGCAGCACCGCCTGTCCGTCGTCACCCGGCGGTCGCAGTACCGCCTCGCGCGCAAGAAGGAGCGTTTGCACCTCGTCGAGGGGCTGCTCATCGCGATCCTCGACATCGACGAGGTCATCGAGGTCATCCGGTCGTCGGACGACTCCGAGGCCGCGCGCTCCCGCCTGCAGACGGTGTTCGACCTGTCCGAGGTGCAGGCCGAGTACATCCTCGAACTCCGGCTCCGGCGCCTGACGAAGTTCTCACGGCTCGAACTCGAGGGCGAGCGCGACCAGCTGCTCACCGAGATCGCAGCGCTCGAAGAGCTCCTGGCGTCCGACGAGCGCCTCCGTGCCCAGGTCGCCCTCGAGCTCACCGAGGTCTCGGACAGGTTCGCGACCCCGCGCCGCACCCTCCTCACCGAGGCGGACGCCCCCGTCAAGGGCGGTCGGAAGGCAGCCGTCGACCCGGAGTCGCTGCAGATCGCCGACGCTCCGTGCCGCGTCCTGCTCTCGACGACCGGTCGGCTGGTCCGTGTCGACATCCCGTCGTCGGACCTGGGCATCGTCAGGGTGCCCAAGCGGTCCAAGCACGACGCCCTGCGCTCCTCGGTCGTGTCGACCGTGCGTGGGCAGGTCGGTGCCCTCACGTCGACCGGTCGCGTGCTGCGGTTCTCCCCCGTCGACGTCCCGGCCGTCCCGCCGGCATCGGTGCGGCTCGACGCCGGAGTACGGGTGACCGAGTACCTCGGCACCCCCAAGACCGAGACCGTCGTCGCGCTGGTCGACCTGTCGCCGAACGCTCCCGACTCGCTGGCCATCGGCACCGCGCAGGGTGTCGTCAAGCGCGTCACGACCGGTGCGTGGCCCGACAAGGACGAGATGGTCGCGATCGGGCTCAAGCCGGGCGACGCGGTCGTCGGTGCTGCGCAGGCTCCGGAGTCGGACGACCTCGTGTTCATCACCTCGAACGCGCAGCTGCTCCGGTTCGGTGCCGCCGCCGTCCGTCCCCAGGGACTGCCCGCTGGCGGTGTCGCCGGCGTCGCCTTGGCATCGGGTGCGTCCGTCATCTGGTTCGGGTCCGTCCCCCGTTCCGACGACGCCGTGGTCGCCACCGTGTCGACGTCGTCCTCGGCACTGCCCGGCACGGACTCCGGCCGCGCGAAGGTCTCCGCGTTCTCGGAGTTCCCCGCGAAGGGCCGTGCCACCCAGGGTGTCCGGGCGCACGCCTTCCTGAAGGGCGAGGACGGCCTCACCGTGGCGTGGGCGGGCGTCGCTCCCCCGCATGCGGTGGGGACCGACGGCGCTGCCCGGACACTGCCGGACTGGCTGTCGAAGCGGGACGGGTCGGGAGCGCCGCTCGACGCGCTGATCGGCACGATCGGCGGGAGTGCGGCGGCGCTCGACGGGACCGCGGGCGAGGCGTAGGCGCGGCCGCACCGCGCCTACGCCTCGTTGCGCTGAGTCTCGCGCTGGGCGACCGTTCTCGCGGCGATCGGCCCGAGATCGGTCGCGCAGCCCGAGTCTCGCGCTGGCCAGCCGCACGCGGCGGCGCCGGGGCCCGGGCCCGGGCCGGCCCTTCGCGAAAGCGACAGTGTCCCGCCGAACCCCGGCGGCACACTGTCGCTTCGGCGGGTCGGACGGCAACCCCTGGCGCAACGGTGTCGCTTTCGCGGACACGTCGCGGCGTCGGGCGGGCCGAGACTCACGCTGAGCGACACTTCTCGCGCCGATCAGCACGAGATCAGTCGCGCAGCGCGAGTCTCGGGCCGGACCTACGCGTCGATGCGGTCGCGGTCGAGGCCCTCGCCGGCCAGGATGAACTCCTTGCGCGGGGCCACGTCGTTGCCCATGAGCAGCTCGAAGACCTTCGCAGCACCCTCGGCATCGGTGATGTTCACCCGGCGAAGGGTCCGGTGCGTGCGGTCCATCGTGGTCTCCGCCAGCTGGTCGGCGTCCATCTCACCGAGGCCCTTGTACCGCTGGATCGGCTCCTGGTACTTCTTGCCCTGCTTCTCGAGCTTCTTCAGGACCGCCTGCAGCTCCTGCTCGGAGTACGTGTACAGCGTGTCGTTGGCCTTGCCGCGGTTCACCACGACGACCCGGTGCAGCGGCGGCACGGCGGCGAACACCCGCCCCTGTTCGATCATCGGCCGCATGTACCGGAAGAACAGCGTGAGCAGGAGCGTCCTGATGTGGGCGCCGTCGACGTCGGCGTCGGACATGATGATGACCTTGCCGTAGCGCGCCTGGTCGATCTCGAACGTGCGGCCGGAGCCGGCGCCGATCACCTGGATGATCGAGGCGCACTCGGCGTTCGAGAGCATGTCCGATACGGAGGCCTTCTGCACGTTGAGGATCTTGCCCCGGATCGGCAGGAGCGCCTGGTACTCGCTGTTCCGCGCGAGCTTGGCGGTGCCGAGCGCCGAGTCGCCCTCGACGATGAACAGCTCGGTGCCCTCGGTGTCCTGCGAGCGGCAGTCAGCGAGCTTCGTCGGCAGCGAGGAGTTCTCGAGCGCGTTCTTCCGGCGCTGGGTCTCCTTGTGCGCCCGGGCCGAGATGCGGGTCTTCATCTCGGCGACGACCTTCTCGAGCAGTGTCGCGGCCTGGGCCTTCTCGGTGCGCTGCGTCGAGGTGAGGATCTCGGTCAGCCGCTTCGACACCACCTGGTCGACGATCTTGCGGACGGCAGGCGTACCGAGGACCTCCTTCGTCTGGCCCTCGAACTGCGGCTCGGGCAGACGGACCGTCAGCACGGCGGTCATGCCGGCGAGCACGTCGTCCTTCTCGAGCTTGTCCTGCCCGACCTTGAGCTTGCGGGCGTTCGCCTCGACCTGGGCGCGCACGGCCTTGACCACGCCGGACTCGAAGCCGGCCTGGTGCGTCCCGCCCTTCGGCGTCGCGATGATGTTGACGAAGCTGCGGAACACCGTCTCGTACCCGCTGCCCCACCGGAGCGCCAGGTCGACCTCGCACTCACGGGACACCGAGGTGGACACCATGTGTCCCTTGTCGTCGAGCATCGGCACGGTCTCGGTGAACGTGCCCGTGCCCTGGACGCGCCAGACGTCGGTCACGGCGGAGTCGACGGCGAGGTGCTCGACGAACTCGCCGATCCCGCCCTCGTACCGGAACCGCTCGACGACCGGACCGGTCTCGACCGTGGTGCCCGTGGCTTCCGCACGCGCGGCCGCTGCCTCGATCGAGGCGGGCCGGGAGTCGGTGATCGTGATGCCGAGTCCGGGGACGAGGAACGCCGTCTGGCGCGCGCGACTCACGAGGTCGCTCGTGCTGAACTTCGCGTCGGCCGTGAAGATCTGGCGGTCCGCCCAGTACCGGATCCGCGACCCGGTGACGCCCTTCTTCACCTTGCCGACGACACGGAGCTCGCTCCCGGAGGTGAACGGCGAGAAGGGTGCGTCGGGCCCGATGCCCTTCGAGTCGTCGAACGTGCCGGGCTCCCCGCGGTGGAACGACATCGCGTACGTCTTGCCGCCGCGGTCGACCTCGACGTCGAGGCGCTCCGACAGCGCGTTCACGACCGATGCACCGACGCCGTGCAGACCACCGGACGCGGCGTACGACCCGGAGCCGAACTTGCCGCCGGCGTGCAGCTTCGTGAACACGACCTCGACCCCGGTCAGCCCGGTCTTCGGCTCGACGTCGACGGGGATGCCACGGGCGGTGTCGCGGACCTCGACCGAGCCGTCCTCGTGCAGCACGACACCGATCTCGTCACCGTGTCCGGCGAGGGCTTCGTCGACGGAGTTGTCGATGATCTCCCACAGGCAGTGCATGAGGCCGCGGGAGTCCGTCGACCCGATGTACATGCCCGGGCGCTTCCGGACCGCCTCGAGCCCTTCGAGGACGGAGAGATGGCGTGCGGAGTAGTCGGAGCTCACCTTCCGATGGTAGCGACGCGCACCGACACTGCCGTGCGGACACTCGGACGGGGGACAGTCGATCCGCGCTGAGCGAAACGGACCACCACAATGCGCCACTCACAGGCATCACGTGTTGAAATAGGTGGACCAACCCGCACCACCTGCGATCCGTGAGGAGCACAGCAATGACCCAGACCGTGCAGGACCTCTCCATCGACGAAGTCAGCAGCCACCAGCTCACCGCTGCCGACCGTTGCGACAGCTGCGGCGCGCAGGCGTACATCCGAGCGACCATGGCCAGCGGCGAGCTGTTCTTCTGCGCCCACCACGGCGCCGAGTTCAAGGACAAGCTCGCGGCGACCGCCATCGAGTGGCACGACGAGAGCAGCCGACTCTACGAGTCGAAGTAGACGACCGAATCGTCACCCCAGAACAGACGGGAGGCGGGGGGGGCGCGGGGCCCCCCCCCCCCCACCCGCGGGGGGGGGGGGGGGGGGGGGCGGGGGGGGGGGGCGGGGACCCCCCCCCCCCGGCCGGGCCCCCGCCGGGGGCGCC
>NZ_JBEPKX010000023.1:0-60940 GCF_040544915.1 Curtobacterium sp. 1544
GGTACCACCTGCCCCACCTGCTGCCCGCCGCGCGGGCCCCACTGGGGTTCTGACCAGCGCCTGGGGGCCCGCCCCCCCCCCCCCCCGCCGGGGGGGGGGGGGGGGCCCCGCGGCCCCCCCGCCTCCCGTCCGTCAGGTGGTCGCGTCGAGACGCGACAGCCGGTCGCTACGCGCGACCGCGGATGCTCCGGAGGAGCCAGCCGATGACCGCCAGCAGGATGAGCACGATGCCCACCCAGAGCAGGAACTTCAGCGCACCGACGAAGATGCCGCTGAAGAGCAGGACGAGGCCGACGATGATCGCGATGATCAGCAGTGCGGGCATGAGGGTCTCCTATCCCTGGAACGAGACCGAGCGGATGCCCGGGCCGACAGGGACGCTACTCGGAATCAGCCCACGAGGTTCTGCACGAACACGTGCGGGGTGAAACCGGTGAGGTCGTTGATGCCCTCGCCCTGCCCGATCAGCTTGATCGGGATGCCGGTCTTCTCCTGCACGCTCAGCACGAAGCCGGCCTTGGCCGACCCGTCGAGCTTCGTGATGACGAGCCCTGTGACGCCGGCACCCTCGATGAACGCCTGGGCCTGCGCCAGACCGTTCTGCCCGGTCGTGGCGTCGAGGACGAGCAGGACCTCGCTGATCTCGGTCTGCTTCTCGACCACGCGCTTGATCTTGGTGAGCTCGTCCATCAGCCCGGCTTTGGTGTGCAGGCGACCCGCGGTGTCGATGACGACGATCTCGGTGCCCTCGCGGATGGCCTTCTCGACCGTCTGGTAGGCGACCGACGCCGGGTCCTGCCCGGGCTGCGACGGCCGCACCACGTCGACGCCGGCACGCTGCGCCCACGTCGCGACCTGCTCGACGGCGGCGGCACGGAAGGTGTCCGCCGCACCGACCAGCACGGTCCGGTCGTAGGTCTTCAGGAACTTGGCGAACTTGCCGATCGTGGTCGTCTTGCCGACGCCGTTCACCCCGACGACGAGCACTACGGCCGGGCGCGCGCTGAGCTTCAGGGTGGTGTCGAGCTTGGAGAGCCGTTCCTCGAGGACCTCGCGGAGCATGCGCTGCAGGTCGGCGGGGTCGGTGGTGC
The DNA here is from genome assembly GCF_040544915.1 of Curtobacterium sp. 1544. NCBI lineage: Bacteria > Bacillati > Actinomycetota > Actinomycetes > Micrococcales > Microbacteriaceae > Curtobacterium > Curtobacterium sp. 1544. Next base: position 1,092 of record NZ_JBEPKX010000023.1, read on the forward strand.
CGTACCGGTCGACGCGGGCGTGGAGGTCCTCGATGATCTCGTCCGCGATGTCCGGGCCGAAATCCGCACCGATGAGGGCCGTCTCGAGGTCGTCCCACGTCGTCTCGTCGATCGTCTTGCGCTGGAACAGCCCGCGCAGCCGGGAGGACAGTGACCAGGAACTCGCCATGCTCCCAGCTTAGAGCGCGGCGCATGTCTCCTGTGCCCGGTATGCTCGGGGACACGAAGGGGAGTATTCCTCCTCGGTGTCCCCGTCAGTACGGTCCGGAACGATCCGGACCCGGGGCGCCGGTCGGTCGGGCAGCAGCACAGCCCGCCGGCGGAAGAGACCTTCAGGCCTCGGCGTACCCACCACCTGGTTGCGCCCTCACCTGAAGGAATTCCGTGGACGTCCCTCTCTACGTCTGGCTCCTCACCATCGCAGGCATCCTCGCGCTGCTGGTGTTCGACTTCTTCTCGCACGTGCGCACGCCGCACGTGCCGCACATCAGGGAATCCGCGTTCTGGTCGGTGTTCTACATCGGCCTGGCGATCGTGTTCGGCATCGGCATCCTCGTCTTCGGCGGCGGTCAGGCCGGTGGCGAGTACTTCGCCGGCTGGCTCACCGAGAAGGCGCTGTCGGTCGACAACCTGTTCGTGTTCCTGATCATCATGTCGAGCTTTGCGGTGCCGAAGGAGTTCCAGCAAAAGGTGCTGCTCGTCGGCGTCGCGATCGCCCTGGTGGCCCGCGGCGTGTTCATCGCCCTCGGCGTGACGATCATCGACAACTTCTCGTGGGTGTTCTACCTGTTCGGCGCACTGCTGTTCTGGCTCGCCTGGTCCCAGGCGCGCAGCAGCGGCGAGCACGACGCGTCCGAGGGCGACTCGCGCCTCATCCGGATCCTCCGCCGCGTCATCCCGACCTCGAAGGACTACGACGGCGACCGCCTGACCACCAAGGTCGACGGCAAGCGGCTCTTCACCCCGATGCTGCTCGTGATGGTCGCGATCGGTCTCACCGACGTCCTGTTCGCCCTCGACTCGATCCCGGCGATCTTCGGCCTCACCCAGGACGCCTTCATCGTGTTCACCGCGAACGCGTTCTCGCTCCTCGGCCTCCGCCAGCTCTACTTCCTCATCGCGGGGCTGCTCGAACGGCTCATCTACCTCGGCCAGGGGCTCGCCGTCATCCTCGGGTTCATCGGCGTCAAGCTCGTCTTCCACGCCATGCACGTCAACGAGCTCCCGTTCATCAACGGTGGCGAGCACATCGAGTGGGCGCCGGAGATCCCCATCTGGTTCTCTCTGGGCTTCATCATGCTGACGATCGCCGTCGCGACGGTCGCGTCGCTGGTGGTCTCGAAGAAGCGCGCCGAGCGCGGGCTCACGCCGACGGGCTCGCAGAAGACGGTCGAGGCCGACGCGAAGTAGTCGCGACCCCTCCTCGGACGGGAGGCGCGGGGGCCCCGGGGCCCCCCCCCCCCCCCCCCCGGCCCGGGGGCGCCCCCCCCCCAACACGGGGCCCCGCACCCCTCCCGGGGCCAAAATGGGGGGGGACGCCAACAAAATCCCCCCCCCGCCCCCCCGCGCGGGGGTTCCCCCCCCCCGGCCCCCCCCCCCCCCCCGGGGGGGCCCCCCCCCCGGGGGGGGGGGGGGGGGGCCCGGGGGCCCCCCCGCCTCCCGTCCGTCTCCTGTCGCGACCGCCCGCCCGCGAAAGCGACAGGTCTCGGAGACCGGTCACGGTCACTCCCGCGAAAGCGACTCCGTGCCGCGAGATCCCGGCGGGATTCTGTCGCTTTCGCGAAAGCCCACGCCCAGCGGCGCGCGCCGCGGCGCGGCGCGGCGCGCTACGCGACCGCGTCCACCGGCTCCGGCTCCGGCTCGCGCTTCTGGACGCGCTGCCCGACGACCGCCGAGACACCGTCCTGCCGCATCGAGACGCCGTACAGCGCGTCGGCGATCTCCATCGTGCGCTTCTGGTGCGTGATGACGATGAGCTGCGACGACGCCCGGAGCCGCTCGAACACGCTGAGCAGGCGCCCGAGGTTCGCGTCGTCCAGTGCCGCCTCGACCTCGTCCATGATGTAGAACGGCGACGGTCGGGCCGTGAAGATCGCCACGAGGAGCGCCACCGCCGCCAGGGACCGCTCGCCACCGGACAGCAGCGTCAGGCGGTCGATCTTCTTGCCCGCGGGCTTCACCTGGACCTCGAGGCCCGTGTTCAGCAGGTCGTCCGGGTTCGTGAGGGTGATCGACCCCGTCCCGCCCGGGAAGAGGATCGGGAAGATGACGTCGAACGCTTCCTTGGTGTCGTCGAACGCCGACTCGAAGATCGTCTGCATCTTCGTGTCGAGCTCGTCGATGATCGTCATCAGGTCGGTGCGGGTCTTCTGCAGATCCTCGAGCTGCTCGGCGAGGAACGCGTGCCGCTGCTCGAGCGCCTGGAACTCCTCGAGCGCGAGGGGGTTCACCTTGCCGAGCTGCCCGAGGTCACGCTCGGCGGACTTGAGCCGGCGCTCCTGCTCGGCCCGGTTGTACGGCACGGTCTCGACGTCGGCGGGGTCGACCTCGTCCGTGGCGTCGAACTCGGGCAGCGCCGGACCGCCGGGAAGGGTGGACTCGGCGTCGACGAGCTCGGGCACGTCGTCGGCATTCGTCACGGTCTCGGCGTCGGTCGAAGCGTCGGTCTCGGTGTCGGTCTCGGTCTCGGTGTCGGTCGCGTCCGTCTCGGGCTCGACGCCCGCGGCCTCCGCCGCCGCGGCGGCCGCGGCACGTTCGGCCTCGCGGTGCTTCCGGGCGAGGACCCTGGGGTCGACGAGCACGTCGACCGGCACCGGCACGTGCGGCCCGTACTCCGCGACGAGCACGGCCTCGACCAGGCCGAGCTCGCTCTGCGCCCGGTCGAGCACGCCGGACACGTGCAGCTTCTTCTCGTAGATCTCCATCTCGAGCGAGTGCACCCCGTCGGTGATGGTCTGCAGCCGGTCGCGGAGCTCGCGCTCCTCGTTCCGGATCGTCTGCAGCTCGGTGTTCCGCTTCGACCGCTCGGACTCCTCGGTCGCGAGCTGCACGCGGGCCTCGGCGAGCGAACGGTCCACCGCGCCGAGCAGCCCGGGCAGGTCGGCGAGCACGCCCTCGGCCACGGCGATCTGCCCACGTCGGACGACCGCGCGGCGAGCGGCTTCCTCGGCGGCGGCGCGTTCGGCCTCGAGCTGGCGTTCCAACTGGTCGGCCCGTCGGCGCTCCGAGCGCACCCGTTCACGGACGGTCTCGACCTGGATCCGCTGCTCGATCTCCGCTGCACGCGCCGCATCGAGCGCGTCCTGGAGGCCCGGGCGTCCGGACGCGTCGACCACGGGTCGCGGCCGTTCGGTGAACTCGCGGTGCGTGCGTTCCGCGTCGTCGAGGGTCGCCTGGGCCGTCTCGACCGCACCGTCGGTCTCAGCGAGGGCAGCCCGGAGCCGCTCCACCTCGGCCGCGGCGTTCTCCGCCTTCGCACGCGTCGACGCGCTCGCCCGGTCGTACTCGGCCGTCGCCTTCGCGTACGCGCGGGACGCGGCGTCGGCCTCGTCCGCCCGGCGGCGTGCGTCCTCGACGGCGCTGCGAGCGGCCTGGAGGCGCGTGGCCGCGTCCTCCGCGTAGCTCGCGATGGCCTCGCGCCGGGTCACGGCGTCGTCGCGCTCCGCGACGAGTTCGATGCGGGAGGTCACCCGCGCACCGCCGCCGGTCACGCGGACCGCACGGACCAGGTCACCGGACCGCGTGACGACCGTCGCCTGCGGGGCGGCGGTGAGCACTGCCTCCAGGTCGACCGCATCGTCCGCGTCCGCGTGAGCGGAGGCGTCCGCGATGAGCGTGTCCCGCAGGATCGCGGCGAGGGCCGGCGGCCCCTGTACGACGTCGAGGGCGCGACGGACCCCGGCGGGCAACCGATCGGGCAGCGCGCTCGTCGGGCCGGGGGCATCGGCGACGACGACGTCGATGCGGCCGATGTCCTCCGAGCGGGCGTGCGCGACGGCGTCGAGCGCGACCGTGCGGTCGTCGGCGAGCACGGCGTCGGCGAGGCCGTCGAGGGCGATCGCGATCGCTCCCTCGAAGCCGGGCGTTACCGTCAGGCTGTCGGCCAGACGACCGACGATGCCGGCGCGACCGGCGTCGATGAGCGCCTGCGAACCGTCACGCACGTCGATCGACATGCCGAGCGCGGCCACGCGGGCGTCGAGGGCGTCCCGTTCGCGTTCCAGGGCGTGCAGCCGGTCACGGTGTTCGTCGCGAGCGGTCTGGGCTGCCTCCTGCTGCTCGCGGGCGGCCTCGAGCGCCGAGGCGAGCGCCGCGTCGTCCGCGCCCTCGGACGGGTCGGTCCCGAGCTCGGCGAGGGCCGCAGCAGCACGCTCGGCGCGCTCCCCGGCCTCGGTGAGCGCCCGTTCCCGGCGCTCCCGGTCCGCGACCGCCGAACCGCGCTTCGACCGGGCGACGTCCACCGCGGACGCGAGCCGCTGGGCCTCGAGGTCGTGCTGGGAGACGAGGGCTGCCTGGGCGGCGATCCGCTCGTCGAGGGCGTCGAGCGCGGCCCGGGCCTCCTGGACCTGCTGCGCCGCGGTCGCCATGCCGCCCGTCATCGCGGCCGCCTGGGCCTCGAGCCGGTCGGCCTCGTTCCGGACGCCCTGCACCCGCTCGGGCGTGATCGTGGGCCCCTGCTGTGGTGCGTCGGCCTGCTGGGCGAGGAACATCAGGCGCTGGTTCGCCAGGCTCGACAGCCCGCGGAGCCGCTCCTGCACGCTCTCCAGCCGGTGCACCACGGTCCGGGCGCGGTCGACGTCGTCGCCGACCATGCTCTGCTCGACGTGCTGCTGTCGCACCCGCGTCTGGTCGAGTCGCTCCTGCAGGACGATGCGCTCGGACTTGCGGCCGGCCTCGACCTCCTGGTGCTCGTGCAGCTCACGGCGGAGCCGGACCACGTCGTCGGCGAGGATGCGCGCCTTGGCGTCACGGGCGACCGCGGCGACGGACTGCGCCTTGCGTGCGACCTCGGCCTGGCGACCGAGCGGCTTCAGCTGCCGGCGGATCTCCCCCGCCAGGTCGGACAACCGCGTCAGGTTCGTCTGCATCGCGTCGAGCTTGCGGAGGGTCTTCTCCTTGCGGCGGCGGTGCTTCAGGATGCCCGCTGCTTCCTCGATGAAGCCGCGGCGGTCCTCCGGGGTGGCGTGCAGGACCTTGTCGAGCTGTCCCTGCCCGACGATGACGTGCATCTCGCGGCCGAGGCCGGTGTCGCTCAGGAGCTCCTGGACGTCGAGCAGCCGGCAGTTCTCCCCGTTGATCGCGTACTCGCTGCCACCGTTGCGGAAGAGCGTGCGCGAGATCGTCACCTCGGAGTACTCGATCGGCAGCAGGCCGTCGGCGTTGTCGATCGTCAGGAGCACCTGCGCGCGCCCGAGCGGCCCGCGCGTCGAGGTGCCGGCGAAGATGACGTCCTCCATCTTGCCGCCGCGGAGGGTCTTCGCCCCCTGCTCCCCCATCACCCAGGCGAGGGCGTCGACCACGTTCGACTTCCCGGAGCCGTTCGGACCGACGATGCACGTCACGCCGGGCTCGAACGCGAACGTCGTCGGCTGCGCGAAGGACTTGAACCCCTTGATGGTCAGGCTCTTCAAGTACATGCGGTCTCCGGGTGTGCTGGCTCGCGTGCTGCTGGGCGGTGCTCGCTCGGCGTCAGGCTAACGCGTGCGAGGGCGTGGGCGCGGTTGGCACACGGGGCAGATGTGGCTCGACCGGTTCATGAAGGCCTCGCGCACGATCGTCGTTCCACAGCGCGGGCACGGCTTGCCCTGCTGCCCGTACACGTTCAGCCGCTGGGAGAAGTACCCGGACTGCCCGTTCACGTTGACGTACTGCGCGTCGAAGCTCGTGCCGCCGTCCTCGAGCGCCCGTGCGAGGACGCTGCGGACCTCGTCGAGGAGCAGCTGCAGCGACGCCCGCGGCAGCCGGTCGGCCGGGCGGTCGTAGTGGAGCTTCGCGGCCCACAGCGACTCGTCGGCGTAGATGTTCCCGATGCCGCTCACCACGCCCTGGTCGAGCAGCACCCGCTTGATGCCACTCGATCGTTTCCGGGCCATCCGGATGAACCGGTCGTCGTCGAACGCGGGGTCGAGCGGGTCCCGGGCGATGTGCGACACCTGCTTCGGGATGTTCCGGCGCCACACGGCGTCGGGGTCGGCGCCGTCGACCTGACCGCCGAACCCCGCGGGCGCGCCGTCGATCGTCGGGACCATCTGGTCGATCGCCATCGACCCGAAGGTGCGCTGGTCGACGAACTCGAGCTCGACCGGGGGCTCCGGTGTCCCGTCGCGGTCGGTGCCGGCGGGCTGCACGTCGATGAGGATCCGACGGTGCTTCGCCGCCTCGCGCCCCCGACCCAGCAGGATCTGGCCGCTCATCCCGAGGTGCGCGACGAGGGCCTCCGGAGCGTCCCCGTCGCGCTCGGGCTGCAGCGGCATCCAGAGGAACTTGCCCCGGCGGACCGCGGCGGCGATCGTGCGGCCGGTCAGCCGGTCGGCGAAGTCCTCGGCAGGCCCGTCGTGCCGGGTGAGGGCGCGGTCGTCGACGACGTCCACGTGCAGGACACGCGCACCGCTGACGGCGGGTTCGAGGCCGGCGCGGACGACCTCGACCTCGGGGAGTTCGGGCACGCGGTCAGGCCGCCCGGCCGGAGAGCCGCGTCCACGCCTCGAGCGCGGCGGCCATCTCGGCGGTCTTCTTGCTCGACCCGGAGCCGGTGGAGACGTCCTCGCCCTGCAGCACGACCGTCGCGTGGAAGGTCTTGTCGTGGTCGGGACCGGCTTCGGTCACGCGGTACGACGGGTTGCCGAGCGACAGGCTCGACGCGAGCTCCTGCAGGCTCGTCTTGGGGTCCATCGCGGCACCGAACCGGTCCGGGTCGACCAGCAGCGGTTCGACGAGCCGGAGCACGAGGTCGGTCGCCGGGTCCGGGCCGGCGGACAGGTACGTGGCGCCGATGACGGCTTCCACGGTGTCGGCCAGGATCGACGACTTGTCGCGACCGCCGGTCTGTTCCTCGCCCTTGCCGAGGCGGAGGTACGCGCCGAGCCCGATCATGCGGGCGATCTCGGCGAGGGCCACCGTCGACACCAGGCTCGCCCGCCGCTTGGCGAGGTCACCCTCGTCGAGCTCGGGGAACGACCGGTAGAGCTTCACGGTCACGGCCTGGCCGAGGATGGAGTCCCCGAGGAACTCGAGGCGTTCGTTGTGCCCGATGCCACCGTGCTCGTACGCGAACGAACGGTGCGTCAGGGCGAGCTGGAGCAGCTCGAGGTCGATGTCGGCCCCGAGCTGCTCTCGCAGACGAACGACGTCCGGCCCCACGGGGCGGGACCCCGTAACGCCGGACGTCGCTGTCATGCGTGCGGTCCGATCAGACGTCGGCGACCTTGCGGCCCTTGTACTCCATGTACAGGGGGGTGCCGGCGGAGTCCTCGACGACCTTGGCACGGTGCGGGAGGCTGTAGGTGACCTTGCCGTTCTCGATCGTCTTCACGAGCTGGACCGGCGCGGCCTTCCACTGCGAACGACGGGCGTGCGTGTTGGCACGGGACTGCTTGCGCTTGGGAACGGCCATGGTGGTTCTCTTTCGGTTGGTCGGTGGTCAGTGTCGAGGGACGGGCGGTCAGTCAGCCTGGTCGGCTTCGGACCGCTCCTGACCCTCGGTGGTCTGGGTGTCGGTGCTGTCGGACGTCAAGGACTGCAGGGCAGCCCATCGCGGGTCCAGGACTTCGTGAGCGCGCTGCTCGCCGATGTCGGCCAGTCGCTCACCCGTCACCGGGTCGAGTCCTGGGCAGTCCGGTCGGCAGACCGGCTGGAACGGCAGCGCCAGCACCACCGCATCTCGAACGACCTGTTCACAATCCACGTGGTCATCGTGAACGAAGAAGTCGAAATCCTCCGAGGCATCATACGCGAACAGCTCGGCGAAATCGACCTCGACGGGTTCGCTGATCTCGATGAGGCAGCGCGAGCACTCCCCCGCAGCCTCGGCACTCGCGTGCCCGGACACCAGGACGCCCTCGTGCAGGCCCTCGAGGCGGAGGTCGATCTGCATCGACGCGCCCTGTCGGACGGCGATGACGCCGGCCCCCATCGCGTCCGGCACCTCGATGTCGAGCGTGTGCTCGCGCATCTCACCCGGCCGGTGCGCGAGGTCGCGCACGCGCAGGGCGTAGGGGCTGTTCACGTGGGAAGACACGATCGACAAGCCTACATCGCTCCGGCCCACGAGTCGAGGCAGGGGCGGGCGTGTCCCGTTCCGTCCGGCGATCAGCGGCCGGTGTGCTCGTGCAACGCCGCGGCCACCACCGCCGGGACGTACGGGGCGACGTCGCCGCCGAGCGAGGCGACCTGACGGATGAGCGAGCTCGACACGTGTGCACGGGACGCCTCGGGCAGCAGGAACACCGTCTCGACGTCGGCGAGGTGCCGGTTCATGATCGCCATCGGGGTCTCGTACGCGACGTCCTCGCCGGAACGGACACCCTTGACCAGGACCGTCGCGCCGACCTGCCGGCAGTAGTCGACGAGCAGACCGGAGGTCCACTCCCCGACCCGGACGTTGTCGGGGACGCCGGTCTCGACGAAGGACTCCTCGATGAGGCGCACCCGGTCGACGGCGTCGAACATGGCGGGCTTCTTGTCCGGGTTGTGCACGACGAGCACGTGCACCTCGTCGAACAATCCCGCCGCACGCCCGATCACGTCGAGGTGCCCGAGGGTCACGGGATCGAACGAACCGGGGACCACCGCGATCTGCGCCATGGCAGTGACGATACCGGTCGTCCCCGGGCGTCCGGCTCGATCAGTTCTTGCCGAGGAACGCGGCGTCCGACTCGTCGAGCCGCCGGGCCAGGGCCTCGCGCAGCGCCGGGTGGCCCTCGAGCTGCGGGTCGGGCTCGAGGACGCGCTCGGCTTCTTCGCGCGCGTCGATGATCAGGTCGGCGTGCTCGACCACCCGCAGCAGGTTGAGCGACGACCGACCGCCGGACTGCCGTTCGCCGAGGACGTCGCCTTCGCGCCGGAGCTCGAGGTCGACCCGCGCCAGCTCGAAGCCGTCGTCGGACGCCGACACCGCGTCGACCCGTTCCCGCGAGGTCGTCTCGGCCTCGGCCGCGGTCACGAGTAGGCAGACGCCCGCCCACTGCCCGCGACCGATGCGTCCGCGGAGCTGGTGGAGCTGCGAGACCCCGAACCGGTCGGCGTCGAGGACCGCCATCATCGAGGCGTTCGGCACGTCGACGCCGACCTCGATCACGGTCGTCGCGACGAGGACGTCGATGTCGCCCGCGGCGAAGGACGTCATGACGCGGTCCTTCTCCTCCGAGGTCATACGGCCGTACAGCACCTCGATGCGGCGGCCGGCGAGCACCGGCATGGTCCGCATCCGTTCCGCCGTGGCGAGCACGGTGGCCGGGGCACGCTTGGGGGCGTCGTCGCTCTCGGGGTCGGGCTCGCCGTCGTCCTCGGTGTGAGCGTCGTCGATCGCGGGGCACACCACGAAGGCCTGCCGCCCGTCGGCGAGTTCCTCGGCCATGCGGGTCCAGATGCGGGACTCCCAGCCCGGGTGCTCGGCGAGCGGTACCGTGAAGGTCTCGACGCCGGCGCGCCCGGAGGGAAGGCCCGTGATGGTCGAGACGTCGAGGTCGCCGAACACCGTCATCGCCACCGTGCGCGGGATCGGCGTGGCGGTGAGGACCAGCACGTGCGGCGGCGTCACGCCCTTCGTGCGGAGCGCCTCGCGCTGCTCGACACCGAAGCGGTGCTGTTCGTCCACCACCACCAGCCCGAGCTCGGCGAAGTCGACCCGGTCGCCGAGGAGCGCGTGCGTGCCGACGACGAGCCGGGAGCTGCCGGACGCCGCCGCGAGCATGGCACGGCGGCGTTCGTCGGTGGACTGCGAGCCGGTGAGGATCACCGGTCGGAGCTCCGCCGCGAGGTCGGGGCCGAGGAACTTCACGATCGACCGGAGGTGCTGCGCCGCGAGCACCTCGGTCGGGGCGATGAGCGCGGACTGCCCGCCCGACTCCGCCACCGTGAGCATCGCGCGGATCGCCACGAGGGTCTTGCCGGAACCGACCTCGCCCTGCACCAGGCGGTGCATGGGCCAGTCCGCCGCCAGGTCGTGCGCGATCTCGGCGCCGACCGACTGCTGGTCCTCTGTGAGGGTGAACGGCAGGGTGGCGTCGAAGCGCGCGAGGGTGCCGCCGGGCGACGCCGTCCGAGGAGTGGCAGCCGTCGCTCGGGCGGCGATGCGGCGCTGCACGAGGGCGGTCTGCAGGATGAACGCCTCGCGGTAGCGCAGCGCGTCCTGAGCGCGCTTGAAGTCCGCGACCTTCTCGGGGCGGTGGAGTAGTTCCAGGGCGCGACGGAACGGCACGAGGTCGAGCCGCGTCCGCACGCGACCGGGGATCGGGTCGGGGACGTCGGGCAGGGTGTCGAGCACGATCGCCATCGACTTGGCGATCTGCCACGAGGTCAACGTCGACGTCGCCGGGTAGATCGGGATCGGCTGGCGCGAGAAGCGGATGGCTTCCTCGGATTCGGGATCAGCCGTGGCCCGGGGGTCGTCACGGTCGAACAGCTCGTAGTCCGGGTGCGCGAGCTGTCGAGCACCCCGGTAGTCGCCGACCTTGCCGGAGAAGATGCCGCGGGCACCGGGCACCAGGTCCTTCGTCCGCCAGCCCTGGTTGAAGAACGTCAGGGTCAGCAGTCCCTTGCCGTCGCCGATCTTCGCTTCGAGGATCGACCCGCGCCGGGCACGCATCGTCCGTTCGCGCACGTCGACGACCTCGGCCACGATCGTCACGGACTCGCCGATCGCCAACGAGTCGAGCGCCGTCAGTGCCCCGCGCTCGGCGTACCTGCGTGGCGCGTGCTCGAGGAACTCGCCGACCGTGCGGTACCCGAACGCCTTCTCGACGGCGGCCGCCGTCCGGCCGCCGAGGACGTTCGCCAACCGCGCGTCGAGCGGTGCGGGACCGAGGTCCGGCACCGCCGGCTCGGTTGTCGTTCCGGTCGTGACCACACGTCAACGGTACCCGGCAGGACCGACGTGCCCCGCGCCTCCAGGCAGGCCTGTGGACAACCGCTGGAGCACCCTACGGCCCGCTACGGTGGCTGCATGACCCGCATCATCGCCGGCGCCGCCGGTTCCACGACGCTCCGGGTGCCGAAGTCCGGCACCCGACCGACGAGCGACCGGGTGCGCGAGGCCCTGTTCTCGTCGCTCGAGGCACGTGGGCTGGTCGACGACACCTCGGTCGCGGACCTCTACGCCGGGACGGGCGCGCTCGGGCTCGAGGCAGCGTCGCGCGGTGCGGTCGAGGTCGTGCTCGTCGACCGGGCCTCGGCAGCGGCGCAGGCATGCCGTGCGAACGCGAAGGCCGTGCAGCAGCGCGTGCCGGGCGTGCGGATCGACGTGCAGCCGCAGCCCGTGCTGGGGTACCTGCGCGGGACCGTGCGGACGTTCGACCTGGTGTTCATCGACCCGCCGTACGACGTCACGGAGCACGAGATCGCCGAGGTGCTCGAGGCCCTGGTGCCGCGCCTCACGAGAGACGCCGTGGTCATCGTGGAGCGGAGCAAGCGCTCGGCGGAGCCCGCGTGGCCCGCGGGGCTGGAGCCGTTCAGCAAGCGCAGCTACGGCGAGACCGTGGCGTGGGAGGCCGTCGTCTCGGCCGAGTAGGCGTGGCGGACGCCGCCGGGGGCGCGGCGCGGTCGTCGCGCACCTGTTGGCTGTCGCCCTGAAGCGACGTCTCCGTTGTCGTACGACGTCCGCGATGTCGCAAGCACGCCCGTGCAACAGTTGCAGGCGCGCGGTAGCGACGAATCCGCTGTCGTACGACATCGACGATGTCGTTCCGGGACGGCGCGGGCGCGGGCCGGCTCGTCAGCCGGCGGCACCGTCCCAGTCGGCGTACGGGTCCCAGCCGGTCGTCGGCACGGCGACACCCCCGCGCACGAGGTCCGCGTCGCCGCGGTCGAGCACGACGCCGATCCGTCGGAAGCCCCCGGGCAGCGCTGTGTCGGGCGGGAAGGTCGCGAGCAGGCCGTGGTCCTCGCCGCCGTGCAGCGCGACCTCGTCGAGGACAGCACCGTCGAGCGCGACCTCGAGCGACAGCGTCACCCGGCTGGCGCGGGCGAGTCGCCCGGCGTCGATCGCCAGGCCGTCGGAGAGGTCGAGCATCGCCGTCGCACCGGCGGTGGCGGCCAGTGGCCCATCGGCGATGGGCGGCACCGGGCGCCGCTGTCGTGCGACGTCCGGGTCGGCATCGGCGCCGCTCGCGAGCGTCGCGGCACGGGACGGCTCGCCGGCGGCGTCGACGCCCTCGTGGAACAGCCGGGTCAGGCCGCGAGCCGCTCGGCCGAGCTCGCCGGACACGGCCAGGACGTCGCCGACGCGGGCACCGGACCGGAGCACCGGATCGTGTCCGAGCAGGTCACCGAACGCCGTCACCGACACCGTGAACGTCGCCGAGGTGGACAGGTCCCCGCCGACCACGCCGCAGCCCGGCGAGAGGGCGTCCACGGCCAGGCGCACCCCGTCGGCGAAGGACTCGAGGACCGCGACCGGGGTGTCCTGGGGCGCCGCGAGCGCGATGACGAGTCCGGACGGCACGGCGCCCATCGCGCAGACGTCGGAGAGGTTGGTGGCGGCGGCCTTCCAGCCGACGTCCTCGGGCGACGACCACGCCCACCGGAAGTCCGGACCGTGGACCATCATGTCGGTGGTCACGACGAACCGGCCGTCCGGGGCGGCGACGACTGCGCAGTCGTCACCGGGGCCGAGCAGCGGCGAGCCGGCGGGCAGCCGTCGCACGATGCGGTCGAGGACGACGAGTTCACCGAGGTCCCCCACGGTCGGTCCGGCCCAGGCGTCGTACGTCGCGTCCACACGAGAACGGTAGCCTGGACGTCGATGGACACCGTGCGCCGACCCTCCCGGACGATCGCGATCGTGGGCGTCGTCGTGGCACTCGCCGCCGGGCTGACGGGCTGCACGAACGCCGTCGCGATGTCTCCCGCACCCTCCGCGAACGCTGCCGCGTGCGCCGCGGCCCAGGTGCGCCTGCCGGCCGCCGTCGACACGAAGTTCGACCTCCGCAACACCAACGCGCAGTCGACCGCCGCGTGGGGCGACCCGGAGGCGGCGATCTACCACTGCGGCGTCACGGTGCCGACGGTGTCCGACCTGCCCTGCTTCGACCAGGGCGGCGTCGACTGGATCCGGGACGACCGCGGGAAGCAGATCGTCTACACGACGTTCGGCCGCTCCCCCGCCGTGCAGGTGGTCATTGACACGTCCCTGACCACGTCGCAGGTCGTCCAGGACCTGACGGACGCTGTCTCGACGTTGCCGAAAGACGGGCACAAGTGCCTCGACGCGTCCGAGGTGCAGGGCTGACACCAGCCCGCCGGTCAGCGGACCGCTGCGCGCCCCAGCTCGATGAGCTCCGCCACGAGTTCGGCGTAGGAGACCCCGGAGGCCGCCCAGCACCGCGGGTACATCGACAGCGGGGTGAACCCCGGCATGGTGTTGACCTCGTTCACGACGAAGCCGTCGTCGGTCAGGAAGCAGTCGACCCTGGCGAGTCCGGCACCGCCGATCGCCTCGAAGGCGCGGGCGCCGATCGACCGGATCTCGTCCGTCTGCGCTTCGGTGAGCGGCGCCGGGCACAGCAGGGACTCGTCCCCGCCGAGGTACTTCGACTCGAAGTCGTAGAAGCCCGCCTCGTCGACGACGATCTCGCCGGGCAGGCTCGTGCGCGGGACGCCGTCACGACCCTCGAGCACGGCCACCTCGACCTCGCGGCCGATCACCCGCGGCTCGACGATCACCTTGGAGTCGTGCTCGAACGCCAGGTCCATCGCGGCGCCGAGCTGCGACGGCTCGTCGACGCGGGAGACGCCCATGCTCGACCCGGCGCGGGCGGGCTTCACGAAGAGCGGCCAGCCGTGCGCCGCGACGGCCTCGGCGACGTCCACCGGGTCGGCCGCCCACTCACGGCGGAGCACCGTGGTCCACGGCGCGACACGGAGACCGGCGTGCTCGAGGACGGCCTTCGCGACGTGCTTGTCCATGGCGAGAGCGCTGGCGAGCACCCCGTCGCCGACGTACGGCAGGCCGGCGATCTCGAGCAGCCCCTGCACCGTGCCGTCCTCGCCGAACGGCCCGTGCAGGATCGGGAAGACGATGTCCACCGCGACGGTCGTGACCGAACCGTCCGGGTGGGACACGACGAGCTCGTTCGTGGCGGGGGACGTCGGGAAGGCCACGCGCGTGCCGTTGTCCGGGACGGTCGGCAGCTCGCCGTCGCGGATCGCCAGCTGCGCCGGGTCGTCGGGCTGGAGTGTGAACGCGCCGTCCTTCGTGATGCCGACGGGGACGATCTCGTACACGGACCGGTCGACGACGTCCATGATGCCGCCGGCGGTCACGCAGCTGATCTCGTGCTCGCTGGAGCGGCCGCCGAACAGCACGGCAACGGTCGTCGGCGCGGGAGCGATCGTGGGCATGGCAGTCCCCCTGGTGGTCGGGACCGGACCGGTCACTCGCCCTGGGGCTCGTCGGTCTCGGTGAGGTGCGGCGCGATGTTGCGCGGATCGAGCCTACCCGCGAGCACCTCGGCGACCTGTCCCACGATGGGCATGTCGACGCCGTTGGCCGCGGCCAGCTCGAGGATCGGGGCGACGGACGCCAGACCCTCGGCGGTCTGGTTCATCTGCCGCACGACCTCGTCGAAGCGGTACCCCTGACCGAGCAGGCGCCCGGCGGTGTTGTTCCGCGAGAGCGGCGACTGGCAGGTGGCGATGAGGTCGCCGAGCCCGGCGAGCCCCGACAGCGTCGACGGCTGGGCGCCGAACGACACCGCGAAGTCGGTCATCTCGGCGAGGCCGCGGGTGATGATCGAGGCCTTCGTGTTCTCGCCGTAGCCGACGCCGTCCACGATCCCGATCGCGACGGCGATGAGGTTCTTGAGCACGCCGCCGAACTCGGTGCCGATGACGTCGGTGTTGATGAACGAGCGGAAGTAGGGGTTCGTCGCGACGGCGGCGACGGCGCTGGCGGTCTCCGAGCTGGTCGAGGACACCACGGCCGCGGTGGGCTGCCGGCGGGCGATCTCGAGGGCGAGGTTCGGCCCGCTCGCCACGGCGATCCGGTCGCGGTCGATCCCGAGCCCCTCGTGCAGGACCTCGCTCATGCGCAGCCCGGTCGTCTTCTCGACGCCCTTCATCAGGCTGACGACGGGAACGTCGGGGCCGAGCAGGTCACGGATCGCGGCGAGGTTCGACCGCAGAGACTGCGACGGCACGGACACGTAGACCTGCTCCGCGCCGGACAGCACGGACTCGAGCGACGTCGACGCGGTGAGGGTGCGCGGGAGGTTGATGCCGGGCAGGTACTCGGAGTTCCGCTTCGTCTCGGTGATCTCGCGCGCGACCTCGGGGCGGCGGGCCCACAGCACGGTCTGCGCACCGCCCTCGGCGAGGACCTTCGCGAAGGTGGTTCCCCAGCTGCCGGCACCGATGACGGCGACACGCGGCTTGTCGGTCGACTGCATGACGACGCGGATCGCAGCGGTGTCGACCGCGCCCGGAGCGGCGACCGCGGGGTCCGGGTGGTCCTCGTGCGGGCGGAGGCCCGGTCCCTGGTCACTCAAACTTGCCGGTCTCCTTCTGGTTGTTCGCCGCCGGGTCCCAGCGGGTCGCCGGTGCCTGTTCGCCGCGGAGCTGCTCGAGCAGCGCCGTGATGTGCTGCATGAGCACTTCGGTGGCCTCGACGAGCATCTGCTGGTCGATCGGCCGCCCGCGGTAGGCGGACAGGTCGACGGGGTCGCCGACGATGACGTCCACGCGCGAACGCGGGAACAGCCGGAGCTTGTTCGAGTACCGCGCCATGATCCCCTGCGTGCCCCAGTGGGCCATCGGGATGAGCGGCACGTCGTTCTCGAGCGCGATCCGGACCGCGCCGGTCTTGCCGCGCATCGGCCACAGGTCCGGGTCACGGGTGAGCGTGCCCTCGGGGTAGACGATGATCGCCCCGCCCTGCTCGATGAGCGACCGCCCGCCGCCGAGCGGGTCGCTCAACCGCGTGCGACCGGAGCGCTCGACCGGGATCTGCCCCATGCCGGACATGAGCTTGCCGAAGACGGGGACCTTGAAGAGCGACGCCTTGGCGAGGAACCGCGGCGCACGTCGGCTGAGGTACACGGCGGTGCCGACCACGAGCGGGTCGATGTTCGTGAAGTGGTTCGGCGCGAGCACGAACGCACCGTCCTCCGGCAGGCGGTTCGGGCCCACCCAGTGGTAGTTCGAGGAGAACCGGAAGACCGGGATCACGACCGAGGCGGTGATGCGGAACGCGCGGTTGAGTTCCCCGCGCTTCCACCGTCGCCCGGGCACCGGCAAGCCGGTCGCGACCGACGTGCCGGACGCACCACGCGCCTCCAGGCCGTCACCAGGACGCGCCGGGCCGTCACCCGACTGCGGAGCCGACACCGCGCTCAACCAGCGAAGTCGAAGTCGGCCCCGAGCTTCCGCAGCTTCGGGATGAAGTGCTCGTAGCCGCGGCTGATGATGCCGACGTTCGTGATGTGCGACTCGCCCTCGGCGGTCAGCGCAGCGATGAGGTGGCTGAAGCCCCCGCGCAGGTCGGGGACCCGGACGTTCGCGGCGTGCAGCGTCGTCGGGCCGGTGACGACCGCGGCCTGCTCGAACGGACGGCGGGCGACGCGACGGTCGTGACCGGGCAGCCCCTCCTTGTGCACGACGATGTCGGCCCCCATCTCGTTGAGGGCGTCCGTGAAGCCGAAGCGGTTCTCGTACACGGTCTCGTGCACGATGCTCTGGCCCTCGGCCTGCGTCAGGGCGACGACGAGCGGCTGCTGCCAGTCCGTCATGAAGCCGGGGTGCACGTCGGTCTCGATGACGACGGGCTTCAGGGTCTCGAGCTCCCGGTAGAACCGGATGCCGTCCTCCTGGATGTCGAAGCCGCCGCCGACCTTCCGGAAGACGTTGAGGAACGTCATGAGCTCCTGCTGCTTCGCGCCCTCGACGAAGATGTCGCCGTTGGTCGCGAGCGCGGCGGAGGCCCAGCTGGCGGCCTCGTTGCGGTCGTTGATCGCGCGGTGCGTGTAGCCGCGGAGCGACTGGACGCCCTCGATGAAGATGACGCGGTTCGGCTCGACCGAGACGATGGCGCCCATCTTCTGCAGGATCGCGATGAGGTCCATGATCTCGGGCTCGATCGCGGCGTTCCGGAGCTCCGTGACGCCCTCGGCGAGGGTGGCGGAGAGCAGGACCTGCTCGGTCGCGCCGACGCTCGGGTACGGCAGCTCGATGTACGCGCCCTTGAGGCCGTTCGGAGCCGTCAGGTGGATCCCGTTGACCTGCTTGTCGACGACGGCACCCATCGCGCGGAGCGCGTCGAGGTGGAAGTCGATCGGACGGTCGCCGATGCGGCAGCCGCCGAGGTCGGGGATGAAGGCCTCGCCGAGCTTGTGCAGCAGCGGGCCGCAGAACAGGATCGGGATGCGGCTCGAACCCGCGTGGGCGTCGATCTCGGCGAAGTGCGCCGACTCGACGTTGGACGGGTCGAGGATGAGTTCGCCCCGTGCAGGATCGGTGATGCGCACGCCGTGCACCTCGAGCAGCCCGCGGACGACCTTGACGTCGGAGATGTCCGGGACGTCCTTGAGGATCGACGGGGTGTCACCGAGCAGCGACGCCACCATGGCCTTGGTCGCGAGGTTCTTCGCCCCGCGGACCTCGATGCGCCCCACGAGCGGCTTGCCCCCGCGGATGACGATCTCGTCCGACTTGAGGCCCACGCGCGCCCCGGCGGCTGCTGCGTCCTGTACGAGAGAGTTCACTACTTCACCGGCAATGTCTTCGGCCGCCAACTGGAGCGGCGGGATTCGAACTCCGTGATCGAGGTCTCGTCACGGAGGGTGAGCCCGATGTCGTCGAGCCCTTCCATCAACCGCCAACGAGTGTAAGCGTCGATCTCGAACGGGATGTCCACATCGCCGAGCGACACGCGCTGGCCCACGAGGTCGACCGTCGCGGACACCCCGGGGTTCCGCTCGATCTCGGCCCAGAGCGCCTCGACTTCCGATTCGGTCACGATCGCGGTGACCAGGCCCTGCTTGCCCGCGTTGCCCTTGAAGATGTCGGCGAACCGGGGCGAGATGACGACCGCGAAGCCGAAGTCACGGAGCGCCCAGACGGCGTGCTCGCGGCTTGACCCAGTGCCGAAGTCCGGACCGGCGACGAGCACCTTCGCGCCCTGGTACTCGGGCTGGTTCAGCACGAACGAAGGGTCCTGCCGCCAGCCGGAGAACAGGGCGTCCTCGAAGCCGGTCTTCGTGACCCGCTTGAGGTAGACCGCGGGGATGATCTGGTCGGTGTCGACGTTCGACCGCTTCAGGGGCGCGGCGATGCCGGTGACGGTGGTGATCTTGTCCATCAGATGGCCCCTTCCAGGACGGTTTCCGCTTCGGAGTTCTCCAGGTCCCACGGGCTGGACAGCGTGCCGCGGATCGCGGTGGCGGCGGCGACGAGCGGCGACACCAGGTGGGTGCGCCCGCCCTTGCCCTGGCGCCCCTCGAAGTTGCGGTTCGAGGTGCTGGCGCAGCGCTCCCCCGGTGCGAGCTGGTCGGGGTTCATGCCGAGGCACATCGAGCACCCGGCGAACCGCCACTCGGCGCCGAACTCCTTGATCACGACGTCGAGCCCCTCGGCCTCGGCCTCGAGCCGGACCCGGGCGGACCCCGGCACGACCATCACCCGCACGCCGTCGGCCTTCTTGCGGCCCTGGATGATCGACGCGAAGGCCCGGAGGTCCTCGATCCGTGAGTTCGTGCACGACCCCATGAACACCGCGTCGACCGCGATCTCCTTCATCGGGGTACCGGCGGCGATGTCCATGTACTCCAGCGCGCGCTGTGCGGCGGCCTGGTCGTTCGGGTCGCTGTAGTCGGCGGGGTTCGGCACGTTCTCCGACAGGGAGACGCCCTGGCCCGGGTTGGTGCCCCAGGTCACGAAGGGCTCGAGCTCGTCGGCGTCGATGAAGACCTCGGCGTCGAACACGGCGTCGTCGTCGGTCGACAGGGTGTCCCAGTACGCGACGGCGTCGTCCCAGTCCTGGCCGGTCGGGGCGTGGTCACGGCCCTGGACGTAGTCGTAGGTGGTCTGGTCGGGGGCGACCATGCCGGCGCGCGCTCCGGCCTCGATCGACATGTTGCAGATCGTCATGCGCCCCTCCATCGAGAGCGCACGGATCGCCGAGCCGCGGTACTCGAGGACGTAGCCCTGCCCGCCGCCGGTGCCGATCTTCGCGATGACGGCGAGGATGATGTCCTTCGCGGTGACGCCCGGGCGCAGCGTGCCCTCGACGGTGATGGCCATCGTCTTGAAGGGCTTGAGCGGCAGGGTCTGCGTCGCGAGGACGTGCTCGACCTCGGACGTACCGATGCCGAACGCCATCGCGCCGAACGCGCCGTGGGTGCTGGTGTGCGAGTCGCCGCAGACGACCGTGATGCCCGGCATCGTCAGGCCGAGCTGCGGACCGACGACGTGGACGATCCCCTGCTCCTTGTCGCCCAGCGAGTGCAGGCGGACACCGAACTCCTCGCAGTTGCGACGGAGGGTCTCGATCTGGATGCGGCTCGTCGGGTCCGCGATGGGGCGGTCGATCGCGAGGGTCGGGGTGTTGTGGTCCTCGGTCGCGATCGTCAGGTCGAGGCGCCGCACCGGACGGCCGGCCTGCCGCAGGCCGTCGAACGCCTGCGGGCTCGTGACCTCGTGCACGAGGTGGAGGTCGATGTAGAGGAGGTCCGGGTTCCCGTCCTCGCCCTTGACCACGACGTGGTCGTCCCACACCTTCTCGGCGAGCGTCCTTCCCATGACCTCGACCTCCTCGTTCTCGTCGTCCGGCGCCGCTGTCGCGGCGTGATCGGGCGAGTCTAGCAGCTTGGTATACCAACGTGCGTCCGTCTTCACCGGTCGGCCTGGAGGCACGGGTCGGGTCCGCGACACCTGTCGCGGTGGGAAGATGGTGGCGACATGACGACACCTGCGCACTCGACCCGGACCGTGAACCTCGAGGGCGCAGCACGCGCCGCGATCGCCGGGGGTGCACCGCTCGCCCTGCTCATCGCCCTCGGGATGCCCGGGTACGCGGCGTTCGCGATGTTCGCCGGGTTCACCGCGATCTTCGGTGCCACCGAGCCCTACCGGCAGCGCGCGGTCACCACCGGGGTCGCCGGCGTGATGCAGGCGCTCTGCATGTTCGCGGGCGTCGCGGTCTCGCTCGCCGGCTCGCAGCTCTGGTTGCAGACGGTGGGGCTCGTCGCGGTGCTCGTCTTCGCGGTGTGCACGCTGAGCGCCCTGCAGACCATCCCCGCGCAGCCGATCTTCCCGACGTTCGCGTTCGTGGTGTCGGCCCTCGTTCCACTCAAGACGTCGGACGTGCCGCTCGTCGCGACGATCATCGTGTGCTCGGTCGTCTGGGCCTGGCTGGTCGCGATGTCCGGGTCGGTCCTCCGCCTGGTGTTCCACCCGCGGGCACCGCACCGCTTCCGCCCGCTCGCGCCGCGCAAGCACCGCTCGCTCGCCGTGCTGCGGACGCCCGCGCTGTGGGAGACCGTCGGCCTCAACGTGGTCGGGGCCCTCGTGGCCGGGGCGGTCGCCGAGACCATCCCGTGGCTCGGGCACCCGTACTGGGCGGTCATCGCCGTGGTGTCGACGCTGCCGGCGCTCCGGCAGCGGCACACGGTCGTCCGGGCGTTCCAGCGCTTCATCGGCACGATCGGCGGCACGGTCATCGCAGTGGGGGTCCTGCTGCTCGAGCCCTCGGCGTGGTGGATCGTGGTGATCGCCGTCATCGGGCAGTTCTTCGCCGAGATCTTCGTCGCCCGGAACTACGCCGTGACGCTGCTGTTCCTCACGCCGCTCGCACTCGCGGTGTCGTGGCTGAGCCTGCCGGAGGCGCCGGAGCTCCTCGCACTGGACCGCGTCGCGCAGACCACCCTGGGTGCCCTCGTGAGCGTCGCGCTGCTCCTGGTGGGCCGGGCGATCGAGCGTCGCCGGGGCCGGGCGCTCGGCGCGACGAGCGCGATCCGCACGGTCTGATTCCGGGGTCGCACCGTGCGAGGGCTCCGCAGTGTGCGAGGCTCCGCGCGGTGTGCGAGGCCGCGTGGGTCCCACGGGACGCGGAACCTCGCACACTGCGGCCGCGCGGCCCACGTCAGTCGCGCGGCTGGAGGTTCCAGGTGTCGATGACCGGGCGGCCGTGCTCGTACCCGAGCACGCTCACCGACGCGGTCCCGAGCTTCAGGACGGCACCGTCCTGCGGCGCGAGCCGGATCCACGCGGCACCGAGCGCGCGGAGGACGTGTCCGTGGGCGACGACGATCGCGTCCTGCCCGTCAGCGAGCACCGGACGGGCACGATCGAGGATGCGCTCGACGCGGACGCGGACCTCGGCGGCGTTCTCGCCGGGCGTGTCACCGGCCGGGACCCCGTCGGTCCAGAGGTCCCACGGGCCGTGCCGGAGGACCTTGATCTGCGGCGTCGTGAGCCCCTCGTACGCGCCGTAGTCCCACTCGAGCAGGTCCTCGTCGAGGTCCGGATCGACGCCGACGAGCGCCGCAGTGTCCCGGGCGCGCTGCAGCGGACTCGACAGCGCCAACGCGAACGTGCGGTCCGCCAGGTACCGGCCGGCGCGCTTCGCCTGCTCGATGCCGTTGTCCGTCAGCGGGATGTCCGTGCGGCCGGTGTGCTGCCCGCTCTTCGACCACTCCGTCTCTCCGTGACGGACGAGGACGAGTTCGCCGGGGCGTTCCGAGGTCATGTGTTCCTTCCGAGCCAGAGGCCGAGCGCGGCTGCGCCGACCGAGACGACGAGCATCCCGAGGCCGTTCAGGACGGCGAGCCGGGGCTTGCCGGATCGGAGGAGCTGCACGGTCTCGACACTCGCCGTCGAGAACGTCGTGTACCCACCCATCATGCCCGTTCCCAGCACGGCCACCGACTGGAGCGGGATCGTGCCCGCCTGCCCGAGGCCGGTGAGGAGCCCGAGGACGAGGGATCCGGAGACGTTGATGACGAGGGTGCCGAGCGGGAAGCCGGTCACCCGGGCCTTGACGAGGCCGTCGAGCAGGAACCGGAGCCCGGCACCGACTCCCCCGCCGACCGCGACGAGCACCAGTTCGACGGCATTCACCGTGCGCCCCCCTTCGAGCGGACGGCCCGCTTCGGACGGACGGCCCCGGCGAGCAGGACGCCCGCGCCGACGGCGAGCAGCCCGAGCACGACGGTGAGCAGGGCGTACCCGCCACCCGCCGTCCAGTGCCCCGCGTCGAGGAGCTGCGCCGTGTCGTCCGCGAGCGTGCTGTAGGTCGTGAACCCACCCAGGACGCCGGTGCCGACGAAGAGCCGGAACGTGCGACGCCGACCGACGTCGGGGCCACGGTGGGCGAGCGCCTCGAGCAGGAGTCCGAGGCAGAACGCCCCGACGACGTTGATCGCCAGGATCGTCCAGCTGATCCCGTCGTGCGCGGGGAACGCCTCGGCGAGGAGCGCACGGACGGCGGTGCCGATCGCGCCGCCGAGCGCGACGAGGCCGAGCATCGACCAACGGAGGTGGGGTGGGCGTTCGCCGGGCACGGTGCTCCTATCGCCGAGCACGCCGGATCGTCTCCGCGCGTGCGGTGTTCTCGGGATAGGGACCGTTGGCGGCTGTCCGCGGTTGGGTCCGGCAGGCCCCACTGCCGGGTCTGACGACCCCGTCAGCGTACCGCGACGGTGCACCGTGCCGTCGATCGGTCAGTCAACGACCGCTGCGGTGCCCTCGAGCTCGACGAGCTGGTCGTCGTAGCCCAGGACGGTCACACCGAGCAGTGTGCTCGGGACGTCGTGGTCCCCCATCGCGGCGCGCACGACCTCCCACGCTGCGACGAGGTCCGCCTGGCGTGACGACGCGACGAGCACGCGGGTCTGCACGAGGTCCTCGATTCCGGCTCCGGCCGCAGCGAGCGCCGTCCGGAGGTTCTCCACGCACTGGGTGGCCTGCCCGCGGACGTCCCCGACCGCCACGGTCGCCCCGTCGGCGTCGAGGGGGCAGGCGCCGGCGAGGAACACCAGTCGCGCGTCGGCGGGGGCGGTCGCGGCGTAGGCGTACTCGGCGACGTCGCTGAGGGCGGTGGAGCGGATGAGCTGCACGACACTGGTCACGGAGCAAGCCTGACAGAGCGCGCGGTCACAGCGGCCCGGACTTTCCGGGAGACTGGAACGATGGCGACCCTCCGGCCGCCCGTCCCTCCCCTGCCTCTAGGAGTGCTCCGCATGCCCGAGCTCCCGCTCGTGTTCGAAGTCGGCTCGATCATCGCGCTCGTCCTGATCCTGCTCGCCGACCTCCTCATCGTGGCCCGGCGCCCGCACGTGCCGACGCTGCGGGAGTCGGCGGTCTGGGTCGGCATCTACGTGGGTCTGGCGCTGGTGTTCGCCGTCGCGATGCTGGTGTTCGCCGGGACCGAGCCGGCCGGGCAGTTCCTGGCGGGCTGGCTGACCGAGTACAGCCTGAGCATCGACAACCTCTTCGTCTTCGTCATCCTCATGGCGCGCTTCTCCGTGCCGAAGACGATCCAGCAAGAGGTCCTCATGCTGGGCATCATCATCGCGCTCATACTGCGCGGGATCTTCATCCTGGTGGGCGCGCAGCTCATCGAGGACTTCTCCTGGATCTTCTACATCTTCGGCGCGTGGCTGGTGTGGACCGCGATCCAGCAGCTGCGTGGTGAAGACGAGGACGACGACAAGGACAGCTTCATCGTCCGCGTGCTGCGCCGCCGGGTCCGGATCACCGACACGTTCGACGGGATGAAGTTCCGGACCACCGAGGACGGCGTGCGGCACTTCACGCCGCTGCTGGTCGTCCTCATCGCCATCGGCACCACTGACCTGCTCTTCGCGCTCGACTCGATCCCCGCGATCTTCGGCATCACCGAGAGCGCGTTCATCGTCTTCACAGCCAACGTGTTCGCCCTGATGGGCCTGCGGCAGCTGTACTTCCTGCTCGGGGGTCTGCTCGAGCGGCTCGTCTACCTGAAGTACGGCATCGCGTTCATCCTCGCCTTCATCGGCGTCAAGCTCGTCCTGCACGCGCTGCACGCCAACGAGTTGCCGTTCCTGAACGGTGGCGAGCACATCGAGTGGGCGCCGGAGATCAGCACGACGGTGTCCCTCTTGGTGATCGTCGGCGCGATGGCCGTCTCGACCGTCGCCAGCGTCGTCCGGGTCCGCCGTGACGACGCCCGGACGAAGGCCTCGAACGCCCCGCGCACGTCCGACTGACGCCCGCAACGGCACTTTCTTGCGCGGCGCGCCGAGCGCCGCGCGCAGAACCGACGCGCACGCACGACTTCGCCGGGAACGGGCAAGAATGCGTCCGCCGATCTTCCCTAGGCTCGGGGGAAACCCAACGACGGGAGGTTCGACATGTCGCAGTTCGTCCAGAAGTTCTCGCAGGACGCCATCGTCGGAGAACCCGAGGTCGTCGAGGACCGTGCGTCGGTCCGTGCGCTCGCCACGCACCCCGCATGGCTGCGGCTGAAGGCCGCCGTCGTGTCGTTCCGTGCGCTGCAGACGGAGGACGGCTCGGTACCCGACCAGTCGGACCACGCGACCGCGACCGCGCACCTGGCCACGATCCTCCCGGCCATCGCCGAACTGGCCCCCTTCTTCCCGCACGACGCGTCGTTCCTGGAGGCGGTCCAACGCGATTTCCGACGGTGGGCCGACGAGGGGTTCGGCATTCCCGACTTCCTCGATTCCCTCAATGCATTCCAGCCCCAGCAGCACCGCGTCGACGGACTCGGACACCTGGTCGTGTTCCCGATGTACACGCAGAACGGCAGTTCCTCGCGATTGATCGAGGCCGTCCTGGTCGAGGTGATCTGGCCGGACTTCATCGCCGAACTCGAGACCGGCGACTTCGGCAACAAACTGTTCGTCGCTCTGCGGTTCGTCGACTTCACCCCGGGGTACGACACGAACTCCGCGGTGCTGTTCCCCGAGACGGTCGCGATGCGCGAGATCCCGACGTTCACGTGGGGCGCGATCTTCCAGGACCGCGAAGCCGCGCGCTACCGCCGGGTCGTCCGGGCCGCCGCGGAGATCACGAAACTGGACCTCCCCGACGACGCTGCGGCAATGCTCGACGACCAAGAACTGACCGAGCGGGTGTTCGTGATGTGGGACATCATCCACGACCGTTCGCACATGCGCGGGGACCTGCCGTTCGACCCGTTCATGATCAAGCAGCGGATGCCGTTCTTCCTCTACTCGCTCGAGGAATTGCGCTGCGACCTGACGGCCTTCCGCGAAAGCGTGCGGCTGCAGCGCGAACTCGAAGCCCGGCCCGATGCCGAACTCTCCGACGCGGATCGCGCGATCCGTGACCACGCACGACTGGTGCAGTACGCCGTCGTCTTCGACCGGATCTTCCGGTTCGCGATCACCGGCAGCCGTGTCCGGAACTACGACGGCCTCGGCGGCCAGCTCCTGTTCGCGTGGATGCACCAGCACGACGTCCTGCACTGGACGGACACGCGGCTCACGATCGACTGGGAGGCGGTCCCGGACGTCATCATCGCCCTCAGCGACGAGATCAACGAGCTGTACTGGCGTTCCATCGACCGGCCGAAGTCGGCGCACTGGCTCGCCGCGTACGAGATGCTCACCCGGACGCTCACGCCGCACCCGGCCTCCGCCTGGGCACGCGGGCTCCCCGCCGAGACGCTCGCGGGCCCGCCGAAGGGCTACACCGACGCGGTGCTCGACGACGAGTTCCCGCTCTCGATGTTCTACGAAGCGCTCAACAAGAAGATGGCGACGGTGATCGCGTCGACGGCCGGCATCACCGGGGCCTCCTCCGTCCAGGACGTCGCCGCGTGACGGGTGGTTCCCTCGCCGGCCGCCTGGTGCTGGTCGCCGGTGCGACCAGCACCAGCGGCGCGGCGGTCGCGCGTGCGCTCACCGCCGCCGGTGCGGCCGTCGTCGCGGTCGGCACCAGACCCGACGCCCTGGAGGCACTGCAGACGTCCGTCCCGGGCGTCACCACCCGCACGTGCGACCTCTCGGACCTCGGTGCAGTCACCGCGCTGGCGGCGGCCGTCCACGCCGAGTCCGGCCGCATCGACGGCCTGGTCCACCTGGTCGGTGGCTGGCGCGGCGGGGGCGGCATCGCGGGGCAGTCCGACGACGACTGGGCGTTCTTCGACCGGGCGTTCCGCACGCTCCGGAACACCACGCGGGTGTTCAACGACGATCTCGTGGCGTCCCCGGCCGGCCGGCTCGCGTTCGTGTCGTCGACTGTGGTCGACTCCCCCACCGCCGGGGCCGCCAACTACGCCGCCGCGAAGGCCGCGGGTGACGCCTGGGTGCGCGCCGTGGCCCAGGGCTTCCGGAAGGAGGCGCCGAACGCCGCCGCGACGGTGTTCGTCGTCCGGTCACTCGCCGGCCTCGAGGACCGTCTCGCCGACGAGGTCGTCCGGCTCTGGTCGGCGTCAGCGGCGGACGTGAACGGCGCCCGCATCCCCCTCTCCCCACCCTCCCTAGGATGAATCCGTGACCCTTCGACTCCACGACCTGGACCTGCGGGGCTTCGCCTCCGACAACTACGCCGGCGTCCACCCCGAGATCCTCGACGCGATCGCCGCGGCCAACGACGGCCACCAGATCGCGTACGGCGAGGACGTCTACACGGCACGTCTGCGCGAGGTGGTCCAGGACCACTTCGGCCCGCAGGCAGAGGCCTTCCCGGTGTTCAACGGCACGGGCGCGAACGTCGTCGGCCTGCAGTCGATGCTCCCCCGCTGGGGCGCCGTCGTCTGCACCGCGACCGCGCACATCCACACCGACGAGGCCGGGGCACCCGAGCGCATCGGTGGGATCAAGCTCCTGCCCGTCGAGACACCCGACGGCAAGCTCACCCCCGAGCTCATCGACAAGGAGGCCTGGGGCTGGGGTGACGAGCACCGTGCCCAGCCGCTCGTCGTGTCGATCACCCAGACCACCGAGCTCGGCACCGCGTACACCGTGGAGGAGATCCGCGCGATCGCCGACCACGTCCACGCGCTCGGCATGACGCTGCACATGGACGGCGCCCGCATCTCGAACGCCGCGGCGACCCTGGGCCTGCCCCTCCGCGACTTCACGACCGACGCCGGCGTCGACGTGCTGAGCTTCGGGGGCACGAAGAACGGGATGCTCTACGGCGAGGCGATCGTCGTGCTGAACCCGGCGGCGTCCGAGGGCCTGCACTACCTCCGGAAGATGAACATGCAGCTCTCGTCGAAGATGCGGTTCGTGTCGGCGCAGCTCATCGCCCTGCTGACCGACGACCTGTACCTCCGCTCCGCGGGCCACGCCAACGCGATGGCCACACGACTGCGCGGGGCGCTCGAGGCCGGGATCGCCGACGGCAGCATCCAGGGCGTCGGGTTCAGCCAGGAGACCCAGGCCAACGGGGTGTTCGCGACGCTGCCCGCGGGGGTGGCCGAACGCCTGCGCAAGCACTTCCGGTTCTACGACTGGGACGCCAGCCGCAACGAGGTGCGGTGGATGTGCGCGTACGACACGTCGGAGCAGGACATCGACGACTTCGTGGCCGCACTGACGCGGGAGCTCGACGCGGTCTGACGCACGTAGAATCTCGTGTGATCTCCGAGACCCCTGGACCCAGCGGCATCCTCCCCGAGGACCTGATCGTCACGCTCCGGGTCCTCGAGCAGATGCCGTCGATCGACGAGTCGCACCCCGATTTCGTGCGGGTCCGCCAGGCGACGGCGAAGATGTTCAAGGCCGTGAAGCGAGCGCACCGTCTCGAGAAGCGTGCGGTCATCGCCGAAGCCGATCGCCGGGTGATCGCCGCCACCGCCACCGGGGCCGCCGACCGGATCGACGACGAGACCCGCGGGGTCCCGATCAGCTCCTCGACCACGGCGTCGACCGCAGGCACCCTGCTCAAGTCGCGCCCGTGCTACATGTGCAAGCAGCAGTACACGGTCGTCGACGCCTTCTACCACCAGCTCTGCCCCTCGTGCGCGGCGATGAGCCACGCCAAGCGCGACGCCCGGACCGACCTGACCGGCAAGCGCGCCCTGCTCACCGGCGGACGCGCGAAGATCGGCATGTACATCGCGCTCCGGCTCCTGCGGGACGGTGCGCACACCACCATCACCACGCGGTTCCCGCGCGACGCGGTTCGCCGGTTCACGAGCCTCCCCGACTCCGCCGAGTGGATCTCGCGCCTCAAGGTCGTCGGCATCGACCTGCGCGACCCCGCCCAGGTCATCGGTCTCGCCGACGACGTCGCCGCGGCCGGCCCGCTCGACATCCTGATCAACAACGCCACCCAGACCGTGCGCCGGTCGACCGGCGCGTACCAGCCCCTCGTCGACGCGGAACTCGCGCCGCTGCCGGACGGACCACTGCCCGAGCTCGTGACCTTCGGGCACACGAACGACCAGCACCCGCAGGCGCTCGCCCGCTCGGTCTCGGCGCACCCGATCCTGGCCGCGGCCGCCGCCCGGGCCGACGAACTCACCGAGCTGGCCATGGCCCCGGGATCGAGCTCACTCGAACGCCTCGCCACGGGCACCGCGATCGACGCCGGCGGTCTCGTCCCGGACCTGCACGACGTGAACTCCTGGACGCAGCACGTCGACGAGGTCGACCCCCTCGAGATGCTCGAGGTCCAGCTGGCCAACACCACGGCGCCGTTCATCCTCATCTCCAAGCTCCGCCCCGCACTGGCGGCGAGCCGGGCAGACCGGACGTACGTCGTGAACGTCAGTGCCATGGAGGGGGTGTTCGGCCGGGCGTACAAGGGACCGGGGCACCCCCACACGAACATGGCGAAGGCCGCCGTCAACATGCTCACCCGCACGAGCGCCCAGGAGATGTTCGACACCGACCGCATCCTGATGACGAGCGTCGACACCGGCTGGATCACCGACGAACGCCCGCACCCGACGAAGGTCCGGCTGGCAGAAGAGGGCTTCCACGCCCCGCTCGACCTCGTGGACGGCGCCGCCCGCGTGTACGACCCGATCGTCCGGGGCGAATCGGGCGACGACCTGTTCGGGGTGTTCCTGAAGGACTACCGGCCGAGCTCGTGGTGATCGCGGCCGCCGCTGTTCACGACCGGGGCGGCCCAGCAGTCTCGAGGTGTCGGACGAGATCCGCAGCATCCGCCGTCATCGCGTCGAAGATCCGGTAGAGGGTCTCGGATCGGTCCACCGGGCCCACCGCGAAGCACCGTTTCCCGAGGCCGAACGCAATCCCTGCCTCGATGTGCGCGGCCGCACCGGCAGGCAGCACCAGGACGAACTGCTCCGCCACACGGAGGGCGTCCAGGTCCTGCGTGAAGAGCTTCCGGATCCCCGGGTCGTCGAGCGCCGCTTCGTCCGCGCCACCCGGCGCTGCGAACGCAGACGCGTCGTCGTCGTACTGCGTTCGGACGAAGCTGTAGGTCGATGCTCCGATGCGTTCGAGTGCTCCCACCACCTGGAGGACGGCGTCCCGGTTGCGCCAGCTCCCCGCGATGAAGAAGTCGCTCATGCGGCCACGGTAGCCGAGGAACGACGAAAGCCCCCCGGCCAACCGGAGGGCTTTCGTGTCGGTGTGACCCCAGCGGGATTCGAACCCGCGTTACCGCCGTGAGAGGGCGACGTACTAGGCCGCTATACGATGGGGCCGTCACACATGCGAATCCCCCGCCCTGGAGCGGGGGTCTCGTGCTCGTTGCCGGAGTCGGAGGCAAGCCACCTGTGGTGACCCCAGCGGGATTCGAACCCGCGTTACCGCCGTGAGAGGGCGACGTACTAGGCCGCTATACGATGGGGCCGTTCCGACAACTCGACAAGTATTGCACAAGCCCCTCGCCCTGCCAAAACGAGGCGTGTCGCCCGGGTGTGCCGTCATGCCGCGGTCGGAATACGGTGGATCGATGACGCTGCGGATCGGTCTGTCGGGCTGGCAGTACGACTCCTGGCGCGGCGACTTCTACCCGGCCGGAGTGCCGAAGCGACGCTGGCTCGAGTACGCGGCCGAACGGTTCCGGACGGTCGAGGTCAACGGGTCGTTCTACTCGCTCCAGCGCCCGGAGCGGTACCGCGCATGGCGGGCATCGGTGCCGCCCTCGTTCCGCTTTGCGCTGAAGGGTGGGCGGTACGTCACCCACATGCTGCGGCTCCGAAACGTCGACACGGCGCTGGCGAACTTCTTCGCGTCCGGCCCGCTCGAGCTCGGTGCGACGCTCGGACCGGTCCTCTGGCAGCTCCCCGAAGCCCTCCTGCCGACGCCCGAGGTGCTCGACGAGTTCCTCGCGCTGCTTCCCCGGACCCAGGGTTCCGCCGCCGAACTCGCCGAACGCCACGACGACAAGGTGGCCGACCCGTCGGTCCACGCCGAGGAACCGTCCCGACGGATCGATCACGCGCTCGAGGTCCGGGCCGCGGGCCTCGGCGACGACCACCTCGACGCGCTCCGGCGCCACCGCGTCGCCCTGGTCGACTCACACGCGGGCGACTTCCCGCGGTTCCGGGCGGACACCGGCGCTCCGATCGCGTACCTCCGCCTGCACGGTGCGCCGCGGACCTACCACGACGGGTACTCTCCCCAGGCTCTCGGACGGTGGGCGACGACCATCGTCGATCACCTCGACGCCGGGCGGGACACGTTCGTGTACTTCGACAACGACGCCGAGCGGCACGCGCCGTGGGACGCGCTCGCGCTCGACCGCCTCGTCGCCGACCGCCTGCGCAGGCGGGCCGACGGCGGCGGGTGATCCGTGCCTCCAGGCAGTCCGCCGCACCCGCTCAGACCGTGAGCGACTCGCCGGGCGCGAGCAGCACGAACTCGCCGTCGGGCTCGACCACCTCACGCAGTCGACCGGTGTGCATGCCGTAGCCGATCTCGGAGAGCGTGGCCTCGTGGACGGGGTACGCGCGACGGGGCGCGACCGCGGTGACGTAGTCCATCATCTCGGCGACCTTGAGCCACGGGGCGCCGACGGGCGCGGCGAGCACCTCGACGGGGACGCCCGGATCGGTGTAGGAGTCGCCCGGGTAGAAGAGCCTGCCGCCCACGAGGACACCGGTGTTGTCGATGACAGGGATGCTCGAGTGGATCACGTTGTGGCGGGTGCCGTGGAAGGTCAGGTCGAACGGGCCGACCGTGCGGTGGTCGCCGTCCGTGACGACGTCGATCGGGATCCCGGTCTCGGCGAGCGCCGCGGCGACCCCGGCTGGGCCGATGACGACGGCATCGGGGTTGCGCGCGAGGATGCCGGCGAGCTGCTCCGGTGTGACGTGGTCGGGGTGCTCGTGGGTGACGACGACGGCGACGACACCCGTGGCTTCGACCGGGCGGGTGAAGTTGCCGGGGTCGATCACGAGGCGAGCGTCTCCCTCGGTGACGATCTGGCAGGCGTGTTCGAGCTTGGTGACCTCCATGCGGCAGACCCTACGCGGGCTGCGGGCCCGCGGCGCCGGGCGCGCGCGACACCTCACGCCCGCGGCGGGCCCGTCGTCGCCCGGACCACGAGGTGCGCCGGCGCCGCCGGCAGTGCCCGCGCAGCCGCCCCGTCCACCTCGGCGAGCACGGCCCGGGCGGCTGTCCGGCCCTGGGCCTCGGGGTCCTGGGCGACGGTGGTCAGCCCGACGACCTCGCCGTACTCGTGGCCGTCGATGCCGATCACCGACACGTCCTCCGGTACCGCGAGTCCGGCGCGGCGGGCGGCGAGCACCACACCGAGCGCCATCTCGTCGGATGCGCAGAACACTGCGGTCGGTCGCGGCCCACCCCCGAAGAGCGCTGCGCCGGCGTCCACACCACCGGCGAACGAGAACCGTCCGTCGAGCACCCACTCGTCCCGCACGCCGAGACCGCGGGCGGCCATCGCGTCGACGAACCCGTCGCGTCGGAGCCAGGGCACGGCGACGTTCATCCCGGCCTCGTCCTGCCCACCGACGTAGGCGACGTCCCGGTGCCCGAGTCCGCAGAGGTGGTCGACGGCGATCCCGGCGACGACGACGTCGTCGACCCCGATGTTCCGCAGGCCTGCGGCCGGCCCGCCGATCACGATCATCGGGTGCCGGGCGAGCTCGAGCTCGGCGCGCTCGGTCTCGTCGAGCACGAGCGAGAGCAGCACGAGGGCGTCGACGCGGTGTCGGAGCATCGAGCGCCGGAACGCCCGGTCGCGGTCTCCCCCCGGTCCGCCGAGGTTGTACAGCACGAGGTCGTACCCGGCCCGCCGCAGCTCGGCGTCGACGCCGCCGAGCGCCTTCACGTAGAACCACCGGTCGATGACCGGCACCACGACCCCGACGGCGCGCTGCCGTCCGGTGGCGAGGCCGGCCGCCGCCGAGCTCGGGACGTACCCGAGTTCGTCGGCGACCCGCCGCACCTGGTCGATGGTCGAGTCGGCGACCGTCGACATGCCCCGCAGTGCGCGGGACACCGTCGACTTGGACAGGCCGGTGACGGTCGCGATCTCCTGGATGCCCATGGCCACTGTCTGGAGGCCCGTCAGCCGTCCGACGACCGGGTCACGTCCGACACGGGGCCGGTCCGCGCTGGCGCGGCGACGGGTCGCGTGGCGCGGGTCGGCCGCCGGCCGGCCGGTGCGAGCTCGTCCCACCCGACGTGCCGGTGCACGCGGGCGCCGGCAGGAGTCGATCCGGCCGGGGTGGACCGGGGTGCCGGGGCCGCGGGTGCTCCCCCGATGCCGTCGGCCGACGCCGTGCGCCGCAGCACCGACACCCGCCACCGGTCGAGGGCGACGATGCCGAGCACGCACACGAGCAGGGTGAGCGCCCATCCGAGGGCCGGACGCCCGGTGACCTCGCAGAAGACCGTGACCCCGAGGAACAGGACACCGAA
The DNA here is from genome assembly GCF_040544915.1 of Curtobacterium sp. 1544. NCBI lineage: Bacteria > Bacillati > Actinomycetota > Actinomycetes > Micrococcales > Microbacteriaceae > Curtobacterium > Curtobacterium sp. 1544. Next base: position 34,082 of record NZ_JBEPKX010000023.1, read on the forward strand.
CATCCCGACGAAGCCGATCGCTTCCTCGATCCCGGCGGTCGGGCGAGTGGGTCCGCGCTGTGCCATGGCCGTCAGCCCTTCACGCCACCGGCGGTGAGGCCGGCCACGATGCGCCGCTGGAAGACGAGCACGAGGATCACGAGCGGGATCGTCACGATCGTGCCCGCCGCCATCACCGCCGTGTACGGCTCCTGGTGCGGGACCGATCCCTGGAACCCCGCGATGGCGACGGTCACCGGCTGGGTGGCGTCGCTCGAGAGCTGGGACGAGATGAGGTACTCGTTCCAGGAGGAGATGAACGCCAGGATCGCGGTGGTGAACACGGCGGGAGCGGCCAGCGGCAGGATGATCCGTCGGAACGCTTGCACACGCGTGCACCCGTCGATGCGTGCGGCCTCCTCGAGGTCCCACGGCATCTCGCGGAAGAAGCTCGCGAGCGTGTAGACGGTGAGGGGCAGCACGAACGAGATGCTCGGCAGGATCAGCGCCTGGTAGGACCCCATCCAGCCGATGTCCGTGAAGAGCTGGAACAGCGGCGAGATGAGAGCGACGCCCGGGAACATCGACGCGGCGAGGATCGCGCCGGCGATGAGCGACTTGCCCTTGAACTCCAGGCGGGCCAGGGCGTACGCCGCGCTCGTGCCGACGAGCAGCGCGATGATCGTGACCGTGCCACCGATGATGAGGCTGTTGAGCAGCGCCCGTCCCAGGTGGTTGCCGAGCGCGGTCGAGAACGCCGTCGCGTAGTTGTCGATGGTGACGTGCGTCGGCCACGGGGTGGCGTCGAAGGTGAACCCGACGTCCCGGAAGCTCGTCACCACCATCCAGTAGAAGGGCAGCAGGCACCACACCGCGATGACGGTGGCCTGGATCGCCGTGCGGACCTTGGGGCCGGTGTGGCGCTGGACTCGTACGTCCGAACGATCGACGGCGATGTCGCGCGCACGGGCGTTGGACCGGGGGCGGTCGGCTGCGAGGGTCACTTGAGCTCACCCTTCTGCTGGGCTGCCTGCGTCTGCACGACGTTCGCCCCGAGGAACCGGACGAACACGAACGCGACGATGAAGATCACGAGGAAGGTGATCGTGGAGAGTGCCGACGCGGAGTTGAACCCCTGCCGGATCTGGTCGACCACGAGGATCGACAGCGTGGTGGTCGCGTTCCCCGAACCACCGCCACCGCCGGTGAGGATCGCGGGGAGGTCGTACATGCGGAGCGCGTCGAGCACGCGGAACAGGATCGCGACCATGAGCGCGGGCCGGACGAGCGGGAGCGTGATGTTCCAGAAGCGTTGGACGGTGGAGGCTCCGTCCATCTTCCCGGCCTCGTAGACCTCTTCGGGGATGAGCTGCAGGCCGGCCAGGATGAGCAGCGCCATGAACGGGGTGGTCTTCCACGTGTCCGCGATGATGACCGCCCACCGGGACGCCCACTCGCCACTCGTCCAGAGGATCTGCTGGCCGAGCACGTGGTTGAGGACACCGTTCGCGTCGAAGATGAAGTACCAGAGCTTGGCGGTGACGGCGGTCGGGATGGCCCACGGCACGAGGATCGCGGCACGGACGAGCGCGCGACCCTTGAAGTCGCGGTTCATGATGATCGCCATCCACACGCCGATGACCGTCTCGAGGGCGACGGTGACGACCGTGAAGAAGAACGTGTTGCCCATCGACACCCAGAACTGGCTGCCGATGCTACCGGGCGGGCAGGTGGTGTTGCCGCACTGCTGGGCGAGCCAGTGCACGTAGTTCGTGACTCCGGCGAAGCCGCCCTGTACGAACAGTTGAGTGGTCTTGTCGAGGCCCTGGTCCAGTTGGAACGACTGGATGACCGCGCTGACCACCGGGTAGCCGATGACGATGGCGAGGAGCACGATCGTCGGGCCGATGAGGTACACGGCCCAGCGGCCGTGCTCGGCGTTGAGTCCGCCCTTGCGCCGCTTCTGCGGCTCCATCCCCGTCGGGTTGGGGATGGCTGCGGGGATCTCGGTTGCTGCTGACACGTGACGGCCTCCTTGCCGGGTGTCGGAACGCAGGATGGGGCGGACTGGAGGCGCGGGGCGGGGTCGACCCGCGCCTCCAGTCCGGAAGTTGCGGCGTCAGCCGCGGGGCGGTGTCAACTGCCGCTGCTGGTGGCCGTCTTGAGGGCCGCCTGCATGTCCTTCAGGGCCTCGTCGACGCTCTTGGATCCCTTGAGGGCGGCGTACGTGTTGTCCTGGACGGCCTTCGTCACGGCCGGGTAGAACGGCGTGACCGGGCGCGGCTCGGCCGACTCGATCGACTTGAGCAGCGTGGGCAGGTAGGGCAGCTTCGCGGTGAGCTCGGAGTCGGTGTAGAGGTCACCGACGACCGGGGCCAGCGAGCCCTGGGTCGCGAAGAACTTCTGCGTCTCGTTGGACTCCAGGTACTCGAGGAAGTCGTGCGCGGTCGCCTTGTGCTTCGAGTACACGCTGATCGCCGCGTTGTGACCACCGAGCGTCGAGGCGCCGGTGCCGTCCTTGCCGGGGATCGGAGCGATGCCGAAGGTGTCCTTGACCTTCGACGAGCCGTCGGTCTTCGCGAGGCTGTACACGTACGGCCAGTTGCGGAGGAACAGCAGCTTGCCGGCCTCGAAGGCGGTGCGGCCCTGCTCCTCCTGGTAGGTGATCGCCTCGGCCGGGATGTTCCCGTCCTTGAAGGCGTCGACCAGGTTCTGCAGACCGGCCTTGGCGTCGGACGTGTCGACGTCCGGGGTGCCGCCCTTGTTGAGCACCGAGCCGCCGGAACCGTTGATCGCCTCGGAGGCGTTCACGGTCAGGCCCTCGTACTTGGCGAACTGCCCGGCGTAGCAGCCGATGCCGGCCTGCTTCGCGATGTCGCAGTCCTTCATCATGTCGGCCCACGTGGTCGGGGGCGTCTTGACGAGGTCCTTGCGGTAGTAGAGGAGCGCGCCGTCGGAGGTCTGCGGTGCCGCGTACAGCGTGTTGTTGTACGTCGCCGTCTTGACCGTCGCCGGCAGGAGCTTCGACGTGTCGATCTTCATCTTGCCGGTGAGCGGCACGAGCCAGCTCTTGGCGGCGAACTCCGCCGTCCAGACGACGTCGACGTCGACCACGTCGTAGTTGGCGTCCTTCGCCTGGAAGTGCTGCACGAGGTCGTCGTGCTGCTGGTCGGCCTGGTCGGACTGCTCCTTGAAGGTGACCTTCTCGTCCTTGTGTGCCTTGTTCCACTTCGCGATGAGCGGTCGGACGACGTTCGAGTTGTCCTTGCCCTGCACGTACGTGATCGGGCCGCGGCTGTCCTGCCCGTTCTGGGCGTCGTTCGATGCCGAGCTGCCGCTCGAGCAGCCGGTGAGCACGAGGCCGATGACGGCCACGCCCGCAACCGATGCGAACCGCACCTTGGCGCGTGTTGTCTTCACAGCGTTGTCTCCTCGTCGAGATCACCAGGTGACGTCGATCGGGTGTCGACGACGCTGCCTGGAGCAGGCGACGCTGCCTGCTGGTGGAGGAAGCTACGCCCGCTCATGGCGTTTCGCAACCGGTTGCAAAGATTCCGTGACCTGAGCGTGACCTCCGGAGTTCCGGTGACTTCCTGGATGAGCGCTCACGCCGAGGCGCGCCGCCCGGATGGGCGACGCGCCTCGGCGCTCGGTGACGGATCAGCTGTACGTGCCTGCGGCGTAGTCAGACCAAGCCTGCAGGTACCCGCCGTCCTGGGACTTCGCGATGACGACTCGGCCACCGACCGCAAGAGAGCCCGCGGCCATCACGCGACCGGACGACGCGTTCACGAAACCGTTGTTCTTCGCCGCGTGCCCGTATTTCCACTGCTGGGTCACGCCGCCGTTCACTGCTTGCATCGTGAATGTCGCCCCTGCGCTCTGCGAGGACGAGGTGAGCACGTAGCTCCTCGACGTCTTCGAGACACTGGCCACGTTCGTCAGGACGATCGCGTTGCCGTACGGAAGCTGGAACCACTGCTGGGACTTCGACTTCGCGCAGGTCTTCATCACGACGGCTGCAGCGTTGCCAGTGGATGTCAGACACAGCTTTGTGCCGCTTGAGCTCAGGTGCGTCAGTTCGTAGTAGTGCGTCGTGACCGCCGCCGAAGCGGACTGAGCGGGCAGCACGACCCCGACCGCGGCTGCTGCCACGACAGCGATGGCGACCATGCGTGCTCGTGTGCGCGTCTTCTGCATGTGTTTCTCCCTTGAACCACGTGGGAGACCCCTCGCCCCCCACCGTCATCCGACCACGTACGGCCGATGAGAAGCTGCGCTTCCATGAGCGCATTCACAGCAGACGGACGGTTGGTCTCATTCCACGGAGCGGTGCGGAACCCCGCACGAACCCCGCCACGGGGTGGGCCCGCCGTTGTCCGCTCCGATCCGCCCCCGTAGCGTCCGCTGCATGGCCCTGCTCTCCCCCGTCACCGTCCCCGGCCCGCGCCGGGTCGTCAGCATCGACCTCGACGCTCCGCTGCCGACCCTCGTCGCCGACGAGACCGGCTCCTCCGCGCTGGTCGTCGGCTACCGTGACGGCTTCCCGGTCACGACCCTCGACGTGCTGCTCACGGCGGACCCGGCCGACGCCGCCCGCGCGCTCGCTCCGCTCGTCGACGGGCACCCGGGCGCGGTCGACGCCTTCCCGGAGCAGGTGCCGGACGCGGACCTGCCGATGATCTCGATCGTCGTGTCGACCATCGTCGCCCGCGTGGAGGACATCGGGAAGCTGCTCGACTTCCTCGAGCACCTGGACTACCCGGACTACGAGGTCGTCCTCGTCGACAACCGCGTGAAGGTGCCCGACATCGACGCGCTGCCGGGCCTGCTCGAGGGTCGGAACGTGCGGCTCGTCACCGAGCGACGCCCCGGCTGCTCGGTCGGCCGGAACTCCGGCGTCGCCGCGGCCAAGGGCGAGATCATCGCGTTCACCGACGACGACGTCCGCGTGGACCCGCAGTGGCTCCGCTCGATCGGCAGCCGGTTCGTCCGCGAGCCCGAGGTCCAGGCCGTCACGGGCATGATCCTGCCCGTCGAGCTCGAGACGCCCGCGCAGATCTGGTACGAGGCCTACTACGGCGGCTTCAGCGGCGAGCGCACCTTCGACCCGGTGACGATCGTCCCGGACGACGTCCAGGGCGTCATGCGGCACGCGCAGGCCTCCGCGATCGCACCTGACGGCACCGTCCGCAAGCACTTCGCGATCTACGGCATCGGCGGCTACGGCGCCGGTGCGAACTGGGCGGTCCGCCGCTCCGCGTTCGACGCCGTCGGCGGGTTCGACCCCGTGCTCGGTGCCGGCGTGCCCGCGCGCGGCGGTGAGGACCTGGCGATCTTCATCGACATCCTCTGGGGCGGCGGCCGGATCGGCTTCGAGCCCCGGGCGGTCGTGCACCACCGGCACCGCCAGGACCTCGAGGGGCTGCACGGCCAGCTGCACTCGAACGGCGTCGGCTTCACGGCGCTGATGTGCGAGCTGATCGCGAAGGACCGGCGGCACGCGCTCGTGCTCGCCCGCCTGATGCCGCGCGCCGGCAAGATCAAGCTGGCCCAGCTGGTGTCCCGGTTGCGCGGGAAGCGGGACGCTGCGGCGGAGACCATCACCGAGGCGTCGACGACCCAGATCCCCCGCTCGCTGGCGTACCACGAGTTCCGCGGCTTCCCGGCCGGCCCGGCGGCGTACTTCCGGAGCCGCCGGTTCTGGCGCGACGTCGAGGAGGGCCGCTTCCGGCCCTAGACGCGACCGTCCGACGGACGGGAGGCCCGTGGCAGCGTCGCCACGGGCCTCCCGTCCGCCGGCGGGTGCGTGCGGGGGGGCGGCAGGGTCGTTGCGCGTGCAACAAGCGACGAAACGGCTGTCGAACGACGAGCGCGTTGTCGCACCATGCACGCGCAACCGTTGCACGCGCGACAAGCGACACCGCACCTGTCGAACGACGAGCACGTTGTCGCACCATGCACGCGCATGCTGGCCCACTCACCAGCCTGGAGGCACGGTGCCAGTCCGCCACGCGCCTCCAGACCGGTGGTTGCGCGTACAACGAGCGACAAAGCGGCTGTCGAACGACGAGCGCGTTGTCGCAACATGCACCCGCAACCGTTGCACGCACAACACGCGACAAAACGGCTGTCGAACGACGACCGTTTTTGTCGCAACGGGTCGGCACAGCACGCCGCCCCGCCCCGCCCCGCCCGGCAGCCCAGCCGACCCGCGCACGCCGCCCCGCGTCAGCGCGCCGCGCGCACCGACCGCAGGTACCGCCACGGCCCACCGAGCGCCGCGATCAACTCGACACGCTTGAGCCCTGCCGTCGCCGCCACGAACTCGTCGTCGACCGGCCAGCCCCCGAGCGCGTCCACCGCGGCCGACACCTGCCCGTCGCCCTGCCCCAGCGCCCCGAGCTGCTTGAGCGCACCGAACGCCCGACGGAACACCGCGAACGCCGTCCGGGGTCGCAGCATCAGCTTCGCGACCCAGGCCCCGAGCCCCGTGCCGTACCCGAGCGCCTGGGAGCGCAGCGCGGCACGGTCGGGACGGTGCTTGTGCCACACGATCGCGGAGGGCTCCACGGCGAGCGCCCCGCCGGACAGCAGGACACGGGTGAACAGGTCGGGGTCCTCCCCCGCACGGGACGGCGTCCCCGGGCCGAGTGCCACGTCGAAACCACCGAGGGCGAGCGCGGCCGAGCGCCGGAGGGACATGTTCGCGCCGGTGCCGAACGCGCCGACCGAGAACGGGAAGAGCGGCAGGTCCTCCGGGGGTGCCGACGTCCGGAACACCCGGCGGTCGAGGTTGCGCGCCCAGGTCACCCGCTCGTCGAAGTAGCGCTGCGTGGGGGTGCGGAGTTCCCCGCTCGGCACGAGTCCGGTCACGCAGACGACGTCCGCGTCGCGGGCGTACGCGTCGGCGAGCGCCGCGAGCCAGTGCCGGTCGACGACCACGTCGTCGTCGACGAAGGCGACCACGGCCCCGGAGGCGAGGGCGAGACCGGCGTTCCGTGCGCGTGAGACGCCGGGTCGGGCCTCCAGGACGTAGTGGAGCCGCGGGTCGGCGAACGCGGCGACCACGTCGCGGGTCGCCGAGGTGGTCGGCGCGTTGTCGACCACGAACACCTCGAAGTCGGGGTGGTCGGAGGCGAGGACGCTGCGGACGCAGCGGCGGACGTCGTCCGGCCGGTCGCGGGTGCCGATGACGACGGAGATGCGACCAGACGGGTCCCCCTGCGGGGCGGCCGGGAGGCCCGTGGTGCGCAGGGTGCGCAGGGCGCGCAGGGCCGGACCCAGCTCGGCCGGGTCCACCTCCCCGCTCGCGTCGACGGCGACGTCGACGAAGCCGGCGACCTCGCGACCGTCGCGCACCAGGAGGCGGGCGCGGCGGAACCCCTCCGCGCCGGCGAGCTCGACGGCGGAGGCGGCGAGCGCCTCCTGCCGGTCGATGGCGCCCACCCAGGCGGCTCCGGGCCAGGCGGGGAGGTCCGGCGACGGCATCGCGGGCGCGATCATCAGCACGGGCACGGCGGTGGCCTGGTGGTCGGTCATGGTCCGATGCTCCGGTGGGGCTCCGGCACGGTCAACGGGGACCCAGCGGGGATGCGGCGACGGACGTCCCTCTTGCGGTTTGCCGCCACCGGATCCCGCGCGGCCCGTAGGATCGGGGGGACGACCCGGCGGCAGCACGCCGGGCACGAGGAGGACGAATGCCGCTGGGCCCCACGACCGAGCTCGGCGCCGACCTCCCGTCGGAACGGACCGTCCTCGTGGTCGATGCCGCGACGTGCGTCTGCGGCCACGTACAAGAGGCGCACGAGCACTACCGCCCCGGTACCGACTGCGCGCTCTGCGACTGCCCGAGGTTCCGCAAGAAACGCTGATCAGACCCAGTTCAGGGGCCGTGGTGCGGGAAACCGCCGCTTCCCCGCAGCAGGCGCCGGGAGCCCTGTCGGCCCCGGAACGGCGCGGTTAGCGTCGCGTCCATGGCCATCTCCCCAGCGGCGCCCGCCTCACCCGCGGCACTCGCGTGCATCGTCCTCGCCCACGAGGACCCCGAGCACGTCCGCCGACTCGTCGAGGCGCTCGATCCGTTCCCGGTGTTCCTGCACTGCGACGCGAGCACACCGGAGTCGGTGTTCCGGGCGATGACCGACGGGCTGCCGGACCGTGTCCGGCTCCTCCCGCGCATCCGCACCGGCTGGGCGAAGTGGGAGAACGTCGAGGCCGAGGTGGAGGGGTACCGAGCGGCACTCGCCGGGTCGGACGCGTCGCACGTGGCGGTCCTCACCGGGAGCGACTACCCGCTCGCGGACCCGGCCGAGATCACCGCGCTGCTCGACGCGCACCGTGAGGAGTCCTTCATCGCTGCGCACCCGCTGCCGTTCCCGGAGTGGGGCCGGGGTGGCGGGGTCGCACGGATCCGGTACCGGCACTGGGCGTGGCGGAAGCGGATGATCCGGCTGCCGGTCCCCCGCCGGGTCCCGAAGGACGTCGTGTTCGCGGGCGGATCGCAGCTCAAGGTCCTCGCACGCCGCCACGCTGCTGCGGTCGTGGACACCGTCGACAACCGGCCGGACCTGGTCCGCTTCTGGCGCCGGACGTGGGTGGCCGACGAGACCTTCGTGCCGTCCGTGCTCAGCACCCCCACCCTGACGCCGGGGTTCGCGGACGAGCACGTGCCGAGTCCGCTGTGGTGGATCGGCTGGGACGGGACGGCGCGGAAGAGCCCACCGTGGCTGACGACGGCAGATGCGGGCGCACTGCTCGAGCGTCGGACGATGCCGGACCTCGAGCACCCCCACGTGTTCGCGCGCAAGTTCTCGACGGCGTTGAGCTCGGACCTGCTCGACATCGTGGACGGGGCGTTCGGGTTGCGGCAGCACGGGGCCGGTTCGCCGTCGGTGGTGGTCGCACCGTGACGCTCCCGCCGCAGACCCGCCGCGAAGCCCGCGCCGCACGAGAAGCCGCGGCGGTGGACACCCCCGCCGAGGTGGAGGTCGGTGACCCCGCCGAGACCGTCGCGCCCGTCCCCGAGTCGCTCGACACCGGAGCGGTCGCGGTGCGCAAGGGCTCGTCCGTCCTGTTCGGCCGCGGGCTGCTTTACGTCGTCGTCTGGTCGATGCAGCTCGTCGTCTCCTCACTCATCTCCCCTGTCCTGGCGCACCTCATGCCGCCGGCCGAGTTCGGCGTGCTCGCGTCGGCCATCGCGCTCTACCAGGCACTCGTCGTGCTGGCCGTAGCGGGCATCGACCAGGCCGCCGTGCTGCAACGTGCCGAGGACGGTGACGACCGACGCGCCCGCGGACTGCTCGCGGTCGGCATGATCACGGCGAGCATCGTCACCGTCATCGCCCTGACGACGATCCCCGCGTGGGGTGACGCCGCCGGGTTCGTGGGCTCGCACCCGCTGCTCCTGGTCGCGGTCCTCTGGACCGGCCCTGCAGCGATCGTGCAGATCTCCCTGGCGCTCCTCGTCGCACAGGACCGCATCAAGGTCTTCGCCGTCACGAGCCTGCTGTCGTCGATCGGCGGCTCGATCATCGGCCTCGGCCTGCTGACGTTCGTGCACGCCGACGCCACCACGTACGCGTGGGGCGGGGTCGTTGCCCAGGGCGTGGCCATGGTGATCGGCATCGCGGCGACGAGGCCCCGGCTCGCCGGCCTGTTCGACCGCCGGACGAACGCGCGCGCGTTCCGGCTCGGCATCCCGATCGCCCTCGGCAACCTGTCCTACTTCGTGCTGAACGCCGGCGACCGTGTCGTCGTGCAGCGGCTGCTCGGCCCGGAGGAGGTCGCGCGCTACCAGATCGCCTACGTGGTCGGGTCCGCGGTGATCCTGCTCCTGTCGTTCACGAACCAGGCGTGGGCGCCGCACTTCGCCGCCCTCCGCGACGCCGTCGCCCGTCGGCAGCTCGCGATGCACTCACGGAACGAGCTCTACCGGATGCTCGCACCCGTGCTGCTCGCGGTGACCCTGGTGTCCCCCGTCGCGCTGCCGATCCTCGCGCCGGCGTCCTACCGCGTCCACGAGCTCACCATCGTCGTGTTCATCGTCGCCGTCACGGCCTTCCCGGTCGTGGCGAGCGGTGCGACCGGTCGTCTGCTGCTCATCGAACGCCGAGGAGTCGCCGTCGGCGTGATCGCCGCGATCGCCGGCGTCGTGAACATCGGCGCGAACCTGCTGCTCGTACCCGTGTTCGGCATCGCCGGCGCCGCGATCGCGACCGTCGTCGCGTACGTCGGCCTCGCCGCCATGCAGCTCTTCGCGTTGTCCGACCGCCGCGAGTGGCGCGGGCCGGGTCTGCGGATCGTGCTGCCGATCGTGGCCGCCCTCGTCGTCGCGGCGGTGTCGACAGCCGTGCCGCAGGACGCCCTCTGGAACTGGATCCGCGTCGCCGGGGTGCTCGCCTGTCTCCCCTGGTTCATCCGACGACTACGGGCCGCACGAGGAGGTGCGTCGTGACCGACCGCAAGCGAACGGCCGACCGGAGACGAACGGCCGCGCGGAGACGAACGGCCGACGGGAGCAGACCGCTGCGGATCGGCGCCGTCGTCACCGGGCTCGCCCTGAACGGTGGGCTGGAGCGCTGCGTGCTCGAGGACACCGCCGACCTCGTCGCAGCCGGCCACGAGGTCGAGGTCTGGCACCGCGACGCGCACGCGCCCCGTCCGGGCGAGGGCCGCGCACCGTACGAACGACTCGGCGTCTCCCTCATCGACGCGACCGACTACCGCTTCGGCGTCCGGACCGCGCTCCGCGACGCCTGGCGCTTCGCCCGCGAGGGACTCCGCATCCGCCGCTCGCGCCTCGACGTCCTCTGGCTGAACCGGCCGGAGTACCTGCCGTTCGGTCGCATCGCGTCGATGGTCGCCGGCGTCCCCCTGGCCGTGCACCTGCACCACGCCCCGAACTACCGTCGCATCCGCGCGTTCTCCGGCGGCCGCACACGGTTCTTCGCCGTCTCGAACGCGATGGCCGCGGCATGGCAGGAGGCCGGCGCACCCTCGGACAAGATCACGATCGTGCCGAACGGCGTCGACACGGATGCGTTCCGCGCAGCGACCCCCGACGAGACCCGCCGTGCCCGGGCGACGCTCGGCATCGACGACGCCACCCCCACAGTGCTCTACTACGGCCGGCTCACCCGGTCGAAGGGCGTGCTCGCCCTGCTGGCTGCCTGGAGTCAGGTGCTCGCCACCGCGGACGCCCGGGCACTGCAGACCGTCCCCGCCTCCTCCGCGGGGCCGCGTCGCGCGCCGCTGCTCGTCCTCGCCGGCGCGCTCTACCCGAGCGAGGCGGACGCCGTGAACCGCGCGATCGCCGAACTCCCGGAGGACTCGGTGCTCGTCCTCCCCGAGCGGGACGACGTCGTCCCGCTGCTGCACGCCGCAGACCTCGTCGTGGCACCCTCGATCGAACCCGAGGGCTTCGGCCGCGTGGTCGTCGAGGCGATGTCGACCGGCCGCCCGGTGGTCGCCGCGGAGTCGGGAGGAACCGGGGAGATCCTGTCCGGTGAGTGGGCGCGCTGCACGGTCGACCCCGCGGACACGCGGGCGCTGGCTCGGAAGCTGCTGGACGTCCTCGACGAGGCGGTGCACGACCCGACCCTCGGAGCCCGTGGCCGGGAGTTCGTCCGCGCACACCACGGACGGGAGCCGCACGTCGCCGCGCTGCTCGGCGCGCTCCAGGAGCACGCCGGGCGCTGAGCGCGCGGCTGTCGCCGTCGGTTGCTGTCGCGAAAGCGACAGGAGTGCGCCGACGTTCCGCGGCAGACCGTCGCTTTCACAACGGGACGCGACGGACATCGGACTGGAGGCACGGTGCGGGCTGGATCCGTGCCTCCAGGCCGACAGTGCGTCGCGAACGCGACAGACCCGCGCGAGCGTCAGCGGAGCCTGCCGCGAAAGCGACGGAGGTGCGCGCAAGGATCGCGGCAGACCGTCGCTTCCGCGTGCGCGGGCTCAGCCCGCCTCGGGATCCTCGTCGCCCGCTGTCCAGCTGCCCCGCGCGGGAGGCACGGCACCGGAGGGCAGGCTCGCTTGCGGCTCGGCGCCGGCCGCCGGCACGTCGATCGTCATCCAGTCGATCAGGAGCGAACCGGCCGCACTGCGCGGCGGCAGCCCCTCGTTCGACCCCGCCTGCACGACGAGGTGCATGGGCGAGGTCGGGATGTTCTCCGTCGTCGTCCCCACGACCTCGTCGTCGACGAGGAAGGACATCCGGGAGGGCGTCCACTCGATCGTGTAGGTGTGCCAGTCGGCGAGCGAGGCACTCGTCTCGTAGTGGACGCACTTCTCGGCGGGGTCCTCGAGGCAGTGCACGTTCAGGTACGCCGGAGCGCCGAGCGCGCCCTCGGGGAAGTCGATCTCACCGTGCTCCCACACGTTCTCGTCGCTCCAGAGCAGCATCGCGACCCCGTAGCCGTCGACCTCGTCGCTCTTCATCCGGACGGAGTACCGACCGGACGTCTGCCCGCCCCACTGGCCGTCGACGAGCGGCACGATCCCTCCGGCGAGCGGTGTACCGCCCTTCGTGGTGCGCAGCCGCATGTCGAGGAGACCGTCGTGCGCGCTGAGGACCGAGGCCTGGTACCGACCCGTCCCGGCGGTGTCCGCGAAGCCGTGGTACACGGAGAACCGGTCGGAGTAGTCCGCCTCGAAGCCGCCCCGCGAGGAGCCGCCCGCGAAGTCCTCGGAGAACACTCGGTCCCAGCCGCTGCCGTCACTGGTCGGCATCGTCGCTCCGCTCGGGTCGGTGGGGTCGACCACCAGGGGCGTCGCGGTCGTCGCGGCGACCGCACCGGCTGCGATCACGAGGGCACCGGCGACGACGGCGATCCGACGGCCGGCACGTCGGACCGGACCACGGTGTCTCGCGAGCCCGGTCCCGTGTGCGGGTGGTGCCCCGTGGTCGACGGCGGCGTCCCCGTCGAGCGACGGGGTCACTGCAGGGCCCATGCCCGGATCTCCGACAACCCGATGTTGACGGTGGTCCCGGAGACCCCGGTGGTGGTGAACCGGACCCACGTGACGTTCCGGGCACTGAAGTCGACCGTGAGTGCCGTGCCGTCGTTCGGCAGCTGCCCGACGGTCACCGTGCTGCCGTCGGAGAACGTGAGCGTTCCGCTCGTGACCCGGTCGGCGGTGTTCGGGCGGTCGTGCAGCACGATCCGCTGCAGCGGGACGGCCTTCGCCCAGGTGAGCTGGTACCAGACGCCCGTGCGGCCCGAGGGCGCCACCCACTCCTTCGTCGGGTCGACGGGGTAGCCGGACACGACGCCGTCGACGGCCTTCGCGACGGTCTGGCCGTCGGCGGGGTTGTCGGCCTTCGCGGACGGTGTGGCCGATCCGGTGACGTCGGTCAGCTTCGGCGCGGGCGTCGGCGTGGGCGTCGGTGTCGGCGTCGGTGTCGGTGTCGGTGTCGTGGTGGAGGTCGAGGTCCCGTACACGCGGATCTCGGCGAGCCCGATGTTCTTCGTCGCCCCGCTCACCGCCGTCACCGTGAACCGGACCCACGTGGCCTGCCGGGCGGTGAACGCCACGGTCTGGAGCGCGCCGCCGTTCGGGAGCGCCGGCACCGTGACGCTCGACCCGTCGGAGAACGTCAGCGTCCCGCCGAGCACCTGGTCGTCGGTGTTCGGCCGGTCGGCCAGGTGCACCTCACTGAGCGTCCTCGCGCTCGACCACGCGAGCTGGATCCAGGTCCCGACGCCACCGTTCGGTGCCGCCCACTCCTTGGTCGGGTCGGCCGGGTAGCCCGAGACGACGCCGTCGACGGCCTTCAGCGCTGTCTGCCCGTCGGCCGGGTTCTCGGCACTCGCGGTGACGGTCGCGCCGGTGGTGATGTCGGTCGGGCCGGTCGCCGGCGGTGTGGTCGCGCCTGCCGGCCCGAACGCGCGGAGCTCGGCGAGTCCGATGTTCTCGGTGGACCCGCTCACGGCCGTGACGGTGAAGCGCATCCAGGTGACCTTCCGGGCACTGAACGTGACGGTCTGCGCCGCACCGCCGTTCGGCAGCGCGGGCACCGCGACGCTCGACCCGTCGGAGAACGTCAGGGTGCCGCCGAGCACCTGGTCGGCACTGTTCGGACGGTCGGACAGGTCGACCTCGGTCAGGGTCGTCGCGCTCCCCCAGCCGAGCTGGATCCACGTGCCGACGCCACCGTTCGGCGCAGCCCACTCCTTCGTCGGGTCGGCCGGGTAGCCCGAGACGACCCCGTCGACGGCCTTCAGCGCGGTCTGCCCGTCCGCGGGGTTCTCGGCACTCGCGGTGACCGTGGCGCCGGCGGTGACGTCGGTGCGCTGCGGGTCGGACGGGACGGTCGGGTCCGTCGAGCCCACGGTGTACTGGCGGTTCAACCAGGACGACTCCGGACGGGAGGCGCACGCCTCCCAGGACGCGCAGGTCAGGTCGTCGTACGCGGCGTAGGTGAAGAACGCGTCCGCCTTCGCGTCGACCTGCGCGGTGGTGAGGTTGGCGGGTCGGTCGGCGATCGGGTACCCCATGTACCCCGTGAAGTCGTGGGTGCCGCTGTACTGCTGCTGCACCTCGTCGGCGAGGTACCCGACGGTGTGGTGGTCGCTGTGGTCGCCGTCGCCGTAGGAGCCCTCGTAGTCGAGGGTGTGGATGTGGCTCGGCGCGAAGTCCTGCACGACGCCGAGCAGCGTCGAACGGAGCTGCGGGAGCGTGTAGGTCGCGCCGTGCAGGGCGTCCGCGACGGTGCTGATCGTGCTCGTGTCGCCCGTGTACAGGCGTTGCAGGCTCTGGTACCCGTCGGCCCAGAACCCGTTGCCCTCGACGTTGCCGTCCGGCAGTTCCAGGAACACCATGCTCACGCGTGGATCGGTCGTGAGCGTCTCGGTGTGGAGGGTCCGGCCCGCGACGGTGAGCGACCCGGTCGACCAGTCGGACGCGACCCCGGCGATGCCGGCGTAGGACTTCATCAGCCCTTCCTGGCGGCTCTGCCAGTACCCCGCGGGGTACCCGGCGTCCCCGGCGGTCACCACGACGGACCGCACGCACCGCCCGGCGTCGATGTCCGCCCGGAGCGCGGTGCCCTGGAAGAGCAGGTCGTCGTCGGGGTGCGCGACGACGTTCAGGACGCGTCCCGCGCTGCAGTCGGCGGTCGTCGCGGCGTCCGCGGCGGGGACGACGAGAGCGGGTCCGACGAGGAGCGCTGCGACGGTCGCGAGCACCGCCGCGGCGGACACGGCGATCGTTCGCCGTGTCCGCCGCGGGTGCGTGGGGTCATTCGGTCGCATGGCGCAACCCTTCCTGGGTCAGCTCGTACATCGCCGTCGTGCCCGACGACCAGATGCGGTGCCAGTACGGCGACGAGGCCATCGCGGCCGCGAGCTGCTGGTAGTCGGCGTCGCTCTGGTACCCGTAGCGCTCGTCGTAGGCGCCGAACGGCTCGGCGACGAGGGCGTAGTACTTCGTCGCGGTCCAGTTCTCCACGAGCTCGCGGGTGAGGTCGGACACGTCGGATGTCGCGTCGTAGGTGCCGGCCGGGTCGGGGTAGGGACCGAGGGCCTCGCGGGAGAGGTACCCGACGTCGAAGTACCGTGCTCCGGTGTTGCTCGGCACCGCGTTCGCCGAACCGGTGAGGAGCATGACGGACCCCTTCGGCGCGGTGCGGTCGTAGAGCTGCGTCGCCTCGGACTGGCTGCGGGTCACGACGCGGTTCCAGTCGAGCGCCGTCTGCCCGAAGGCACCGACGGCGACGAGTGCCGCGACGCCGAACCCGGCCACCGCGAACCGCCCGGCGGTCGGGCGTGTCACCCGCCGGACGAACGCGCCGACGGGGGCCAGCCTGCCGGACGGCATCGGGAGCGCGGCGGCGAGGATCGCGATCCACGGGGTCGCGAACAGCACGACACGGAAGATGCCCTCCTGTCCGTAGTTCGTGGCGACGAGCAGCGAGATCGGACTCGCGGCGGCGGCCAGGAGCGCCCAGTGCACGCGATCGCGCCGGATCAGCACGGTCAGCAGCGCGGCGAGCCCGAGGACGACGAGCGCGGCGGCCGGGATGTCGAACGCCAGCCGGGTGACGAGCGGCTTCGGCAGGACGGTCATGTCGTGCGACGGCGGCTGGACGTTGTCGAGGACCCGTCCGACCGCGGCCAACGACAGGAACCGGCCGAGGATGTCGCCGTTCATCGCGGCGAACGCAACTGCGGGCACGAGGATGACGACCGGCAGCCACCAGGGACGGAGCATCCGGAACACGATGAGCGCGACGAGTGCTGCGACCGTCAGGTACGGCGAGATCTGGTGCGTCACGACGAGCACGACGCCGATGACGGTGATCGCGATGATCCGGGAGAGCCCGACCCGGCGGGCGCGGGGCTTCGCCGGCACCGTCGCCTCGGTGCTGCTCGCGGCGGTGTCGCGGAGCGGACCGGTGGCGAGCACGAGGATCACGATCGAGAGCAGGATGCCGGTCGACTGCGGCGAGAAGTAGGTCGTGTTGAGCGACCCGGTCATCGCGGTGAGGAACGCGGCGATCCACGGGCGACGGGCACCGGGCAGCCAGTGCGCGGCGAGCACGCCGACCGCGATCGTCGTGCTGAAGGCCAGCAGGACCGGCACCCATGCGGCGATGAGCATCGCGTTGGCGATCCCGCCGACGTCCGCGACCCACGCCCCGGCGGCGAACAGGCCCGACCACGTCTGGAAGATGTCGGCCGCCGGGTTGGTCCCGCCGAACTGCCGGATGTACTCGAGGACACCGATGTGCCGGGCGGCGGCGGCGACCGTCGGAACGCCGTAGGTGATCGCCTGGGCGAGTTGCACGACGCCGCCGAGGACGACGACCGGCACCGCGAGCCCACGACCGCGCACGAGGGCGACGACGGCAGCGGCGACGATGATCGCGAGCCCGATGACCAGGCCCGGTCCGAGCGAACCGAAGAGCCCCGCGGGAACCGGGTCACCGATGTGCGTCAGCGCGGCGACGACCACGACGACGAGCCCGACGAGCGACGCCACCGTGACGGAGGCCGTCGTGTCCCACGACCGGCGAGGACCGCCGGACGGGCCACCCGCAGCCGCCTGCGCGAGCCGGTCCAGCCGCAGCTCGGCGAGGTCACGGGGCACGGCGATCGCGACGGCGACGGCGGTGAGCACGACGACGGCGACGAACGGCACGACGGGCGCCCAGACGTGGAACGTCGCCATCGTGTACCCGATGCCGATCGTGCCGACGAACGAGCCCGTGACGGCGAAGACCGTGAACCGCGCGAGGGGCATCGGGCGGACGAGCAGGAGCGGCGCGACGCCGAGCAGCGCGAAGAGGAAGACCCCGATCGCGCTCCCCCGCAGGACCGGCAGCCCGGAGACGGCACCGACGGCCGCGACGACGAGGGCGAGCACCGGGAGCGCGGCGGCGGTGAGTCGTGCCGCTGGGGTCATCGCACCGCGCACGCCGGGCCGCGCGGGACCGGCGGTACCGAGGCCGCGTTGGAGCTCGTGACGCCCACGGGCGGTCCGGTCGATCGTCCCGGCTCCGCCGAGGCGTTCCCGGAGCGCGAGGAACGGCGCCGTGGCCACGGAACGTCGCTCGACACCGCGCAGCTTCCGCGCGGTGGCGGCGAACTCGGCGTCGACGGCGTCGACCTCGTCGATCGCCGACGGGCCGCCAGCAGCAGGCCCACCCGCAGGAGTCCCACCCGCGGCGGCCCCGGCACCCCCGTCCGACACGTCGGCGGCGCGGTCACCCTGCTCGAGTCCGAGGCGTGCGAACGCGCTGAGGGCGTCGGGGAGGGCGTCGACCGAGGCGCTGAGCGTCTCGTGGTCGAGGGCGTTCTTGGTCATCCAGGCTCCGAGTCCGTGGCCGTGCGCTGCCGCGGCACTGCGGAGCGACGCGACGTCGTCCGCCGTCCGCTGCCACGCGATCGCGGCCGGTTCGACGGCGATCGCGGATCCGGCGACGAGCAGTCGTGTGAAGAGGTCGAGGTCGTCGCCGCCGCCGACCCGGGTGCCGGGTCCGAAGGCGGTGTCGAAGCCGCCGATGCGCAGGGCGGTGGCCCGGTGCACGGCGAGGTTCGCGCCGGTGCCGTACTCGGCGGCGGCGAACGGGTGTCGGGGCAAGCCCGGTGCCGCGGGCTCGGTGTCGTCGAGCCGGTGCACCCGGCGTCGGACGGTCCGTGCGGCGGCGGTGCGGTCGTCACGCCAGCGCTGGGCGGGCGTGCGTAGCTCGGCGGTCGGCACCAGACCGGTGACGCAGGCGATGTCGGGAGCGGTCGCGAACGCCGCCGCGAGGGCGTCGATCCAGCCCGCGTCGACGACGGCGCCCTCGTCGACGAACGCGACGACGTCGCCCGAGGCGGCGAGGAGTCCGGCGTTCCGTGCGGCCGCGAGTCCGCCGGCCGGTGCGGCGATCGTCGTGACGCGGCGTCCGCCGATCACGATCCTCGTGGGGTCGTCGCCGTCGGCACCGTGGGAGACCACGACGACGTCGAAGAGCGGGTAGCCGTTGGCGAGGACGGACCGCATGGTGTCCCCGGCGGCGCCGTCCGTACAGAGCACCACGGAGACGGACGGCAGGTCCTGACCTGCTGCCGGCCGTCGTTCGGGTGCCGGCATCGGCCGGATCGCGCGCTGGAGGGCGCGGACGTCGATCGTCGGCCCGATGCGGCGCCGTTCGGTGACGTCGGCCTCGACGAAGCCGAGCGGTTCACCGTGGTCGCGCACGAGGAGGCGGGCTCGCCGGTACCCCTCGGCCCCGGCGAGCGCGATGACGTCCCGGTGGCTCGACGCGTGCACGTCGGCCCGGTCGACCTCGCCGACCCACAGGGCGCCGTCCCACGTGGGGGCGAGCGGTCCTGTGACGATCGGCGAGACGACCATCGCCAGGGTCGCGCGGGTCACCGTGTCACCACCGGTGCGCGTGCGGCCCGGGCCGCGGGCGCGGTGACGACGACGCTGCCGAGCAGGCGTCCGACGGCGTACCCGGTGACGGTCGACACGACCGACACGACGATGGCGACGGCACGGGGTGCGCCACCGCGGCCGACGGCGCGCAGTTCGCGGAGGAGCGCGCCAGGCAGGACCTTCGTGAGGTACGTCTGTTCGCTGGACAGCGAGTCGCCGGTGCCGACGCGGCGGCTCAGCACGGCCTTGGAGATGCCCTCGTAGTAGCTGCGACGGCGGAGGTACCGCATCGTGACGCGGTCCGGGGAGACCCGGTGCGACACGTTCGACCGCGGTTCGTGCCGGATGCGGGCGCCCGGACGCGCCTGGGCGATCCGGATGCACATCTCCGTCTCCTCGCAGCCGAGGGGCTGGTTGCCGACCCGGCCGATGCCGGACCGGAAGCCGCCGGCGAGCAGGATCGCCTCGCGGCGGAACGCCATGCTCGACCCGATCACGTTGCGGACGTCGCCGGCGGTCTCGGGGAGTCCGCGGTAGCTGCAGCCGACGATCCAGAGGAGCTCGTCGGTGTACGGGCCGGCGCCGGTGGCGTCCGGCCACGAGGGGGTGGCACGGCCGCCGACACCGACGACGTCCGGGTCCTCGAGCGCGGCGAGCATGTGGCCGAGCCAGTCCTCGTCGGCGGTGGCGTCGTCGTCGAGGAACGCGACGACGTCGGCCTCGGTGAGCGCGACGCCGGTGTTCCGGGCGCCGGAGAGTCCGCGGTCCTCGGTGTTCTCGACGACGCGCAGCTCCGGCCAGCGGGCCACGGCGCGGGCGAACAGCTCCGGCTCGTGGTCGATCACGACGACGACCTCGGGGGCCTCCGGCTGGCGTTTGGCCGACTCGACGCTGTCCTGCAGGTCACCCCATCGCTGCTGCGTGTACGCGCAGATGACGACGACGACGGTCGTCACGCGGCGTCCCCCTCGAGTGCGGAGACCGTGGCGGGGACGACGGGCGTGACGTCCGGCGAGGTCGGTACCGCAGCGACGGAGCCGAGCACGGCACCGCCGGACAGCGCGGCGCCACCGGACAGCGCGGCTCCCCCGGACAGCGTCGCGACCCGGGCACGGGCCCGACCCTCGGCGGCGCGGCGACGCTCGTGCATGATCGACTTCAGGACGCGGATGCCGTCGGTGACCGCGTTGAGGTTGCTCGTCCCGTGCACCCGCAGCTTCTCGTGGCTCCCGACCTCGGTGATCGCCAGTTCGGCGGCCGACCACCGGCACGTCAGCACCGTCTCGATCTCGAACCCGTCGCCCCAGAGCATCGAGCCGTCGGTCGGACGCGGCAGGGTCGACGACAGCAGCCCGACCTTCGGCAGGACGTCGGCCCAGAAGGCGTTGTAGCCGTAGCAGAGGTCGCTGTAGCGGGTGCCGAGGATGACGTTGCAGAGGATGTTCAGTCCGCGGTTCCCGACGTTGCGGAGCAGGGTGATGTCGTCGCTCCCGCCACCGTGCGAGTACCGGGTGCCCTTCGCCACGTCGGCACCGTCCACGAGCGCCTGCACGAAGCGCGGGATCTCGTCCGGGTCGGCCGAGCAGTCGGCGTCGAACATGACGACCACGTCACCCGTCACGGCCTCGAACCCGCAGGCGAGCGCGTTGCCCTTGCCCTTGCGGGTCTGGTGCACGACGCGCACGTCGGGCATGAGGCGCTGCGCCGTCGCGATCGTGTCGTCGACCGAGTTGCCGTCGACGAGGATGACCTCGTACACGGGCGGGAGCTTCGGCAGGATGATCTCGAGGTTGCGGGCCTCGTTGCGGGCCGGGATGACGACGGAGACCCTCGGGTCCTTCGGTCGGGCGGTGGTGGCGGACATGGTGCTCCTGTCGGGTTCAGGGTGCATTCGGGTCGCTCGGAGGTCCGGCGAGGCCGCGGTGCGGTCTGCGACGACGCGGGTACGAGCGTCGCGGGTGCCGGCGGGGCGCGGGTACGACGCCACCGGGTGCGGGCTGAGTGGGTACGTCTCACCCCGCGGTCCAACCCTCGCCGTGGGCGGGGTGGCGGTCAATGCGGTCTGCGGTCCCTTGCGGCCCCCCGAGTGCGGATACGGAAAGCCGCAACGCGAGCGGGCGTCGGCTTCTGGACTGCGGGTTCCGGACTGCGGCAGCAGGACGGCCGGGAGGCACGGTGCGGGCCCGCACCGTGCCTCCCGGCCGTCACCTGGTCGCGCTGCGCGACCCGCCCTGCGTCAGCCGGCCGCGTCCTGGGCCGCGCCCTCCGCTGCGAGCGCGTCGCGCACCACCGGCGCGAGCTCCGCGACGTGCGGCTCGCGCAGCAGCGACGTGTGCTCGCTGGCGATGCGGACCGTCCGGTTGTCGCCCTGCAGCAGCCCGCCCCACCCCTCGGCGTCCGGGTTCGCGTCCGCCTCCACGTAGGTGGACGGCCCGGTGAACGGCGTCGGACGGTGCCGTCGGCTGGAGACCGCGGCCTGGTCGAAGAACGCGTCGAAGTCCTTCTGCCCGCCGAAGCGGAGCACACCGGCGGTGTACGCGCGGAACCGCTTCGCGGCCTTCTCGCCGTAGGGCACCCCGGCCGGCAGGACGCGGCGCGCGAGGCGGTCCAACCCGTTGCGGACCACGCGCACCGTCGCGTTCGACGGCTGCTGGGGCCGCATCCTCCCGAAGTCGAGGCGCGCCTGCTCGGCGCGGCTCCGCGGCAGGTAGGTGTCCAGCAGGACGACGTGCTGGACCCGCTCGCCGCCCTCGGTGAGGAGCCGTGCGATCTCCAGCGCGATGAGGCCGCCGAGCGAGTGACCGACCAGCAGGTACGGGCCGCGCGGCTGCACGATCCGCATGAGCGCGAGGTACCGGCGGGCGCTGCGGGTGACGGACCAGTCCGGGAGGCCGCGACGCTCGAGGGCGTGCTGCTGGAACGCGTACACGTCGTACTCGGGCAGGTAGCGCGACAGCGGCAGGAAGGTCAGGGCGAGCGCTCCGGCGCCGGCGAAGCAGAACACCGCGGGGTTGCCCGAGGCGCGGGCCTCGGAGACCTTCACGACGTCGGGGTGGCTCGGCAGCGCCGCGGTGCCGACGCGGACCCGTCGCGCGAAGGCCCGCAGGGTGGGGTGTTCGAGGACGTCGGAGCCGCGCAGGTCGACGCCGAGCCGCTGGTGCACGATCGCGAGCATCTCCTCGGCGGTGAGCGAGTCGCCGCCGAGCGCGGAGAAGTCCTCGTCGAGGTGCACGCCGTGCAGCCCGAGGACCTCCGCCCAGATCTGCCCGACGACGAGCTCCCACTGGTCGTACTCGTCCTCGGTCATCTCGGCCTCGATGCTCGGTGCCCCGGGGAGCGCCGCGCGGTCGACCTTGCCGCGCTCGGTCCGCGGCAGCTCCGTCATCGGGACGATGGAGGCGGGCACCATGTACTCGGGCAGGCGGTCGCGGAGCCCGCGGCGGATCGCCGCCGGCGCCGGGGTCCGGCGTCCCGGGCGGCCGACGACGTAGGCGACCAGGCGTGTCACCGCGGGCGGCGCCACGAGGGCGGTGACCGCGGCGTCGTAGACCTCGGGCAGGGCACGGAGCGCCGCCTCGATCTCGCTCGGCTCGACGAGGTAGCCGCGCACCTTCACGGCGTCGTCGGCGCGGCCGAGCAGCACGAGGCGGCCGTCGGGGTCGATGCGGGCGAGGTCGCCCTGCCGCCAGGCGGGCATCGCGTCCGTGCGCTGGTCGGCCGTTGCAGATCCGTCGTCGGGTACGTCGTCGTCTTCGGGTGCGGGCTCGGCTCGTGTCAGGTGCTCGGCGGTGAGGGCCGGTGCACCCCAGTACCCGGTGGTCATGCCGTGGGACAGCACGACGAGTTCACCGCTCTCCCCCGGTGCGGCTGGTGTCCCGTCCTCGCGGATGACCCGGACGCGCTTGCCCGGCAGGGGCCACCCGGCGGGGACGACCCCGGCGGGCAGGGCGTCGTCCGGGCCGACGGGGCAGTACGCCACGCAGCCCATCTCGCTCGACCCGAACCCGTTCCAGAACGTCGTCGACGGTCCGAGGTGTGGCCGGGCCGCGGCGATGTCGGTCCCGGTGACGGGTTCTCCCACGGTCACGACGAAGCGCAACGCGCCGAGGACCCGTCGGTCCGGCACGTCGGGCTGCGCCCGCACGATCGAGCGGACCAGGTGCGGGGTCGCCGCCAGGCCGTTCACGCCCTCGGCGTCGAGCCGCTGCAGGAGCCGCTCGATCCCGAGGTCGCGCGGGTCGAGCAGCACGACGGTCCCGCCGTTCAGCAGCGTGTTGAACGTGTACGAGAACCCGGCCGCGAACGACAGCGGCAGCACGAGGCCGACCCGGTCCCCCGGGCGGAGACCGAGGGCGATCGCGTCGTGCTCGGCGTTCTCGAGCGTCTGCCGGTGCGTGACGGCGACGCCCTTCGGCAGGCCGGTGGACCCGGAGGTGAAGATGAGCACGAGCGGGTCGGTGCCGCCGGGGCGCTCGGTCTCACCGGCCGGCGCGGCGTCCGCTGCCGGTGCTGTTGCCGGTGCTGTTGCCGTCTGCGTCTGCACCGACCGCTCGAGCAGGCTCGTGAGGTCGTGGACGCGTCCGCCGGTCTCGGCGACCACCGATTCCGCGGCGTCCGCACGGTCGACGTCGGCCAGGACCTCGTCGACGCCCGCGAGCCGCACGACGTGCGCGAGGCGAGCGGGCGGCAGGTGGTCGTCGAGCACCACCACGGTGCGCCCGGCACGGATCAGCGCGAGCACGCCGACGACAGCCTCGGTGGTCTGGCCGGCCATGATCCCGATCGGCTCGGACGCTCCCCCGGCGACCGGTCCGACCCCGGCGCCGGTCCGACCGTCCGGGCGGAGGGTCGCGGTCAGTGCTCCCGCGAGGCCCGACACCAGCCGGTCCGTCTGCGCGTAGGTCAGCGCGCGCCCTTCGCCGGCGAGGGCCGGTTCGTCGCCGTGCGCCGCGACGACGCGGTCCCACCGGTCCAGGACGGCGTGGTCGTCCGCCACCGGCACGACGGCGGTGTGGTCCCAGTGGTGGTTCGTGGTCAGCGGTTCTGCAGCGGTCACAGGAGACCCCCCGAGTGCTCGTCAGCGGCCCGCCACGGTGTCGCGGCGGTCCTTGGACGGTAGTTCCGCGTGTCGTGGGCGTGCGAGTGTGATCGCGCCGGGTGCGGGCATCCTGCGGTTCGCCGCAACGGAGCACCGCCACGTCGCTCGCTCCGCTCGGGCGTGTCTCCTGCTGCAGGCCGGCGTGTCGCTCGGCAGCTCGGGCCGGAAACGGAACAAGCCCCCGGGAGATCCCGGGGGCTTGTTCGACGAGTGCTGGGGTACCTGGACTCGAACCAAGAACGACGGTACCAGAAACCGCTGTGTTGCCAATTACACCATACCCCAAAGGCCCGAAGGCCTTCGGTCCCGGTTGCCCGGGGCACGATCAACTACTGTACAGCATCCCGGAGGTCCGTGAGACCACCCACGAGGTCACGGTGCACCGCAGCCGCCGTCACCGCGCCGTGGCCGGCCGCGACGATGAGCTGCTCGGGGCCGGGAGGCGTGACGTCCCCCACCGCGTAGACCCCGGGGACGCTCGTGCGGCCGGAGCGGTCGACGACGACCAGGCCCTCGGCGTCGCGATCCAGCTCGGCGGCCAGCCAGTCGAGGTCGGCGTGCCACCGCGGTCGGACGAACCCGCCCGTGCGGGGCTCCACGTGCCCGTCTGCCAGTCGGACGCCGGTCATCCCGGACCGGTCCCCCTCGAGGTCCGCCACGGGCCGCTCGTCGACGCGCACGCCCGCCGCGACCAGGCGTGCACGGCCGGCGTCGTCCAGGGGTGCCACACCGTTCGTGTAGACCACGAGGTCGTCCGCCCACGCCGCGATGAGCAGAGCGCGATCGACGACGTCGTCGGTCTCGCAGATGAACGCCAACGGCTCGCCGGCCTTCTCGTACGCGTCACACTCGACGCAGCTGTGCACGGCCGTGCCGTAGAACGCGCGGAGCATCGGCAGCGCCGGGAACTCCTCTCGCAACCCGGTGGCGATGACGACCGCGCGTGCCGAGGCCTCGACCTCGGCGCCCCGCCAGGACCCGTGCACGGACCATCCGTCGCCGTCCGGTTCGACCCGGTCGACGACGGCCTGCACCACCGTCGCTTCGGCGTAGCCCTCGACCTCGAGGCGACCGAGCTTCCGGAGCTCGAGCGGCGAGACCCCGTCGCGCGTGAGGAACCCGTGCGAACGCAGCGTCGCCGCGTTCCTCGGGCGGTTCGCGTCGACGAGCAGCACGGTCCGCCGGGCGCGGACGAGGTTCAGCGCAGCGCTGAGACCCGCCGGGCCGGCACCGATGACGACGACGTCGACCGCGATCCGGTCCGGCGCGGTCACGTCAGCGGTCCGCGAGGCGACGAAGCCGCGTCACGGTGGAGTCCTTGCCGAGGATCTCCATCGACTCGAACAGCGGCGGGCTGATGCGACGGCCGGACACGGCGACGCGCAGCGGTCCGAACGCCAGCCGCGGCTTCAGTCCCAGCCCGTCGATGAGCGATGCACGGAGCGCACCCTCGATCGACTCGGTCGTCCATTCGTCGAGCGGCTCGAGCGCGGCGATGCTCGCACGCAGGACGTCGCCGGCGTCCGGCTTGAGGGTTCCGAGCGCGTCGTCCTCGATCACCAGGTCGTCGTCGGCGGTGAACAGGAACCCGAGCAGGCCCGGAGCCTCGCCGAGGAGCTGCATCCGCTCCTGCACCAGCGGCGCGGCCCTCGTCAGGACCTCGAGCTGCTCCGGAGTCGCCGGGTCCGACACGAACTCGGTCAGGTACGGCAGGAGTCGGCCACGGAAGTCGTCGCCGTCGAGCAGACGGATGTGATCACCGTTGATCGCCTCGGCCTTCTTGTGGTCGAAACGCGCGGGGTTCGGGTTGACGTCGGCGACGTCGAACGCCGCGACCATCTCGTCGATCGTGAAGACGTCGCGGTCGGCGCCGATCGACCACCCGAGCAGAGCCAGGTAGTTCACCAGGCCCTCGGGGACCATGCCCGCCGCCCGGTGGTGGAACAGGTTCGACTCCGGGTCGCGCTTCGAGAGCTTCTTGTTGCCCTCCCCCATCACGTAGGGCAGGTGTCCGAAGACGGGGATGAACGCCGCGAGGCCGATCTCGTACAGCGCCTCGTACAACGCGATCTGACGCGGGGTCGACGACAGGATGTCCTCGCCACGCAGGACGTGCGTCACGCCCATGAGCGCGTCGTCGACCGGGTTCGTGAACGTGTACAGCGGCTTGCCGTTCGGCCGGACCACCACGAAGTCGGGGAACGTGCCCTGCTTGAAGGTGATCTCGCCGCGGACGAGGTCCTGGAAGCTGAGGTCGCGATCCGGCACCCGCAGTCGCAGCGTCGGCTCACGGCCCTGGTCGCGGAAGGCCTGACGCTCGGCCTCGGTCAGATCACGCTCGTGGTTGTCGTAACCCTGCTTGGGGTCGCGCCCAGCGGCCTTGTTGCGGGCCTCCATCTCCTCCGGCGTGACGAAGGACTCGTACACGTGACCGGAGGCCTTGAGCTTCGCGATGACGTCCTCGTAGACGCCGGAACGCTCCGACTGCCGGTACGGGCCGTGCGGACCGCCGACCTCGACCCCTTCGTCCCAGTCGAGCCGCAGCCAGCGCAGCGCATCGAGGATCTGCTCGTACGACTCCTCGCTGTCACGAGCGGCGTCGGTGTCCTCGATCCGGAAGACGAGCTTGCCGCCCGTGTGCCGCGCGTACGCCCAGTTGAACAGGGCGGTGCGGATGAGTCCGACGTGCGGCGTGCCCGTCGGGCTCGGGCAGAAGCGGACACGGACGTCGGAGCCGGAGGCAGTGGTGAATGGCGCAGTCATGACTCGTCGATCCTACCGGCCCGGCACCGACCGCCACGAGGCCTGTGGACACCCCCTGGAACGCAGAAAACCCCTGACCAGTACTGGTCAGGGGTTCCCTGGTGTTACCAAATTAAGTCCGGCGGCGTCCTACTCTCCCACAAGGTCCCCCT
>NZ_JBEPKX010000024.1:0-59565 GCF_040544915.1 Curtobacterium sp. 1544
TGCCACCCCGCGCCCCTGGGGGTGGGGGGCCCACCGCTTTTTTTGGTGGGGCACACCCCCCCCCCCTGGGGCGGGGGGGCGGGGGGGCCCCCCCACGGGGGGGGGGGGGGGGGGCCCCGGGGCCCCCCCCGCCTCCAGTCAGAGAGGTGGTCGCGGACTACTCCGCGGCCTCCGCGGGGGTCTGCGCGACGCCCGCCGTGAAGGCGGAGAGGTCGACGTCGTCACCGTTGGAGTCCTTGACGGTCACCTTGGCGAGGACGGTCGCGACGGCCTTCGAACGGGCCACCTCGCCGACCATGCCCGGGATCTGCCCGTTCTGGTCGATCACCTTGATGAACTCGCCCGGCTCCATGCCGTACTGCGCAGCAGCCTGGATGAGGTACTGCGTGAGCTCCTCCTGCGAGACCTGGATCTCTTCCTTCTCGGCGATCGAGTCGAGGAGGATCTGCGAGCGGAAGGCCTTCTCGCTGGACTCGGAGACCTCCTTGCGGTGCTCGTCGTCCTCCAGACGGTTCTCCTGCTCGAGGTGACGGTGCACCTCGTCCTCGATGAGCTTCTCCGAGATCGGGATGTTGACGTCCTCGATGAGCTTCTCGACGAGCTTGTCGCGAGCCGCGGCGCCCTGACCGAAGGTCTTGGACTTCGCGATCTGCTCCCTGAGGTCCGCCTTCAGCTCGTCGATCGTGTCGAACTGGCTGGCGATCTGCGCGAACTCGTCGTCGGCCTCGGGGAGTTCGCGCTCCTTGACGGCGGTGACGGTCACGGCGATCTGGGCGATCTCGCCTTCGCGGTCGCCACCGACGAGCTTCGACTCGAAGGTGGTGGACTCGCCGGCGGTGAGGGACTCGAGTGCCTCGTCGACACCCTCGAGCAGGTCGCCCGAACCGATCTCGTAGGAGACGCCGGTGGCCGAGTCGACCTCGTCGTCGCCGATGGTCGCGGTGAGGTCGATCTGCGCGAAGTCACCCGTGGTCGCCGGACGGTCGACCGTCACGAGCGTGCCGAAGCGGGTGCGGAGGTTCTGCAGCTCTTCTTCGATCTCGTCGTCCGACACCTCGACGGCGTCGACGGTGAGCTCGTACTTGTCGTACTCCGGCAGGTCGAACTCCGGACGCACGTCCACCTCGAAGGTGAGGACGAGGTCGCCCGTGAAGTCCTTGACGTTCGGGAGCTCGGAGACGTCCGCCTCGGCACGGCCGAGGATGCGCAGCTCCTGCTCCTCCACCGCCTGGCGGTAGAAGTTGTCGATCGCGTCGCCGACGGCGTGGTTCAGGACCTCGCCGCGGCCGACACGCTGGTCGACGATCGCCGGCGGGACCTTGCCCTTGCGGAAGCCGGGGATGTTGATCTGCTCGGCGATGTGCTTGTACGCGTGGTCGATGCTCGGCTTGAGATCTTCCGGCGTCACGTTCACGGTGAGCTTGACGCGGGTGTCGCTCACCTTGTCGACGGTGCTGGTGGCCAAGGGATGTTCTCCTGTTGGTTGACGTTCGTGTGGTCCTGGTCGGGGCGACAGGATTTGAACCTGCGACCTCCCGCTCCCAAAGCGGGCGCTCTACCAAGCTGAGCTACGCCCCGTTTGACTGAGCCAGGGTGTCCGCGCGCGCCGGACGGGCGCACGGGACGCCGATGAGTCTAGCGGTCCCCCGGCGCACGGTTCCCGGCAGGTTCGGAGCCGTCGTCGCCGTCGTCGAGTGCGCGTCGTCGCAGGCCCTTCCGCCACTGCACGCCGACCGCCACCTGGACGCCGAGCGCGGCCACCACGAGGAGCACCCCGACGACGATGCGCCAGACGTGCAGGAGCGCGTGCGCGGGCTGCCCCTGGGGATCCCCGAACAGCTCCGGGCGCATCGAGAACACGACCGCGGCGAGGACCACCAGCACGTACGAGACGACCCGCGACCGTTTGATCCGCCGGGCATCGGCGTCGGTCGGTGGGAGCGTCACACGGGGTGGCATGTCGGTGCTCGTTCGTCCGGTACGATGGTCGGGCTGCGACACGTGCGCAGCGCGGGGATGTAGCTCAATGGTAGAGCCCCAGTCTTCCAAACTGGCCACGCGGGTTCGATTCCCGTCATCCCCTCCACCTCCTCCGTCGGCTTTCACGGACCGCCGAGTTCGAGGGTCACGGTCGGCACGTCTCCGAGTTCGACTCCGGCACGCTTTCGTTCAGCGGCCCGCAACGGCACGAGGTACCCGCCGTCGTTCGGGAAGAGCGAGGTCGTCCACGTCACCCGGCCGATCGTCACCCGTGCCGGGATCACGCCCCAGCCGTAGGTCAGCATCGGTGCGAGCTCGTGGATGACCTCAGCAGCGTCCGGAGGCACGACCGCGTAGAAGAACGGCGCCGGCCCGCGCCACTCGATGACCTCGCCGCTGAACTCGAGTTCCACGCCGCGATCGTACGACCCGTGCCCCTCGCACGGTGCGAGGAGTCGCGGACACTGTGCGAGGTTCCGCCCAGCGTGCGAGCCCGCGCCCCTCGCACGATGCGCGGAACCTCGCACACTGATGCCCTCGCACGCTGATGCCCTGCCCAGCGACCCACGAGGAGCGAGGCGCGAGACGGACGCGCCCCGCGCCTCCAGGCCGATGCCGAGGAGACGCGGGGCGCGAGCCGCCGCTGCGGGCGCGACGTCAGTGGTACGTCGCGGCCTGCCCGTAGAGCTTCTGCGTCATGGCGGAGACGTAGGCGGACTCGTCGCCTCCCGGCAGGTTGTACGTCATGAACACGCCGTAGCCGTCCTGCACCGTGCGCTGGGCGAGCGACACCGCGGTGGACTGCGCCGTGTTCTGGATGTCGACCGCGGCCGGGGACAGCGCGCTCTTCCCGAGGCCGGGGATCGACGGCGCCGAGTACGAGCCGTAGTACGGGTTCCAGGCGTAGTTCAGCTTCGAGCCGATGGTCGAGCTCGACGACGACAGCGAGGACGCCGCCGGCCCGATGTTGTAGAACGACAGCAGCTTCGAGGGCATCTGGGCCCGCAGCGCCGTGATGAGCCAACCGATCGACTGCTGGTTCGGCTGCGGGGTGCCGTTCGTGCCGTAGTCGGCGTACTCGTCGTCGAGGTCCACCCCGTCGAGCCCGTACTTCGTGACGGTCGCGGTGACCTGCGACGCGAAGTCCTGCGCAGCCGCCTGGGTCGGGAAGTTGGCGATGCCGGCGCCCTGGTGGTTGCCGAGGATCGACAGCGAGACCTTGATCCCCTTCGCCTGCAGGGGCTTGATCTGGGTGGCCGCGGCGTCGAGCGTCGCCTGCACCTTGTCGTTGTTGTACAGGACGGCCTTCGACCCGTTCCAGTTGATGTTGGCGGCGAAGATGATCGCGACGTCGAACGCGTTCGCGCCGTTCGCCAACTGGTACCGGCCGACGTTGGCGAGCTGGTCGTTGTTGACCTCGACGTACGCGATGCTCGTCGGACCGGACTTGGTGGCAGCGGTCGCAGCCGGGGCTGCGGTCGCTGCGGACGGCACGAGCGGTGCCGCCACCATCGCGGCGATGGCCGCCACGATCCCGAACTTCATGGACTTCTTCATGACACTCCTCTTCGAGTGATGAACCGGCCGGCGGTCGCCGACCGGGAGCCGCCGCCGGGACACCCGAAGTCCCGGCGGCGGGGTCTCAGGCGCGCGAGTACCGGAAGGTCCGGACCTCGTACGCGTCGACGGCGAACGACGACGCATCGGTGTCGGTCGACGGTTCCTCGAGCAGGGTGACCTCGGTGACGGGACCGAACGGCCCCTCGACCGAGATCCGACCGGTGCCGCGGCGTCCGCTCGGCTCGTAGACCCGCACGATCAGGTCGCCCGACCGGTCGTCCGCCATCTTGACGCTCGACAGCACGACGTCGCCGGACACCTGCACGAGCGGGTCGAACCCGTGGTCACCCGTCACGGTGCGCGGACCGGCGTTCATGACCACACCGGCCGCCGTCGCTCCGAGCTGGTCGGTGCCGATCACGATGCCGTACCGGTGTGTCTGCACGCCCTGGTCGGTCTCGGGGTCGGGGAACCGCGGCGCCCGCAGCAGCGAGAGCCGCACGGTCGTGGTGACGTGTCCGTCGACGGCGTCGCGGGTGGTGTCGAACCCGTGGATCGAGTCGTTCACGAGCGCGACCCCGAAGCCCGGCTCCGAGACGAGGACGTAGCGGTGCATGGACGTCTCGAACTTCGCGGCCTCCCACGAGGTGTTCGTGTGCGTCACCCGCTTCTGCGCCCCGAACTGCGTCTCGGCGACGGTGTGCTCGGCGCGGACGTCGAGCGGGAACGCGACCTTGAGGAACTTCTCGGTCTCGTGCCAGTCGGTGGTCTGGTCGAACTCGAGCGTGCGGGAGCCCGGTGCGAGGAGGATCTCCTGCCGCACGGTCGAGTCGCCGAACGCACGCTCCACGACGATGCGCGCGACACCGTCCGCGTCGACCGAAGCCTGCAGCCCCGTGACCGACACGAGGTCCTCGACCCGGTTCCGGTAGTACCGGTCGACGTCCCACGCGTCCCACATGTTCGGGAAGTCCTGGTGCACCTGCAGCAGGTTGGCCGCCTGTCCGGCGGCGATCGCCTCGCGCCCGGTGGCCAGGTCGACCGCGCTCGTCACGAGTCCACGACCGTCGACGACGACCCGGACGAGGTCGTTCGCCAGCACGTAGCCGCCGTCCTGCTCGGCGAGGGTGACTGCGGTCGCCTCCGGCACGTCCGTCGCCACGATCGCGCCCTGCGCGGGTGCACCGGCCTGGAGGAACGGGGCCGGGTTGACGACGACCGTCGCGTCGCCGGGGCCGGCCAGTGCCGACAGCGCCGACTCGATGATCGCAGTGAGCGCAGCGGCCGTCTCGGCGTACTTCGCGACCGCTTCGCGGTGCACCCAGGCGATCGAGGTGCCGGGCAGGATGTCGTGGAACTGCTGCAGCAGGACCTGCTGCCAGAGGGCGTCGAGCTCGTCGTACGGGTAGGCGAACCCGGTACGTGCGGCAGCGGTCGTCGCCCAGAGCTCGGCCTCGAGGAGCAGCTGTTCGCATCGGCGGTTGCCCTGCTTGGTGCCGTGCTGGCTCGTCAGGGTCGCACGGTGCAGCTCGAGGTACAGCTCGCCGACCCACACCGGCGGGTTCGGCAGCTCGGCCTTCGCGCGGTCGAAGAACGCGTCCGGGTGCTCCCAGCGGACCTTCGCGCTGCCCTCGAGATCGGCAAGGCGCGCGGCCGTCCCGGTCATCTCGCGGGTGGTGCCGCCACCGCCGTCGCCCCAGCCGACGGGTGCGATCGACCCGGTGGCGAGTCGGTTCTCGCGGAACTGCCGGGAGGCCTTCGCGACCTCGCTGCCCGACAACCGCGAGTTGTAGGTGTCCATCGACGGGAAGTGCGAGAACACCCGTGACCCGTCGATGCCCTCCCACAGGAACGTGTGGTGCGGGAACTTGTTCACCTGGTTCCACGAGATCTTCTGCGTGAAGAACCACTCGAAGCCCGCACGGCGCATGAGCTGCGGCAGGGCCGGCGAGTACCCGAAGCTGTCCGGCAGCCAGACGCCCTTCGGCCGGATGCCGAACTCCCGCTCGAAGAACCGCTGGCCCTGCGAGAACTGCCGGACGATGCTCTCGCCCGTCGGCATCACGGTGTCGGACTCGACCCACATGCCACCGATCGGCAGGAACCGGCCGGCCTCCACGGCTGCCCGCACCCGGGCGTAGACCTCGGGCCGGTGCTCCTTGATCCACGCGTACTGCTGCGCGCTCGACATGCCGTACAGGAAGTCGTCGGTCTGGTCGATGAGCTCGGTCATCGTCGAGGTGGTGCGGGCGACCTTGCGGATCGTCTCGCGGACGGGCCAGAGCCAGGCGGAGTCGATGTGGGCGTGCCCGACGGCGGAGATCGTGTGCGCGGAGGCCTCGGCCGGGGCGGCGAGCACGTCGGCGAGCGCCGCTCGGGCGTCGCCGGCCGTCTCGGCGATGTGCTGCAGGTCGAGCCGGTCGAGTGCGTCGTCGAGCGCCTGCAGGATGCGCATCCGACGCGGGCCCTCCGGCAGCTCGGCCTGGAGTTCGAGCAGGACGTCGATGTCGAGGGCGAGTTCGTGCACCTCGGACTCGAACACGGCGAGGTCCATCCGGCGCGAGGTGTACAGGCGCTTGGACGACGAGGTCTGGATGTCGCCCTCGTGCGTGACGAGGAAGGGGTGGTAGTCGAGCAGGACGGGGTTCGACGCCGCCTCGACGAAGAGCTCGACGGTCTCGCCGCCGACCGCTTCCTCGGCGACGAGGACCCACTGGTTCCGGGGGTTGATCGACTTCACCGGGGTGCCGTCCGCGAGGTACACGAGTCCCTCGCACTGGAACCCCGGCATGTTCTTGTCGAACCCGAGGTCGATCACGGCCTCGATCCGACGGCCGGCCCACTCGGGCGGCACGGTCCCGGACAGGCGGAACCAGGTCGTACCCCACGCTACGCCCCACGTCGTGCCCACCTCGTACGGCGTGAACTCGAGCGCGAGCCCCTCCGACGGCGGGATCGGCTCCCCCGGCAGCTCGTGCCACGCCGTGTCGAGCGGCGTCGCCGTCGCGTGCACGGCCGGCAGGATCCGTTCGTCGAGGACGCGTCGCGCCCGGCCGGTGGTGAGGGGGATGTCGTCGTGCATGGGGACCTTCCTGGAGGGGAGGGCCGGCGTCGGTGCCGGCGGGACGGGCGGGTGGTGCGGTCAGGCCATCGTCGCCGGGTGGGCGACCGACAGCAGGGCGGTGGCGGCGTCGTCGGGGACCTCGACGCACCGGGTGATGCCCCGTGCGGCGAGCAGGGCGTCGTCGCCGACGCGGGAGCGCAGGACGACCTGCGGCCCGCGGCCGTCCGGGGCGCTCTCGGCGAGTGCGAGCCAGGCGGCGGCGAACCGGCCTCCGGGGGCACTGTCGGCCCGGACTCCGTGCCGGGGTGCGCCGTCCGGTCGCACGTCGTCGAGGACGAGGGCGGTCGACGGCGGGGCCACCGGGGTGGCGGTGCCGTCGCGGGCCGAGCGGGCGAGCGCCGCGAAGGCCTCACCCGCGGGCTTCAGCCGACCGTCGTTCGTGAACAGGCCGAGGTCGTACTCGAGCTCAGGGAAGTCCGCGAGGGACCGGGAGACGTCGTGCGAGCACCACCACGTGACCCCGAGCACGTGCTGCGCGTCGAGGACGTGTCGGATCGTCTGCTCGGTGAACGAGGCGGCGTCGGCGGGCTCGACCACGTTCGTCGGGGCACCGACCTCCTGCAGCCAGTTCGGCCGCGCGGGGTCACGGTTCCACGCGGCGGCGAGCTGGAGCAGGTACTCGCCGTGCCGGACCGATCCGGGACCGAGTGCGCCGTGCAGCGCCGCCGAGCCGTTGAACACCCACGAGTGCGTGACCGTCGCGTCACCGTGGTCCGCCGCGTGCTCCGGGCCGAAGGGCTGCGCGTCGTCGTACCAGGCCGCGTCGTACTGCGCGACGGTGACCAGCGGCCCTGGACGCGACGCTGTGCCGGACGCGGGCGACGGGGCGGAGTCGCGCCGCGCCTCCAGACCGTCGCCCAGCCCACGCCGGGCGGCGGCGACCATCGCCGCCGCCCACGCGTGTCCCTGCTCCGCGGTGGTGTCGTGCGGTGCCGGGTGCGGCGCGTGCGCGAACTGGTTCACCTCGTTGCCGACGGTGATCCCGAGCAGGTTCGGCTTGTCGGCGACGATCGCCGCGAGCGCCTCGACGTACGCCGCGGTCGACGCGACGACGTCCGGGTCGGTGAACATGTTCCGCCGGTGCCAGCTCTCCAGCCACGACGGGACGAAGTCGAAGCTCGACAGGTGTCCCTGCAGTGCGTCGACGTTGACGTCGAGCCCGAAGGACCCCGCGATGTCGACGACCGTCGCGACGTCCCGCAGCGCCGACTGCCGGATGAGCGTCCGGTTGGGCTGCACGACCGGCCACAGCGGGAAGATCCGCACGTGGTCCGCGCCGAGCGAGGCGATCTGCTCCATGTCCCGCGCCGTGTCCGACGGTGAGAAGTCGAGCCACGAGTGGAACCAGCCGACCGACGGGGTGTGGTTGACGCCGAAGCGCATCAGCCCTTCACCCCGCCCTCTTCGACGCCCTTGAAGAAGAAGCGCTGCAGGATCGCGAAGATCACGGCGATCGGGATGAACGCGATCATCGTGCCCGCGGCGATCATGCGCTGGTCCGTCGCGAACGTGCCCTGCAGGTACTGCAGGCCGACGGTCAGGGTCAGCTTGTCCGGGGACTGCAGCACGATGAGCGGCCAGAGGAAGTCGTCCCATGCTCCGATGAACGAGAAGATCGCGATGACGGCGATGGTCCCCTGCACGGCGGGCAGCGAGATGTACCGGAGCCGTTGCAGGGCGTTCGCGCCGTCCATCACGGCGGCCTGGTCGATCTCCTCGGGGATCTGCCGGAACGCGTTGAACATCAGCAGGACGTTGAGCGCCGCGATCATCCCGGGGAGCGCGACGCCGACGAGGGAGTCGGCGAGGCCGAGGTCCTTCACGGTGACGAACTGGGAGATGATCGTCGCCTCGCCCGGCAGCACCAGGGTCGCCAGGAAGAGGCCGAGCACCGCCTTGCGGAACCGCCACTGCAGCCGCGCGAGGGCGAAGCCGGCGAGGGTGGCGAACAGGATGTTCCCGAGCACGTCGATCGCGGCGACGACGAGCGAGTTGCCGATGTACCCGAAGACCGGGATCGCCTCGCCGACCCGGAGGTAGTTGCCGAACGTCGGCTGCGTCGGGATGAACGACGGGTTCGCCGTGTAGATGTCCTCACCGGTGCCCTTGAGCGAGGTGGACAGCTGCCAGAGGAACGGGCCGATGGTGATGAAGAGCACCACGACGAGCAGGACGTAGCGGAGCACCTTCTCGCGGGTGGACATGACGCCCCACGCGGCTCGGCGCCGCTTGCGGGGCGGCCTGGAGGCACGGCCCGCGTCCGTCGCGCCGGCCACGTCCGGTGCGGGTGCGGCTGCGCCGGCGGCGCCCCCGAGGGCGGGTTCGGTGGTCGAGGTCGTGTTGGTCACTTGTCCGCCTTGCTGTTCATCCGGGCGAGGGCGAGCATCGGGATGAGCGTCACGACGAAGAGCAGGAGGCTCAGGGCGGACGCGTAGCCGAGGTTGCCGGTGAAGCCGCGGGCGTACTGCTGGATGAGCATGACGAGCGAGTTGTCCTGCCCGCCCGGTCCGCCGGTGCCGTTGGTGAGGATGTAGAGCTCGCTGAACACCCGGAGCGCACTCACGCAGACGAGGATGCCGACGAGCGTCATCGTCCCCCGGACGCCCGGCATGGTCACCGACCAGAACCGGCGGACCGAGCCGGCGCCGTCGAGCGCCGCGGCCTCGTGCAGGTCCTTGCCGACGTTCCCGAGGGCCGCCAGGAAGATGATCATGTAGTACCCGAGGCCCTTCCACACCGTGAGGCTGATCGCGCTGAACACCAGCAGCCACCGGTCGGTGAGGAACGGGATCGAGCTCTGGACGATCCCGAGGTGCTGCGCCATCTCGTTGATGACCCCGCGGTCGTCGAGGATCCAGTTCCAGATGAGCCCGACGACCACGGCGCTGGCGATCACGGGCGTGTAGTACGCCGTCCGGAAGAACGCGATGCCGGGGAGCTTCCGCTCGACGAGCACCGCCATCAGGAGCGGCAGGACCGTCAGGAGCGGCAGGCACACCGCCATGTAGATGACGCTGTTGAGGAGCGCTTCCCAGACCTGCGGATCGGCGAGCAGCGTCTCGAAGTTCTGCAGGCCCACCCACTGGCTCACGCCCCCGAGCGGGCTGGCGTTCGTGAACGACAGCCGGACGGTGTTGATCGACGGCCAGAGGCTGAAGGCGAGCAACCAGACGAGCGCCGGCAGGACGAGCAGCCAGGGCGTGAACCAGCGGTTGGCGCGCATCAGCTGTTCGCCAGCAGGCTGTTCATCTTGGTCTGCGCGGTCTGCAGGGCCTTCTCGGGGGTGGTGCCGCCCTTCATCGCCAGCGCGATCTGCTGGTCGAGGAAGTCCGTCATCGCCGAGTTCGCCTCGACCGGGTTGAGGTTCTTCGCGGTCTTCAGGGCGTCGTTCGCGAGCACGCGGGCCTTCGCCTCGACGGTGCCGTCGTCCTTCGAGAAGTACGGGTCGGACTGCGACGAGGTGGTCGACGGGAAGATGTTGACCAGGTGCGCGAAGGCCTCCTGGTTCTTCGCGTTCGTCATGAAGGCGGCGAGGGCCTCGGCGGTGGCGATGTGCTTGCTCTTCGCGCTGACGCTCAGGCCCTGGACGTACAGCGGCGGGTTGTCGAGTGCCGACGAGACGATGATGTTGCCCTTGAGCGACGGGTTGTTCTTCTCGAAGTCGCTGATCGCGGTGGCGCCGCCGGTGGTCCAGGCGACCTTGCCCTGCGTGAACAGGGTGGAGTTGCCGAGGTAGTCCGTGTTCAGGACCGACGAGGGCATGAGGCCCTCCTTGTAGGCCTTCGCGTACTTCGCGATGAGGTCCGCGGCCTTCGACGAGTTCGCGAAGGTGAACTTCGTGCCCTGGTCGTTGATGATCTTCACGCCGGCGAGCGAGAAGTCCGACAGGCCGGGCTTGCGGCTCATCAGGTAGTCGTCCGGGCACTTCTGGTGCATGGTCTCGGCCTGCGTGAACAGCTCGTCGGTGGTCTTCGGCGGGTTCGCGGGGTCGAGGCCGCACTTCTGGAACATCGTCTTGTTCCAGTAGTCGACGTCGGTGTTGAGGTACCAGGGGTACCCGAAGGTGCCGTCGACGCCCTTGTAGTTGTACGCCGCCAGCGCGCCCTTGACGTAGGTGCTCGAGAGCTTCGAGTCGTCCTTCGCGACGTCTTGCAGGAAGCCGCGCTTCGCGAGGGGCAGGGCGATGTCCGGCGGCAGGTTGATCACGTCGGGCAGGGAGTTCGAGGACGCCTGGCTGAGGACCTTGTCGGCGTACCCGTCGCCGGGCTGGTCGACGAGCTTCACCTTCGCGTCCGGGTACTTCTTCTCGAAGTCCTTGATCACACCGTTGAGGTAGTCCGTGTAGGTCGGGGTCAGTGCCCAGGTCTGGAGGGTGATGGACCCCTCGACCTTCCCGCTCCCGCCGTCGCTGCCCGAGGCGTTGCCGCCGCTCGAGCACGCGGTCAGTGCGAGGGCCGTGACGGCCGCTCCGGCGAGGAGCGCCACGGCGCGTCCCGTCGTCCTGCGTGTGGTGTTCTTCATCGCTCGTGACTCCTTCGTCGTGCGACGGCTGCTGCTTCGTCGCGCTGCCGATGCTGCTGAACCGGTTCAGTTCCCGTTGCCGAACCGGTCGAATGCAGCGATGTTTGCGAACTAAA
The DNA here is from genome assembly GCF_040544915.1 of Curtobacterium sp. 1544. Classification (NCBI taxonomy): domain Bacteria; kingdom Bacillati; phylum Actinomycetota; class Actinomycetes; order Micrococcales; family Microbacteriaceae; genus Curtobacterium; species Curtobacterium sp. 1544. The sequence continues at coordinate 11,302 of NZ_JBEPKX010000024.1, forward strand.
GCGCTATAGTCAAGTCCGTGGCCAAGAACCGTCGCACGACGATCGCCGACATCGCCGCTCGTGCCGGCGTGTCCATCAGCGCGGTCTCGTTCGCGCTCAACGACCGCCCAGGAGTGTCCGACGAGACCCGCGCCCGGGTGCGTGCCGTCGCCCGGGAACTCGACTGGCAGCCGCACACCGCCGCCCGCGCACTGGGCGGCGCGAAGGCGGGGTCGATCGGTTTCGTGCTGAACCGGCCGGCCAGGACCCTGGGCACCGAGTCGTTCTTCGGCGACCTCATCTCCGGCATCCAGCTCGGGCTCGCCGGCACCCACGTCGGCATGAACCTCCTCGTCGCCCGTGACGCCGCCGAGGAACTCGACACCTACCGGGACTGGTGGCGCGGACACCGGGTCGACGGCGTGATCGTGATCGACCCGCGGCGCGACGACGAGCGGCTCGCACTGCTCGCCGAGCTCGGCATGCCGACCGTGGTCGTCGGGTCACACCCCTCTGCCGAGGGCGCGGCGCCGAGCGTGTGGATCGACGACTCCGACGCGACGGACACCGTCCTGCGGTACCTGCACGCGCTCGGGCACCGGCGGATCGCGCACGTCGCCGGGCGGCCCGAGTTCGAGCACACGGCGATGCGGATCGACCGCGTCCGGGCGTTCACCGCCACCGAGGGGCACGAGGGCTCCGGGTCCATCCCGACCGACTACTCCGCCGAGGCCGGCGCGAACGCGACCCGCACCCTGCTCTCGCGGCGCGTCCGCCCCACCGCGATCGTGTACGACAACGACGTGCTGGCGGTCGCCGGCCTGGGCGTGGCGAGCGAGATGGGCGTCGCCGTCCCGGGAGACGTCTCGATCGTGTCGTTCGACGACTCGGCGATGGTGCGGCTCGTCCGCCCGTCGATCACCTCGTTGACGCGCGACACGGTCGAGCTCGGGCAGCGCGCGGCGACACTGCTCCGCGAGCAGATCGACGCCGGGTCGCCGCTGCCGTCCCGCCCGGGTCCGTCGCTGACGCTCAGCGTCCGTGAATCCACGGGTCGCGCCACCCCCTGACGCGGCGCGCCCCCTCGCACGGTGCGACGGGTCGCCCACACGGTGCGAGGTTCCGCGCACCGTGGGACGCCGCGCGCCTCGCACCATGCGCGGAACCTCACACACTGCCGCGGCGCCATGCGCGCGCAACCCGCGCACCCCGCGCACCTCGCGCCGACACGCCGATCGCCGATCGCGCGTACGCACGATCGGCGCGCCCGACTTGACGCCGATTCGAACACACGTTCGAATACCTTCGTGGGACGGCGTCGCGAGAACCGGTGGCAGCCCCCGGAACACCCGGAGGTCGAACGCCCGCGCGCCTACTCCCTGTCGGAGGACGCCCGCGGGCCCGACGTCTGCCACGCCGTCACCCCCGTGCCGGTGTGGGCGTGGATCCAGTTCCCCACCTTCCACGTCCGCGTGAAGGCCTTCGCGAAGAGCTGGACCCGCGACGCCGTGATGGTCGAGTGGGCACAGTTCGGGCAACAGGCGAACGCGTGGGTGTGGCGGTCGGCCGTGAAGCACCGCACCCTCCGCGCCGACATCGACAGGCGCAGTCCGGAGAACGCACCACATTGACTTCGTCGGACATCACGAGGATCGTTTACGGAGCACCGGTACAGCAAGTAACTCAACGATCGAGGCATTCGATCCGAGTGCTGGGACTGGGAGGAGGCACCATGAAGAAGAGCGAGGTGCCGTCCTGGGTCGCCCACGTGCTCACCCCACCCGAGGTCATCGCGGCCTACGTCGAACGACGGGTCAACGATCCGGCGTTGCTGACGGGTGAACACACGGAACCCACGTACGCGGACTTCCTCCGCGACGAATAGGCGGTCTTACTGGAGGCACGGATCACGTTCCGGATTCACGGAACGAGATCCGTGCCTCCTTTTCTCATGCCCCGCTCACGACGGGCGGACAGCGTCACGCCCACGCTCGCCGCGGTGACGCACGCGAGTGCGACGATCTCGAGCGGCGCGAGTCCCTCGTGCAGGATCAGCAGGCCCGCGAGGGCCGCGATCGCCGGCCCGAGGCTCTGCAGCACCCCGAAGACGCGGGTCGGCATCCGCCGGAGCGCGAGCATCTCGAGCGCGTACGGCAGGACGCTCGACAGCACGGCCACGGCACCGAACACGACGAGGAGCACCGGTTCGCGGACGACCCCGTCGACGGCCGCCCCGAGCCCGAACGGCAGCGACACGACCATCGCCACGAGCATCGACACCGCGAGGCCGTCCACCCCGGGGATCGCGGCGCCCACGTGCCGGTTCATCACGATGTAGCCCGCCCAGCACGCGGCGGCGAGCACGGCGAAGACGACACCCCCGACCGCGGTGACCGCTGCAGGCCCGACCCCGAGGAGCACGACCCCGGCGAGTGCCAGGACCGCCCAGAGGACGTCACGCCAGCGTCGGGTGTGCACGAGCGAGAGCGCGAGGGGGCCGAGGAACTCGATCGTCACCGCGACGCCGATCGGGATGCTCGCGAACGCGATGTAGATGAAGACGTTCATGCCGCCGAGGGCCAGGCCGAGTCCGATCGCCCCGAGCCACTGCTCCCGGGTCCAGTGCCGGACGTGTGGGCGCACGACGAGGGCGAGGACGACCGCGCCGATGACGAGCCGGAGCGTCGCGGCACCGACCGAGCCGACGTCGTCGAACCTCGTCTTCGCGATCGCGGCCCCGACCTGCACGGAGACCATCGCGGCGAGCGCCAGGAGCGGTGCCGGGACCCGGTTCACCGGCACGCCGTGTTCATCGGTTCCCCGTCACCCGAGGTAGGCGAGCACGGCGAGGACGCGGCGGTGGTCCTCGCCCGTGTCCTCGAGCGTGAGCTTGCCGAAGATGCTGGAGACGTGCTTCTCGACAGCGCCGGTGCCGATGACGAGTGCGCGGGCGATCGCGGCGTTCGTGCGCCCCTCGGCCATGAGCCCGAGGACCTCGCGCTCCCGCGGGGTGAGCGCCTCGAGCGGGTTGCGGCGACGGCTCATGAGCTGCGTGACGACCTCGGGGTCGAGCACGGTGCCGCCGGCGGCGATGCGGCGGACGGCGTCGTCGATCTCCTCGAGCCGGGTGACGCGGTCCTTCAGCAGGTAGCCGATGCCGGTCGCGCCGGACGCCAGAACGTCCTCGGCGTAGGTGGCTTCGACGTACTGGGACAGCAGGAGCACGCCGGTGCGCGGTGCCAGGCGTCGGGTCTCGACGGCGGCGCGGACGCCCTCGTCGGTGAAGGTCGGCGGCATCCGGACGTCCATCACGACGACGTCTGGGGCGTGCTCCGGCAGCGTCGCGAGGAACGAGTCGGCGTCGGAGTACTGCCCGACGACGTCGATGCCGGCCTCGTCGAGCACGCGGGAGAGCCCTTCGCGCAGCAGGACGGCGTCGTCGACGACGACGGCCCGGATGCGTGCTGCATCCGGGCCGTCGCTCATGCCGACCAGCCTAGTGGGAGCGGTGGCGCTCCCGTGGTGTCAGGCGCGCGCCGTGGGCACCCCGTTGAGCGCACCGAGCGGGATCCGCGCGGTGGCCTCGGTCGGGCCGCCCTCGGGGCTGGATACCGTGAGTTCGCCGTCGAGGGCACGCATCCGGCCCATCAGCCCCTCGATGCCGTGGCCCTCCTGCGGGCGAGCACCGCCCCGGCCGTCGTCCGTGACGCTGAGCGTGAGGTACCAGAGGCCCGACGCGTCCACCACGAGGCCGAGGTAGACCCCGGCGGTCGAGGCGCCGGCGTGCTTCGTGGTGTTCGTGAGGAGCTCGCTCACCGTGAAGTACACGTTGCGCTGGATCTCCGTCGCGAGCTCGAGCCCCTCGGGCAGGCGGACGTCGAGACCCACCGGGATCGGCGTGCGGGCGACGAGCGCTTCGAGGGCGGCGACGAGCCCGCGGTCGAGCAGGATCGGCGGTGCGAACCCGCGGGACAGGGCACGGAGTTCGTCGAGGGCGTCCTTGGCGTGCTCCGATGCCTCGCCGATGAGCTGCTTCGCCTTCGCCGGGTCCTTGTCGAACGCGCGCTCGGCGGCGGAGAGGTCCATGCGGAGCCGGACGAGGCGCTGCTGCGGACCGTCGTGCAGGTCGCGCTCGATCTGGCGGAGCGCCTGGCCCTCGGCGGTGACGGCACCGGCACGGGAGGCCTGCAGCCCGGCGACGCGCTGCTCGAGCTGCTCCGCGCGGAAGCCGCCGAGCAGGCCGAAGTCCACCCAGTAGTGCGCGATGACGGAGCCGCGCGCCCAGAGCGGGAAGAGCGCGACCGAAGCGGCCATCGACAGCAGGCCGACGAGACCGACGCCGGCCACCAGACCGATGTCGGACGACGAGAAGTACCCGGTGCTCGCACCGTTGACGAGGAACACCGCGCCGAGGATGAGGGGCCACACGAAGCCGGCGAGCAGGACGACACCCGCGCCGACGGTGACGAGCGCGACGAGCGGGTACACGACCGCGGCGTGCAGCAGGTACAGCCAGTAGTGCGGGTTCGCGACAGCCGAACCCGTGCGGGTCCACCAGTTCTGCTGCCAGCGGGGCGTCCAGTCGACCGGGCGGATCGGACGCTTGTCGGCCCACCCGATGCGGAGCTTCTCGAACTGCCCGAGCCACCGCGCGACGAACAGCGCGATGAAGAACATCAGGAGGACGAACGGGTTGAAGAGGTCGCGGAACCCGCCGCCGAAGATCGCGGCGGGGAACGCGGCGTACAGCGTGCAGAGCAAAACCGCCGTCAGCGCCATGTACCCGAAGTCACGCGGCAGGCGCTTCCAGGCCTCGCGGTAGAACGCACCCGCGGTCATGCCGGACCCGGCACCGGCCCCTCCGCCGCTGACGGGAGGCGTCGCGCTCCACGAGGCCGGGGGCGGCCCCGACGGCGTGCGGTCGTCCTGCTGCGGCTGCGGCTGCGTCGACATCGGTTCGGTGGCTCCTGGTGGCACGGAGTCGTTCAGGGGGACGGTCTCGGCCTGGTCGAGGCGGGCGGTGTCGGTCATGACATCAAGCCTCGCGATTCCGGGCTCGTCCCCCCATCCTGCCCTCTCCCGAACCCGTGGTGGGGTTATCCCCCGCATCCGCGTACCCTGCAGGGCATGCAGGACATCACGGGGGTTCGGGTGGTCTCGGCTGCGGCCACGGTCGGCGCACTGGTCTTCGGCGTGCGGGGGCTGGTCGGCAGCCTGCCGTTCGCGTTCGGTGTGCCGCAGTCGGTCCTGCTCGTGGCCACGGTGATCGGCGGTCTCGCGGGCGTCGTCGTGCTGATCGGCGCCGTCCGGGCACGCGATCGCCGGGCGCTGGCGATCGCGGTCTCCGTGCTCGCGTTCGCGCTCGCGTGGATCGCCCCAGGGCCCGTCGGCTCGGCGCTGTCCTTCGTCGCCCAGGCCGCGCTCGTCGCCTTCGGGCTGCTCACGGTGTGGACCGCCCGCGGCGTGCAGCGCACCCTCGGGTGGGTCGTCACCGTCGCTGCGGCGCTCTGGTTCGTGGTCGGTGTGCTGATCCAGACGGTGGTCCCGCTGTCGACCTCGCAGGAGTTCCTCGTCGTCGCGTTCGCGATCCCCGGCCTGCTCCAGGCCGTCGCCTACCTCGCCGCCGCGGTCCTCGTCGCGGTCCCCCTCCTGCGCACGCTCGGCGCAGGCGCCGGCCGCCTCTGGGACTCCGCCGAGGTCCGCTGACCCGTTCTCCACAGAACGCCGCACGGCCCCCGGAATCGGACGCTCAGCATGCCAGCGTCGTCGCATGGGCGATGCGCTCCGGACACTGATCGATGCCGCCGGACTCGTGGTGCACTACGGCCACGAGGTCCTGTCGGACGACGACCGCTGGACGCTGGACCTCGATGCATCCGTCGGCTCCGTGTGGGTCGCGTGCTCGTCCGGCACCGACGTCTGGATCCGGCAGGGCGACGAGGTCGACCTCGTCCGACAGGGCACCGCGGCGCTGTTCGGCCCGCAGGGAGCCTTGACGATCGGGACGGACCTCGACCGCGCCCCGCCGCCGACCTCGGACGGCGGGTTCTTCGGCCCGACCGGTGTCCACACGGGCACTGCGACGTTCGGCCCGTTCGGCGCGGAGGCGTTCCCGCTCCCCCGTATCGCCCGGACGCACCCGCTCGATGCTCCCCACGACGACGTCCTCCGCACCCTCGGCCACATCGAGACGATGTCCGGCGCGCGGTGGTGCGAGGCGCTGCGGGACGTCCTCGCGACGGTGGCGGTGACCGCGGTCCTCCGCGACAATCCACCCGCGTTCCTGGCCGACCGCAGCATCGCACGCTGCATCGACCGGCTCGTCGACGCCGACGTCCCGGTGCCGATCGACGAGCTCGGCCGCGGTACTCGCGTGTCCGCGAGCACGATCCGGCGGCGGTTCCGGACGACGACGGGCTGCTCCCCCGAGCAGCTGCGCCGCTGGTTCCGATCGTTCCCGGTGCGCGCCGCCCTCGCCGACGGAACGGACCCGGCAGTGGTCGCCGGCCGGTTCGGGTACAGCACGGTGAGTTCGATGCGACGGGCGCTCGAACGGGTCCGCGCACCGGACACCCACGTTCCGTCCGCGTTCTGACCGTTCCGGTTCACGGATCCCGAGGATCGCGAACCGGAACGGTCAAACGCGAAAACGAATGTGTCTCTCCGCCGCCGACGCCAGGGGTCAGGACGACAGGGACGCCAGGCGAGCGGTGCGGCGCTCCGCCTGCTCCACGGGGTCCGGTACCGGTGCGGCCTGGACGAGCCGGCGCGTGTACGGGTCCCGGGGATCGCGGAGGATGGCGTCGCAGGTGCCCTCCTCGACGACGCGTCCTCCGTGCAGCACGACGACCCGGTCGCACAGCGTGTCGACGACGGCGAGGTCGTGCGTGACGAACAGGCATGCGAAACCCAGGCGCTCCTGGAGCTCCCGGAACACGTCGAGCACCCGTGCCTGCACCGAGACGTCGAGCGCACTCGTCGGTTCGTCCGCGATGAGCAGCGCCGGGTCGAGTGCCACGGCTCGCGCGATCGCGACGCGCTGCCGCTGGCCGCCGGAGAGTTCGTGCGGGTAGCGCTCCCGGAAACCGCCGTCGAGTCCGACGTCGTCGAGGAGCCGTTCGACGCGGGACTCCACCTCGGCCGAGGGCAGCCGGAGGATCTGACGGAGCGGCTCGGCCACGGTCTGCCCCAACGTGTAGCGCGGGTTCAGGGAGCGCAGCGGGTTCTGGAAGACGACGCCGACACGTCGCCGCATGGCCTTCCTGGAGGCACGGCTCGCCGCCGCCACGTCCGTCCCCTCGACGACGATGGTCCCGTCCGTGATCGGCGCGAGGCCGATGGCGGCGCGGCCGATGGTCGTCTTGCCGCTGCCGGACTCCCCCACCAGGCCGACGATCTCGCCGCGACCGACGCTGAACGACACGTCGTCGACGGCGCGGAAGCGGCCACGGAGGGCTCCGCCGTACTCGACCACGAGGTGCCGGACGTCCAGGACCGACGACGGTGGCTCCGTGGCGGAGTCGACCCGCTCCTCCAGTCCGACGCTCGTCCCCATCCGTGGGACCGCAGCCAGCAGTTCGCGCGTGTAGTCCGCTGCCGGGGCGGCGAAGACCGCGTCGGCGGTGCCGGTCTCGACCACGCGACCGCGGCGCATGACGACCACGCGGTCGGCGATGTCGGCGACGACACCCATGTCGTGCGTGATGAGCAGGATCGCGGTGCCGGTGCGCTCGCGGAGGGCACGGAGGACGTCGAGGACCTCGGCCTGGACCGTGACGTCGAGGGCGGTCGTCGGCTCGTCGGCGATGAGGAGGTCGGGGTCGGCGGCGAGCGCCATCGCGATCATCACGCGCTGGCACTGCCCACCGGAGAGCTCGTGCGGGTACTGGCCGAGTCGGCGCTCGGGCTCGGGGACCTCCACGGCGCGCAGCAGCTCGAGCGAGCGCTCGCGCACGGTGGGCCGGTCGGCGGCGGCGTCGGCACGGCGGACGGCCTCGGCGAGCTGGAACCCGACGGTGAACACGGGGTTCAGGGCGGCGGACGGGTCCTGGAAGATCATCGAGACGCGGCGGCCGCGGACGGCTCGGAGGGTGCGCTCGTCGGCGCCGAGGACCTCGAGGTCGCCGAGCCGGATGCTTCCGGAGGCGCGGGCACCCTCGGGCGCGATGCCCATCGCGGTCATCGCCGTCATGCTCTTGCCGGAGCCGGACTCCCCGACGACCGCGACGACCTCGCCGGCCGCGACCGTGAACGAGGCGTCGTCGACCGCGCGGACCTCGTCCCCGTCGACGTCGAACGTGACGGTGAGGTGCTCGACGGTCAGGACGTCGCTCATGGGGTCTCCGATCGGGTGGTGTCGTCGCGGGCGGCCTTGAAGGCCTCCCACTCCTCGAGCATCTTGCGGTGGTAGCCCTGCAGCCACTGCATGTAGTCACGGCCGTTGAGCAGGCGCTCGCGGACCTCGGCGTCGACGTCGCCCGTGCCCGTGCGCCCCGCTGCCTCGACGACGGTCAGGCCGCGGCCGATGATGTCGCGCTGCCGGTCGAGGTACTTCCGCTCGCTCGCCAGCCACGATCCCCAGACGTCCGCCTCGGCGCGAAAGTAGTGGCTGCGCTCGCCGGGGACGATGTGCCGCTTCACGAACCCGGAGTCGACGAGCCGGCGGGTGGCCATCGAGACCGAGCCCGAGCTCGCGCCGAGTGCTGCCTGCAGGTCGGCGGAGGACGAGTGCGGCGCGCGGGTCATCATGAGGTAGCCGAGGACCCGGGCGTCGGTGAGGGGCATGCCGGCGCCGTCGTTGAGCATGAGGGCGAACTCCTCGACGAAGGCCTGGCGCTCGGGTTCGAGGACGACGTCGTCGACGCGGACCGCGTCGGCGCGCACGTCGTCGCCGCGCACGCCCGTGCCCTCGGCGCTCACGGTGCCAGTCCCGCCGCGACCTGGGGCGACTCGGACGGGATCGCCCAGGGTTCCTCGGTCATGCCGCCGCCGGCGCGGATCCGGCGGACGGAGCCGTCGGCGTCCCGCTCGTACGTGATGTCCTCGTCGATGGACCCGAACCGGTTCCCGTGGGTCATCCGGAGGGTGTCCGCGTCGACCACCTGGAGTCGGGTCGGCGTCTCGAGCGGCGCCGGTGCGGAGGGGTCGAGCTCGAGGAGTCGGTCGCCGAGGCGCGCGATGTCGCTGACGCCCCAGGGGTTCGCGAAGCGGCCGGTGAACGTGTCGGTGTCGACGTCGTCGGGCACCGGGGTCCCCGGGGCGTCGGCGTCGGCCGCGGCGTCGAGCAGGGTGATGATCGCGGTGGCGATGAGCGTCGCGGGACCGGCCGCCGCGCTCGTCAGCACGGAGACGACGAGCCCGGACGCCGGGTCGAACAGCGACTGGGTGATGTGGCCCGGGAAGCCGCCGGAGTGGCCGCGGACCTCGCGCCCGCCGATCCGGTCGACGATGAACCCGGCGCCGTAGCCGCGGGCCGCCGGGTCCTCGGTGGCGCTCCACGCCTTGCGCTGGGCGAGTCGCTTCGAGTGGTCGTCGAGCAGGGTGCCCTGGCCGATGACGTGCTGCGAGAAGTACCGCACCAGGTCGGATGCGGTGCCGTGGAACCCGGTCGCCGCGGCCATCGCACGGGTGTCGACGTGGTCGATGCGCTGCCGGGACCGGGCGGTGTGGAAGCCGGTGTACCCGACCACGAAGTCGTCGGCACGGGCGGGGTCCCAGTCCGGTCCGGTGTTGCGGAGGCCGAGCGGTTCGGTGATCGACTCGCGGACGAAGTCGTTGTAGGACTGCCCGGAGACCGCTGCGATGACGAGCCCGAGCAGCGAGTACCCGAGGTTCGAGTAGTTGAACGACGACCCGGTGGGGACCTTCTGCCCACGGTCGAGGACGAGCGCGAGCAGCTCCTGCTCGTCCGGGAACGGGCGGAGCAGCGACCAGTAGTCGCCGTCATGGCCGTCCCGGATGACCCCGGCGCCCATCTCCATGAGCTCCCGGATCGTGGCGCCGGCGAGCGGGGACCCGCCCTCGACGAGCGCCGGGACGTAGGTGCCGACGGTGTCGTCGAGGCGGAGCGACCCGCGTTCGGCGAGCTGCAGGAGCGCGGTCGCGGTGAAGGTCTTCGAGTGCGAGGCGATGCGGAACAGGTCCGTCGTGGTCAGGCGGCGGCCGGCCTCGACGTCGGCGTAGCCCCAGGCCTCGTCGAACAGCACCTCGCCGCCGTACCCGATCGCGACCTGCACGCCGGGGACCCGGAGTTGCCAGACCTTGTACGACACCCAGTCGTGGATGTACGGCAGGGTCTTCCGGTAGGCGGCGAGGGTGTCGGTCACGGTGGTCCTTTCGAGGGGCGGTGGTTCGAGTCTGGCGCGTCAGCGTCGTCGTGGGTCGAGCGCCGCGCGGAGCGTGTCCCCGAGCGCGATGACGGACAGCACCGTCACGGCGAGGAACACCGCGGGTGCGATGAGCATGTGCGGTGCCCGGAGGAACTGCGACGTGGCGGCGGAGAGCTGCAGTCCCCAGGAGATCGCCGGACTCTCCAGCCCGATGCCGAGGTACGTCAGCGACGACTCCGACACGATGACCCCGCCGACGGTGATGGTGGCGAGGACGAGCAGCGGGGAGATCGACGACGGCAGCACGTACCGCGTGGTGATCCGCCACGTGGACAGCCCCATCGTGCGGGCGGCCAGGACGAACTCGGCGTTCCGGACGCTCCGCACGCTCGACCGCACGAGCCGGGCCATCGTCGGCCACCCGAACAGCGCGAGCACGAGCGACACGGTCAGCACCGAGCGCTCCCCCACGCTGTTCAGCACCACGACGGCGCCGAGCAGGAACGGGAAGCCGAGGAACACGTCGGTGAGCCGGGCGAGCACGGCGTCCACCCAGCCGCCGACCATGCCCGCGACGGTGCCGACGACGACGGCCACGACGCCCGCGAGCACGGTGGTGAGCAGTGCGACGGCGATCGACGACCGGGTGCCGTAGACCACGTTGGCGTACACGTCGCAGCCCTGCAGGTCGTAGCCGAACGGGTGCCCGGCGGTCGGGGACGCCCCGCTCCGGCCGAGCTGGCACACGCGGGGGTCGCCGTGGCCGAAGAGACCGGCGAACACCGACGGGAACACCGCGACGAGCAGCACGATGACGAGCACCCCGGCCGGCAGCCAGAAGCCCGGCTTCCGGACCGCGGCGCGCAGCGGGCGGCGCTTCGTGACGACGGACGGCTCGACGGTGGCGCCGATGGCGGAGGTGGTCATGCGGAGGCTCCCGTCCGGACGCGCGGGTCGAGGGCGGCGTGCAGCAGGTCGACGAGCACGCTCGTGACGAGGAACACCAGGATGAGGGCGGTGGAGATGCCGACGACGACCGCGCCCTCGTGCGACCGGATCCCCTGGAACAGCAGGTTGCCGACACCGGGCAGGTTGAAGATGCCCTCGATGATCACGGTGCCGCCCATCAGGTAGCCGAGGTCCGTCGCCAGGTACGTCGCCGTCGGGATGAGCGAGTTGCGCATCACGTGCACGCCGACGATCCGGCCCGGTGCCAGGCCCTTCGCCCGGGCGGTCCGGACGAAGTCGGCGTCGAGCGTCTCGATCATCGAGGTCCGGGTGAGCCGCGACACCGCCGCCAGGCCGAACAGCGCGATGACGAACGCCGGCAGCACGTACGCCTCCGGCCAGCCCGCCGTCACGCCGGCCACGGGGAACCAGTGCAGGCGCACCGAGAACACGAGCTGCAGGGCGACGCCGAGCACGAAGACCGGGATCGCACCGACGACGATGGTGCCGACGAGCACCGTCTTGTCGAGGACCGTCCCGCGGCGGAGCGCCGACACGACCCCGAGGCCGATGCCGAGCACGATCTCGAGCGCCCACGCGGTCAGCGCCAGGGTGATCGTGACCGGCCACCGGGACGCCATCTGCTCCCCGACGGACTGCCCGCTGAAGTCGGTGCCGAAGTCCCCGCGGAACAGCCCGCCGACGTACTGCACGTACTGCAGCCAGAGCGGCTGGTCGAGGTGGTACTCGGCCCGCAGCGCCCGGACGACCGAGTCGCTGAGCGGCCGGTCCCCACCGAGCGCCTTGATCGGGTCGCCCGGCAGCGCGAACGTCATCGCGTAGATGAGGAAGGTCACGCCGAGGAAGACGATGACCAGGCCGCCGACCCGTCTGCCGACGGCGAGCGCCGGACGCATCACGCGCCTCCAGGCCGACTCGTGGTGACCAGTGACGGACTGGAGGCGCGACTCGCGCCCGCCACGTGACTCGCGCAGGCGAGGATCGCCCCGAACTGCACCCCCACCAGTTTGCGGATCGGGATCGGTTCGGCGCCCGTGGCCGCGTCCGCCTGCCAGGTCGCGTACCGCTCCACCAGGCGGTCGCGCAGCCGTCGCACCGGCGCCGGCGCGGTGCCGGCCGTCGTCTCCGCCTCGAGCGCGCGGAGCAGCATGCCGCCGTAGCGCAGGCGGAAGCACCGGACGAGGTCCTCGCACCCGAAGCGTTCGGCGACGGTGGCCATCCGATCGGCCGGCTCCCGGTCGGCGCGGGCGTGGTCGGTCGCCGGGGTGGCGGTGAGCATCGGGATGAACGCCCGCGAGCCCTCGAGGAACGGCGTCTCGATGGTGAGCATCGGCGACGCCTCGTCGAGGATCGCCTGCAGCTCCGTCCCCGACGCCCCGAGCTCGTCCGCGCACCGGCGGAGGAGGTCCGCGTAGGACTCCGCCGTCGGGGTCTGGTCGTCGGCGTCCGGGTGGCTCCAGTACGGCAGCTCGGCCACCATGCACAGCGCACCGTGCCGCATCGCCCACGCCGCGCTCGACGCCCCGTGGATGTGCTCGCCGGGGTCGACGCCGAGGCCCTCGAGGTACTCGTACGCCGTCTCGATGCCGTCCATCGCGAACACCGCCGGGGCGAGCTCCCGCAGGTACGGCGACTCGGGCTCCCCGGTGTCGAGCGGCAGCCCGAGCGCCGCGGGCACGGCGTGCAGGGTGTCGATCACATCGGGGAGGTCCTCGGACAGGTAGTAGTAGACGCCGCCCATCTCGCCGTTGTGCAGGCTGACGAGCAGGTCCGGCTCGGTGTCGTCGATGAGCCGCATGAACGCCAGGGTCTCCGGCAGCACCTGGTCGAAGTACACCGACTTGTACGCGTTCGGGAACGTCCACTCCACCTGGCTGTCCGGGGCCGGACGGTGGAAGTGCCGCGAGTAGAACACCCGGTCGTGCGGGTCGTGGAACCAGGCCTCGTTCAGCCGCATGCCGTCCGGGTCGATCGTCGGGACGACGTGCCACGTGACGTCGAGCTCCGCCGATCCGCCCTCGGCCGCCCACGTCGCCAGGTGCAGCGCCGTCCACGAGCCGATCGGTTCGTTCGGGTGCACGCCGCCGACGATGACGGCGGCGTGCGACCCGGACCCGATCCGGTAGGAGTGGAGCGGTTCGCCGAGCCTGCTCGTGCCGATCCGGGTGACCGTGACCTGCTCGGGGTGGGCCGCGGCGAGCGCGTCGAACCGGGCATGCAGGTCGTCGACGAGCGGGAAGCCGTCGTGGTCGGGGACCTCGGCGACGAGCCGGAGGACGGAGTCGGTGTCCATGTGGAGCCTTCCGGACCGCTACTTGACGGTGATCTGCGAGACGACGGGGCTGCCGGCGACGGCCGGGAGCGACGCGATCTTGTCGCTCGTCACGTACGAGTACTTGTCGAAGAAGGTCGGGACGACCGGGAAGTCCTCCAGGACGGCCTTCTGGGTCTGCGCGTAGTACTCGTTCGCCTCGGCCTGCGACCCGGCGGAGTCGGCCTTCGCGAGCAGGTCGTCGACGGTGTCGTTCTGGTAGTAGCCGGTGCAGGGTGCGCAGCCGCCGGCCGTGGTGAACAGGGCCCGGAGGGTGTTCTGCTGGCTGATGTACAGCGCGCCCCAGTGGCCGAAGTGCGGTCCCTCGATCTTCTTGTCCGTCAGTTCGGAGTAGTACGAGGCCCAGTCGGTGGTGGCCTTCGCCTCGGCGTCGACCCCGAGGTTCTGCCGGATCTGGTTCGCGTACGCCTGGTAGAGCGAGTCGAGGCCGTTGCCGCCCGGGTAGACGAGCGTGATCGTGCCGTCGAACCCGCCGGCCTTCGCGAGGAGCTGCTTCGCCGCTGCCGGGTCGAACTCGCAGGCGTCACCGCAGATGCCCTCCTGCGTGCCGGACATCGACGGCGGGGTGAGTGCGGTCGCGGGTTCGTACAGGCCGCCGTAGATCGCCTTGTTCACCTGCTTGCGGTTGATCGACATCGAGATCGCGCGGCGGACGTCGGCGTTCGAGTAGCGCTCGTCCCAGAGCGGGAAGCCGATGTAGTCGATGCCGGGGGCGTCGAACGAGTGCAGCTTGTCGCCGAAGTCGCCCTTCGCGCTGGTCATCTTGTCGGCGGGCAGGAACAGCACGTCGGCGTTGCCGGCGAGGACGTCGGTGTAGGCCGTGTTCATGTCGGAGTAGCTGCGGAAGGTGACGTCCTTCGTCGCGGGCTTCGTGCCCTCGTACCCCTTCCACGCGGTGACGGTGAACTCCTGGTTCGCCTTCCACGCCGCCTTCATCTCGTACGGGCCGTTGCCGATCGGCTTCTTGTCGTACGCCTTGAGGTCCTCGTACGCCGCCTCGGGCATCGGGTAGAACGCGGTCTGGGCCTGGCTGAGCTGGAGCGGGAACTGGCTGTCGGCGTGGGTGAGCGTGACCGTGAAGGTGTCGTCGCCGGTGACCTTCAGGCCGGACATCTCCTTGGTCTTCGGCGTCCCCTCCGCCGGGTTCAGGTCCGCGTACCCGACGATCGACGCCAGCTGACCGCTGTTCTCCCAGGCGTTCGGGCCGTACGCGGTCTGGTTCCAGGCCTTGACGTAGCTCTCCGGGGTGACGGTCTCGCCGTTCTGGAACTTCCACCCGTCGCGAAGGGTGATCGTCCACGTGACGTTGTCGCTCGACTCGACGCTCTTCGCGGCGACGTCGTGCAGCTTGCCCTTCGAGTCGGTCTGCGTCAGCGGTGCGAACAGGCTCTGCACCTGGTCGAACGCGACGGTCTGACGACCCGGGGTGAGGTGGTCGGGCTCGCCGGTGGCGTAGACCAGGCTGCCGCCCGATCCGCCCGACTGGTCGGCGGTGCCACTCGCCGAACAGCCGGCGGCCATGAGCACCACGGTGGTCGCTGCTGCCAGCGCGGCGATCGTCCTGCGTCGCATGAAGTCTCCTCGGGTCGTCGTTGAAGAGTGAAGCTAGGCCCGTCGGAGTCTCCGAGGCAATGGTTCTTTCAATGAACTCTGAAACTTTTACCGATCTGAAACACTCGGGAAACGGGAGCCGTCGCGCTCGAGGGACCCGGTGTGCCACGCTCGGACCATGCGACACACACCGCACTTCCTGATGACGGACGTCGACGAGGTGGAACGGCTCATCGACGCCCACCCGTGGGCCTCGATCGTGTCGCACACCGACTCCGGGCTCGTGGCGTCGCACTACCCGTTCCTGCTCGAGGCCACCGACGACGACGAGATCGTGCTCGTGTCCCACGTCGGCCGCCCCGACGAGGTCGCCCACGAACTCGGGCAGCACGAGGTCCTCGTCGTGTTCCAGGGCCCGCACGGCTACGTCTCCCCCGCCTGGTACCCGCCGGAACAGTTCGTGCCGACCTGGAACCACGTCACCGCGCACTGCTGGGGCACGCCGGAGATCCTGTCCGACGACGAGAACTTCCGGGTCCTCGGCGAGCTCGTCGACCACTTCGAGCAGGTCATGCCGTCGCCTGTGTCGTTGCAGGTCGACGAGGAGACCGCCCGACGGATGGCCAAGGGCACCGTCGGGATCCGCATCCGGGTCACCCGGTTCGACGCCCGCGCGAAGCTCTCGCAGAACAAGGCACCCGAGGTCGTGGACCGGATCATAGCGGGCCTCCGCGGGGACGGCCCCTACGCGTCGCCGGCGCTCGCCGACGAGATGGAACGAGCACACGCTGCGCGTGTCGACGGCCTGGAGGCGCGGTGAGGGAGATCCTGCTGCGCACCGTCCGGCGGGTGGGAACCTCCGGAGCCCCTGCCGACGTCCGCATCGTCGACGGTCGCGTCACCGAGGTCGCACCGGCCGGCACGCTCGACGCGGCCGGCCCCGACACCGACGTGCTCGAGGCGGCCGGCGCCTGGCTCGCGCCCGGCCTGGTCGACCACCACGTGCACTTCGACCAGTGGGCCCTCGTCCGTCGACGCGTCGACGTCTCCGGCTGCGACTCCGCCGAGGCGACCGCCGACCTCCTCGCCGAGGTCGCCCGCACCGGCGTCGCCGACCGCGTGCTCATCGGGCACGGCTACCGCGACGGGATGTGGCCCCGCCCCGCCCGACGCGAGCTGCTCGACCAGGCCGCGCCGCACCTCCCGGTCGTCGTCATCAGCGGTGACCTGCACGCCGTCTGGTGCAACGCCGTGGCCCTCGCGCACTTCTCGGAGCTCGTCGGGCGGCCGCTGGTCGCCGGCGAGGACGGGGTCCTGCGCGAGCAGGACGCCTTCGACGTGACCGGCGCGCTCTCCGTCGTGCCGGACGAGGTGCTCGACGGCTACGTCGCTGACGCCGTCGAGGCGGCGAGCGCCCGCGGACTCACGAGGATCGTCGACCTGGAGATGCGCTTCGGCCTCGACCGATGGGCCCGGCGGATCCACGCCGGGGCGGACGGGCTCCGGGTGTCGTCCGGCGTCTACCCGGTCGAACTCGACGCGGTGCTCGACCGCGGACTCCGCACCGGCGACGTCGTGCCCGGCACGCGCGGACTCCTCAGCATGGGGCCGTTCAAGGTCATCACCGACGGGTCCCTCGGCACCCGCACCGCAGCGGTCGTCGACGCGTACGGCGAACTCGGCGGCCACGGCGTGCTCACCTGGCCCCTCGAGGAGGTTGTGCCGATGGTCCGCCGCGCGGTCGACGCCGGGCTCGTGCCCGCGATCCACGCGATCGGCGACCGGGCGAACACCCTCGCCCTCGACGTGTTCGAGGCGGTCGGCGCCCGCGGCACGATCGAGCACGCGCAGCTGCTGGCCGACGAGGACTTCGATCGGTTCGCGCGGCTCGGCGTCGCGGCGTCCGTGCAGCCCGAGCACGCGATGGACGACCGGGACATCGCCGACCGCTACTGGGCGGGTCGCACCGACCGGGCGTTCGCGTTCGCGTCGCTCGACCGTGCCGGGGCCCGGCTGCTGCTCGGGTCGGACGCGCCCGTGGCGCCGCTCGACCCGTGGGTGTCGCTGGCCGCTGCCGTCGGGCGCGACCGGGACGGCCGTCCTGCCTGGCACCCTGCCGAGCGGCTCTCGGCGCTGACGGCGTGGCGTGGGTCGACCGACGGGCGGGTCGGTGTGGCGGTGGGTGACGTCGCGGACCTCGTGCTGGTGGCGGACGACCCGCTCGCGGCGTCGGTGTCGTCGGCGGCACTGCGGTCGATGCGGGTGCTCGCGACCGCGGTCGAGGGGCGGTTCACCCACCGCGAGGTCTGAGCTACTTCTGGTCCTTCGGGCACCAGTAGAGCTTGCGGCCGGCCATGTCCGCCATCCGGATCTCCGTGCCGCAGACCCGGCAGGGCTCCCCTTCGCGGTGGTACACCCAGTGTCGGTCCTTCCGGGAGCGCTTCGCCTTCTTCAGGTCCGCCTCGGACAGGCCGTCCATCGTGAGCATCAGGCCGTCGCGGACGCCGTCGTGCAGGAGCTTCGACCAGTCCGCCCACAGCGCCTTCGCCTGCTTCACGGTGATCTTCTTGCCCGGCTTGTACGGGTCGATGCGCTGCCGGAACAGCAGCTCCGCGCGGTAGATGTTGCCGATCCCAGCCACCACCGACTGGTCCATGAGCAGCTGCCCGATCGCGACGTTGCGCTTCCGGACGTTGTCGACGAAGGTCTTCTCGGCTTCCGGACCGTCGTCGTTGATCGGATCAGGGCCGAGCTTGTCGAGCGCCTGCTGCACCTCGGCCGGGGTCTCGACGACGCAGGCGGTCGGCCCGCGGAGGTCGGCGACGGTGTCCTCGGTGAGGATCCGCACGCGCACCTGGCCGACGGGGTCCGGCGGGAAGGACTCGATCGGGTCCTCGACCTTCTCCTGCTCGGCCATCCGGTACCGGGCGAGCCGCGGCGCCCCGATCGAGGCCAGGGACTCCTCGCCGTCGCCGTCCTCGGAGAGCTGTTCGGCGGACGAGATCACTCCCGCGAAGTCCCACGCCCCGTACAGGCCGAGGTGCACGCGGAGGAACAGGTCGCCCTCGAACTCCAGGAACATCTGCTTCGCGACCGCGCGGGCGGCGATCATCTTCTTGTCGTCGAGCTGTGCGGCCCCGGCGGCGAAGCGACCCTGCGGGCTGGACACCTCGCAGCGTTTGCCGACGAAGTGCCGGGAGAACTGGTTGGCGATGCGGTGGACGGAGTGACCCTCGGGCATTGCTCTTGTCTACTCGGTACCGCTGACCTACTGGTCGACCTGCTTGCCGGCGATGTGCCCCGTCGTCTCGTACTCGGCGAGCTGGGCGATGCGGCGGGCGTGGCGCTCCTCGCCCGAGAACGGCTCGGCGATGAAGAGGTCCACGAAGCGGATCGCCTCGTCCTCGGTGTGCTGGCGCGCGCCGATCGAGATGACGTTGGCGTCGTTGTGCTGCCGGGCGAGGAGCGCAGTGGACTCGTTCCACACGAGCGCCGCGCGGATGCCCTCGACCTTGTTCGCCGCGATCTGCTCCCCGTTGCCGGAACCGCCGAACACCACACCGAGCGCCTCGACGCCCGCGCGCTGGTCCACCACGACGGCGTGGGCGGCGTTGATGCAGAACGAGGGGTAGTCGTCGAGCGCGTCGTACTCGGTCGGACCGTGGTCCACCACCTCGTGCCCCGCTTCGGTGAGGTGCGTCGCGAGGGTCTTGTTGAACTCGAGGCCGGCGTGGTCCGTTCCGAGGTGGATGCGCATGGAACCGATCCTATTCCCGCGCGGGACCCGGTCCGGACGCGTGCTGCGCGTGCGTCGGCACGTCCGTCTCAGTGCGTGCGGACGACCACGACGACGTACCGCGCGGTGTCGTCGCCGGGGTTCCGGTAGACGACGTCGGCGGGTTCGCCGAGCTCGATCCGGTCCCCCGCGGACAGCCGTGTCGGCTCGCCGCCGACGACGACCTCGAGCACGCCGTCGACCACCCAGATGCAGTGCCGCAGGAACGCGTACGCGGACGCCGGGTAGGCCACTTCGCGGCCGGCCGGGAGGCGCACCTCGGTGACGTCCGCGGGGAACGTCGCACTCGAGACGGGACGACGCCGGTACCCGGTGTCGGGATCGGTCCAGGAGTCCGCGGTCGCGCCGCGCTGGACGCCGCGCGCCTCGTCGGGATCGGCCCCCCGCGGCACCTCGTGGTCGAGCGCTTCGTCGAGGAGCTGTGAGATCGTGAGCCCGAACGCTCCCGACAGTCGACCGAGGATCGTCGCCGTCGGGCTGGACACCCCGCGCTCGACGCGGTTGATCATGGCGCGGGAGACGCCGGACTCCTCCGCGAGCTCGGTGAGGCTCCACTTCCGCTCGGTACGGAGGCGCTGCAGGCGCTCGCCGAGTCGTCGCTGGTCGGCGTCATCGGGGCGCTCTCCCGTTTCCGCATCCGGCGCCACGTCGTCTACGATCTGAGACATGACGACAGCATATGCGACGAACACGGGCGGGCCGGTCGCCGTCCGGGACTGCGAACCGCGCGACCTCGACGTCGTGCACGCGCTCCACGTCGACGCCGTCCTGCACTCCACCGCCATCTGGCAGGAGGAACCGCACCCGCGCTCGTACTTCGACGACTGGCTCGCCGAGCGGCAGACCGACGGGTACCCCGTGATCGTGGCCGAGGTCGACGGGCGCGTCGCCGGGTACGCCACGTACTCGCAGTGGCGGCCGCACCAGGGGTACCGGCTGACCGTCGAGCACAGCGTCTACGTCGTCGAGGAGTTCCGCGGACGAGGCGTCGCCACGACCCTGATGCGCGCCCTCGTGGAGCGTGCGACGGCCGAGGGGCGGCACGTGATGATCGCCGGGATCTGCAGCACCAACACGGGATCGATCGCCCTGCACGAGCGGCTCGGGTTCACGACCGTGGCCGTGGTGCCCGAGGTCGGCCGCAAGTTCGACCGGTGGCTGGACCTGACGCTGATGCGGCTGCCGCTGGCCTGACGCGGCCGCCTCGCTCGCTGGTCTATCGCCCGCTGCCCCGTCGCGCCGTGCTCAGCCCTCGCTCGGCATCGGGACCGCGATCGGCGCTCGGGACGGCCGGAACGGCGGCGCAGTGTCACCATGCGCGACGGGACGGTGGTCGGCGAACCACGCGTACGCGACCGCTTCGTCGGGCTCGGCCGGACTCTCATCGAGGCAGTCGCTGCACCGCGCGCGCCACCCGTCGTCGTCGTGCCACCGGTGCGGGTGCCCCTTCGCCACCCAGTCCGGAGACCAGTTCACGTCGAAGGCATACACAATCTCGGCGGCGATCCCCCACGCGATGTTCTTGAGCGCCGCGTCCTCGATGCCCTTGCCCCACGAGAGCCAGCCGTTGCGGAGTTCCTCGAAGACGTTCTCCACGAGTAGCTCGTGGTTCTTGTCGTCCCATTCGTCACTCGAGGAGCGCACGACGACCGCGGGCGCGCTCGGGGTCGTTCGCGGCCCGGCATCGCGCGCTTGGTCGTCCTCGGCCTGCTCGGCGTTGTGCGTCCGCGCGTACCGCTCGCCGTCCGTCGTGTTCATCAACCACACCGAGTTCGCGAGGTCACCGTCAGACTCACCGGCCTGGGGCGCGCTGATGTAGCGGTCCCGGACGGACGCCATCCGCTCCGTGACGCTCCGCTCGGGTTCGACGAAGGCGAGCTCCGAACCGGCACGGACGAACATCCCGCTCGTCAGGAGGCCCCGACGGATGCCGACCTCGACGGTCCGCAGCGCCATCGCCCGGGCTCGGGTGCCGTCTGACTCGTGGTCGGTCCTCGCCATGCGGTGCAGCGCACGGAGGTCGGTGGCGCACCCGTTCCGGTTGAACTCCGTGAGCTCCAAGAGCAGCTGCTCCTCGGGAGTCCGGGGCGCCGGCTCCGTGCTCGGCGGCACGCCGGTGTCGTGCCGAACGCTGCGGCGCTGGACTCTGGGGTCCTCGGCGTCGACGGGAGGGATGACGTCGATGTACGCCTCATGACCGGGAAGCGGCTCCCGCATCGCGGCGATGGAGCCGTCCGGCATGGCGCGGACTTCCTCGGCGGGGAACGGGATGTACTCGAGACCGGCGTCAGACAACGATCTCATCCCCATGCGGTTCGATGACGTTGCCGTCTTCGTCCCAGATCCCTCCGAAACGGTCGTCGACGTGCGCCCACGGGTCCTGCCCGGCGGCCTCACGACCGGCTTCTTCCGCTTCGAAGACCTGCACTCCTCGAGGTGTTGCCGTGGCGAGGAGGTTCCAGACCGTGTCGGATCTCCCGTAGCGCACCGCAGCACGTTGGATGAGCTCGTCGACGTCACCGTGCCAGTTGGTCCAAACACCCCGGCCGGCTTCGTCCGCTTCGATCGAGCCGAGGCCGATCAGGTCTGCCTTGAGCAGCTCACGGAGGTACCCGAGGATCCGGACCTCCACCACGGCCTCCGGTTCTCGCGTCCGATCGGCGATCCCGATGTGCCATCCGTAGATGTCCACGCCGGTCTCGTCAGAAACGTCCGCGAGCAGTTGGTACGTCAGCTCGTTCATCGAGCCTCCTCGGGTAAGTCGTGCCGTGGTGAGTCCTTCGGGAGATGGATCTTGTACTTGCTGTTGCCACCGGCGTTGATCTCGATGGTCGGCCCGCCCGATTGGCTGTCGGGACGCCATTGCACGCGAGATCCGTCGGGGAGCTCGACTGACGTGGAGTCGGGAGCTCCGCCGTCCATCGGCTTGCCACCACGGGTGAGCTCCTTCCAGATGTCGACGAGCTCTTCCGGCGTGTCGACCTCTCCGACCGGCTTCTTCTTCGGAACTCTGCCGTACTTCCGTGCATGTTTGATTGCTTCCGCACCGGTCATCGGCCCGATGACATCGGTCATGATGCCAGCACCACCCGCCACCTCGCGCGGCTTGCCAGTGAGCGGATCGTGCGTCCACGCCCAGGCATCCCGGTCGGCCTGCGCCATCCGCTGCCGCATCGCACCCGCAGGCGTCTGCTGCTGCGTGTCGCCGCTCAGGCCGAACAGGATGCCGAGCAGTCCGAGCGCCGACAGGCCCCCGACCGCCGAACCGCTGCCCGCAGCAGTTCCGCCCGCGGCGCCGAGCCACGGCCACGGGAACTGGAACGGCGTCGACGGGAACCCCGGGAGCGGCATCGGTGCCACCAGGCTCGCAGTCCGGACGTCGGTCCCGTCCGTCGCGAGCCCAGCCGTCGACTCGCCACCGGAGATCGCGCGGATCCGTCCGGCCAGTTCTCGCTGCCACGACTGCCACTGCTCGTTCCAGGCGGCAACGGCCGCGCGGAGTGCGGCGTCCTCGATGGCGAGCGCGGGGACCTGCTGCCACGGCGTGGAGCTGGTGGGCGGTTCGGGGAGCGCCGCGTCGTGGCGAGCGACGGCCGCGTGCAGACCGCCGGCGAACGAGGAGATCCGCTCGGCGAGCGCCGCGCGGCTCGTTCGGAACTCCGCGAACTCGAACGACGCGTCGTCCAGCAGGCGATCGAGTCGATCGACGCTGTCGGCGAGGTCGTCGGCGACCTTGGTCGAGCGGTGTGTCATGGCGGGCATCGCGTCGCTCACGCCGGGCATCTCGAACGCCGCGGGCATCGCTGACCAGGACCGGTCGCCGTCCGAAGCGGTCGCGCGGACCTTCTCCGCGATGTCACGGAGCGATGCTGCGGCCGCGACGACCGATGCCATGTCCAGTCGGATCTCGTCGAGCGTCAGCCGCGATGATCGCGGTCACCGACGTGCCGCCCGAACCGTCTGGGTCGCCATGTGTGCGTCAGCCTCGTCGACGGCGGCGAGCGCGACTGCGCCGACGGTGCTGACGGCGTGCAGGTGCGTGCCGATCCTCGACGCGGTCCCGGTGCGTCCCGCGCCGAACGATGTCAGTGCAGCCGCGATGTCGGGCGACCCGCCCGCCGCCGCGGCGAGCGCGTCGAGCGCATCGCGCATCGCTGCGGCCTGCTGTGCGACGTTCGCCGCGGCGACGCGCACGTCCGCGACCGTCCGTTCGGACGCCCCGCGGTCGACGCGGTACGACTCCCCCATCGAGATCCCCATCGCCTGATACTTCACCGTACGCAAGCGACCATAGCAGGGACTGGAGGCGCGGTGCCAGCCCGCGCCGCGCCTCCAGTCCGACAGCGACAGCTGCGCGTTCGCGCCCCGCTCCGGACGTCGCGCCCCTGCACAACCGGGCGCGATGTTCGAAACGGGGCGCGGTTGTCGGATTGGAGGCGCGGTGCCAGCCCCCACCGTGCCTCCAGTCCGACAGTGACAGCTGCGCGATCGCGCCCCGCTCCGGACATCGCGCCCCTGCACAACGGGGCGCGATGTCCGAAACGGGGCGCGATTGTCGGACTGGAGGCGCGGTGCCAGCCCGCGCCGTGCCTCCAGTCCGACAGCGACAGCTGTCTCAGGCCGTGGTGTCGAAGATCGGGCCGACCGTGCGGGACCGCTTCAGCTCGAAGAAGGCGGGGACCTTCGCGACGGCGACGACGCCGTCCCACAGGTCGAGCGCTTCCTGGCCCTTCGGGGCCGGCGAGATCACGGGGCCGAAGAACGCGGTGCCCTCGACCGCGATCACGGGGGTGCCGACGTCCTGGCCGACGCGGTCGATGCCGTCCTGGTGGCTGACGCGCACGGCCTGGTCGACCTCGTCCGTCCAGGCGTACTCGAGCAGGTCGGCGTCGAGACCGAGCTCAGCGAGCACGGCGGGGACGACCTGCTCGGGGTCCTTCTCCTGGCGGTGGTGGATGTGCTCGCCGAGGGCGTCGTAGAGCGGCTTCACGATGTCCTGACCGTGCCGGAGCCGCGCCGCCGTGACGATGCGCGGGTACAGCTGCCCCTTGTGGATGCGCTCGCGGTACTCGTCGGGGATGTCCTGGTCCTCGTTGAGGACGAACAGGCTCATCACCTTCCACGTGACGTCGAGGTCGCGGTGCTGGGCGACCTCACCGACCCAGCGGCTCGTCATCCAGGCCCAGGGGCAGTTCGGGTCGAACCAGAACTCCACGGTGGTCCGTCCACCCGTGGTGCGTTCGGTCGTGTTGTCCACAGTCGTCTCGGTCACGATGCGACTGTACGCGTGCTCGCTAGGCTGGAGTCGACCGTCCCGCCGGTGCACGACGCCGTGCCGGGACTCCCCCACGCGGACACCGATCGTCCGCGTCCGCAGCGAAGATGGAGCGTCCGTGCCCGGAGAGAACCTCACCCGAATCGAAGCCCAGGAACGTGCCGCGATCGTCGACGTGCAGACGTACGACGTCGAGCTCGACCTGACGCGTGGCGCCGAGACGTTCGGCAGCAGCACGCGCGTCCGGTTCACGGCCACGCCGGGTGCGTCGACGTTCATCGACGCGATCACGAAGACCGTGCACTCGATCACGCTGAACGGGACCGCGCTCGACGTCGCCGCCGTGAACGACGGCGTGCGCATCCAGCTCGACGGCCTGCAGGAGCAGAACGAGCTCGTGGTCGTCGCCGACGCGCTGTACACGAACACGGGCGAGGGCCTGCACCGCTTCGTCGACCCGGTCGACGACGAGGTGTACCTGTACTCCCAGTTCGAGGTGCCCGACTCGCGCCGCATGTTCGCGGTGTTCGAACAGCCCGACCTCAAGGCCGAGTTCTCCTTCACCGTGACTGCGCCGTCACGGTGGCAGGTCGTCTCGAACTCCCCGACGCCCGAGCCCCACGTCGACGGCGAGATCGCCACGTGGGCCTTCACGCCCACGGCCAAGATCTCCAGCTACATCACCGCGCTCGTCGCCGGCCCGTACGAGGTCGTCCGCGACGAACTGACCAGCCGTGACGGCCGCACGATCCCGCTCGGCGTCTTCGCGCGCAAGTCGCTCGCCGAGTACCTCGACCCCGAGTACGTGTTCGACATCACGAAGAAGGGCTTCGCCTACTACGAGGAGAAGTTCGACGTCGCGTACCCGTTCGAGAAGTACGACCAGCTGTTCGTCCCGGAGTTCAACGCGGGCGCGATGGAGAACGCCGGCGCGGTCACGTTCACCGAGACGTACGTGTTCCGGTCGAAGGTCACCGACGCGATCAAGGAGCGCCGGGTCGTCACGATCCTGCACGAGCTCGCGCACATGTGGTTCGGCGACCTCGTCACGATGAAGTGGTGGAACGACCTCTGGCTCAACGAGTCCTTCGCGGAGTGGGCCTCCACGATCGCGACGGCCGAGGCCACCGAGTGGACCGAGGCGTGGACGACGTTCCAGGCGATGGAGAAGTCCTGGGCCTACCGCCAGGACCAGCTCCCCTCGACGCACCCGATCGTCGCGACGATCAACGACCTCGAGGACGTGCAGGTCAACTTCGACGGCATCACCTACGCCAAGGGTGGCTCGGTCCTCAAGCAGCTCGTGGCGTGGGTCGGCATCGACGCGTTCTTCGCGGGCGTCTCGGCGTACTTCAAGAAGCACCACCACTCGAACACCGAGCTCCGCGACCTGCTCGTCGAGCTCGAGGCGACGAGCGGCCGTGACCTCTCCGAGTGGTCGAAGCTCTGGCTCGAGACCGCCGGGGTGAACACGCTCCGCCCGGAGATCGAGGTCGACGAGTCCGGCGTCATCACGTCGTTCGCGGTCCTGCAGGAAGCGCCGGCGGACTACCCGACGCTCCGCCCGCACCGTCTCGCGATCGGCGTCTACGCGTTCGCGCAGGACGCCGAGGCACCGTTCGGCGCCGACACCGCGTCGGCCGGCGGCAAGCTCGAGCGCGCACACCGCGTCGAGATCGACGTCGACGGTGCCCGCACCGAGGTCCCCGAGCTCGTCGGCGTCCACCGTGGCGACCTCGTGCTCCTCAACGACGACGACCTGGCGTACGCCAAGATCCGCCTCGACGAGCAGTCCCGCCGCACCGCGATCGAGCACCTCGCCTCGATCGCGAACCCCCTCGCCCGCTCCATCGTCTGGGGCGCGATGTGGGACGCCACGCGTGACGCGGAATCGCCCGCGAGCGACTACGTCCGACTCGTCCTCGGCAACATCGCGACCGAGACCGAGTCGACGACGATCCGCACGACCCTGTCGCAGCTGCTCCTGACGACCCGCAACTACGTCGCGCCGGCCAAGGTCGACGCGACCGTCCGCACCGTCGGCGACACCCTGTGGAACCTCGCCTCGAGCGCCGAAGCGGGCTCCGACGCGCAGTTCCAGTTCGTGAAGTTCTTCGCGCAGATCGCTTCGACGCCGGAGCACGTCGCCACCCTGAGCGGGCTGCGCGACGGCTCGGTCACGCTGAACGACCTGGAGGTCGACACCGACCTCCGGTGGGAGCTGCTCGAGGGCCTCGTGCTCGCGGGCGCTGCCTCCGGCGCCGAGGTCGACGCCGAACTCGCCGCGGACAAGACCGCGTCGGGCGAGCAGGCGGCCGCGCGTGCTCGGGCGACGATCCCGACCGCCGAGGGCAAGCTCGCCGCGTTCTCGTCGCTCGTCGACTCGTCCGAGCTGCCGAACGCGATCGTGCGGCAGACCACGGTCGGGTACCAGCACGTGAACAGCCCGGTCGTGCTCGAGGGCCTGGTGCCGAAGTACTTCGAGGTGCTCACGCGCATCTGGGCCGAGCGCAGCTACCACATCGCCGACACCATCGTCACGGGCCTCTACCCGGCGCCGCTCGCGTCCGCCGAGCTCCGTGACGCAGCGGTGGCGTGGCTCGAGCAGCACCCGGAGACCCCGGCGCTGCGGCGCATCGTGTCCGAGGGCCTGGCCGGCACCGAGCGTGCCCTCCGGGTGCAGGCAGCGGACGCCTGAGCATCGGGTGACCATCGGCGGGGTCGTGGCGTTCCTCAGGGGACGCCATGGCCCCGCCCTTTAGCATCGACCGGATCATGACCTTGGCTGCACAGACCGACGACGTCTCGAAGTGGGCGTCGAACGCATTCACCCAGTTCGTCGACACGTGGCAGGCGCCGATCACGATCGTGATCACGATCGTGGCGGCGATCATCCTCCGGTTGATCCTGCGACGGATGATCAAGCAGGTCGTCGACCGCGTCGTCAACGGTGTGAAGAAGCGACAGGGCGCCGCCGACACGCAGGCCCTCATCGCGTCTCCCATCCAGACGGCGCGCGTCGTCCAGCGCACCCGGACGCTCGGCAGCGTGCTCGAGAACCTGGCGACGGTCGTCGTCGTGGCCGTCGCGCTCATCATCATCGTCACTGCCGTGTGGCAAGGCGCCGCCGTCGGCATCGTCGGTGGTGCCTCCCTCGTCGCCGCCGGCCTCGCCGTCGGCGCCCAGAGCATCGTGAAGGACCTGCTGTCCGGCGTCTTCATGATCCTCGAGGACCAGGCCGGCGTCGGCGACGTCGTCGACACCGGGCAGGCCACGGGCGTGGTCGAGAACGTCGGGCTGCGCGTCATGCAGATCCGCGACGTGAACGGCATCCTGTGGTTCGTGCCGAACGGGCAGATCCTGCGCGTCGGCAACCTGTCGCAGGGCTGGTCGCGTGTCCTCGTCGACATCACCGTGCCGTACGACACCGACATCGACGCCGTGCAGGACGCCCTGCTGAAGGCGGCGGTCACGATGTCGCAGGAGCCCCGGTGGCGCCAGCGCATCGTCGAGAAGCCGGAGATCTGGGGCCTGCAGTCCATCACCGACGCGGGCATGGTGTTCCGCCTCGTCGTGAAGACGCGGGCCTCGGAGCTCGACGTCGTCGGCCGCGAGCTCCGCATCCGACTGAAGCACGCCGTCGACGAACTCGGTGTGACGCTGCCGGCGATGGCGATGATCATGCCCGCGGGCTGGGAGAACGCCACCTCGATCAACGGCCTCCGCACCGTGCGGACGCAGCCGACGCCGGCGCCGACGAAGCCCCGGCGCGGCCGCAAGAACATCCTCGGTCAGCCGATCCGGACCGACGAGCCCGACGCCGGGAAGGACCCGCAGTGACCGAACCGACCCCCGCCGAACCCACTCCCGCCGCACCGAGCCCCGCCGCACCCACCCCGCCCCTCGGCACCGTGCCTGCCCAGCCGATCACCCTCCGCGTCGGCGAGCACGGCGCTTCGGCGACCGGCTCGCTCTACGAACGCATCGGTGGCGCCCCCACCTTCGACCGGCTCGTCCGGCGCTTCTACGAGGGCGTCCAGCAGGACGAGGTCATCTGGCCGATGTACCCGGCCGACGACCTCGAGGGTGCGATCTGGCGCCTCTCCGCGTTCCTCCAGCAGTACTGGGGTGGCCCCGGCACGTACAGCGAGGAACGCGGCCACCCGCGCCTGCGGATGCGCCACATGCCGTTCCGCATCACCTCCGAGGCACGCGAGCGCTGGCTCCACCACATGCGTGACGCCGTCGAGTCGCTCGGTCTGGCGCCCCTCGACGAGGCCGAGCTCTGGGCCTACCTCGACCGCGCCGCGCACGCGATGACGAACACGTTCGACTGACGTCCGAGCGCTGCCCCTTGACGGTCGGCTCCGACTGGTCATAACCTCTCCACACCATTCCGCAACGTCCTTGCGGAATGGTGTGGTCCGGGCACGGCGCCCACTCCCGAGGGCCGCGACGCCTCATGAGGAGAACCATGCAGGTCGTTCCGAAACTCGCCGCCGTCGGAGCCGGGGTCGCCCTGCTCGCCGGGGCCGTCCTCCTGCCGCACACCGCTGACGCGGCGAGTGGCAACCTCGTGTCGAACCCGGGATTCGAGACGGGGACCACGAGCGGCTGGGTGTGCTCCGGCGCCTCGGTCGTCTCCACGCCGGTCCACTCCGGTGCGAAGGCCGTGTCGGGTACGCCGACCTCGTCGGACACCGCGCAGTGCTCCCAGACGATCGCCGTGCAGCCGAGCACCTCGTACACGCTGTCCGGCTGGGTGTCGGGCAACTACGTGTACCTCGGCGAGAGCGTCTCGGGTGCGAGCACGTGGACGTCGAGCTCGGGCTACCACCAGCTGTCCACGACGTTCACGACGGGGGCGTCCCAGAAGAGCGCCACGGTGTACGTCCACGGCTGGTACGGCCAGGGCACGTACTTCGCCGACGACCTCACGCTGGCCGGACCGGCCGGTGCCGGCGGCACGCCGACCACCACCCCGACGGCGACGCCGACGCGAACACCGACACCGATGCCCACATCCACGCCCACTCCGACGCCCGGCACCGGGACCGGCGCGGCCGCGCAACTCCCGAAGCACACGCTGACCGGCTACTGGCAGGACTTCGACAACGGCGCGAAGGCACTCAGGCTCAGTGACGTCCCGACGAGCTACGACCTGATCGCGGTCGCCTTCGCGAACGCCGACCCGTCCAAGCCCGGCGCGGTGAGCTACTCGGTCGACCCCGGCCTCTCCACGAAGCTCGGCGGCTACACGGACGCCCAGTTCACCGCCGACGTGGCGACGGTCCACGCTCGCGGACAGAAGGTGATCGTCTCGGTCGGTGGGCAGAACGGCACGATCTCGGTGTCGGACAGCGCTTCGGCCGCGAACTTCGCCGCGAGCGTCGACTCGCTCATGAACACGTTCGGGTTCGACGGCGTGGACATCGACCTCGAGAACGGGGTCAACCCGACGTACATGGCGCAGGCGCTGCACACGGTCGCGGCGAAGCACCCGGGCATGATCATCACGATGGCCCCGCAGACCATCGACATGCTCAGCACGTCGTCGGACTACTTCGCCCTCGCACTGAACATCAAGGACGTCCTGACGATCGTGCAGACGCAGTACTACAACTCCGGGTCGATGAACGGGTGCGACGGCGGCGTCTACGCACAGGGCTCGGTCGACTTCGCGACGGCGCTCGCGTGCACCTCGCTGCAGGGCGGCCTGCGCGCTGACCAGGTCGGACTCGGCTTCCCGGCGTCGACCAGCGGCGCCGGCAGCGGGTACGTCGCGCCGGGCGTCGTGAACAACGCGATGACCTGCCTCGCGAAGGGCACCGGTTGCGGCTCCTTCGTCCCGTCGGCGAAGTACCCCGGGCTCCGCGGCGCGATGACCTGGTCGATCAACTGGGACGCTTCGAACGGGTACGCGTTCGCGAACGCGGTGCGACCGGTGCTCAACGCGCTCGGGTAGCGACGAACGGGGCTGACGCCCCACCGGACTGGAGGCACGTGGCGGCGCCGCCACGTGCCTCCAGGCCGTCTTGTGGTCGCGTCAGCGGACGTAGGACCCGTCTGCCAGGTCCTCGAGCAGGGACGGACGGGTCGGGTCCCACCCGAAGGCGGCGCGCGCGTGCGCGCCGGACGCTTCCTGGTGCATGAGCAGGGCGTCCGCGTAGACCGCGCCGAGCCGTTCCCGGCTCGCGTCGACGCTCTCGGCGACCACGGGGGAACCGTGAGCGCCGGCCTCCGCGATCTCGCGGACCGTCGGGTTGTCCCCGGTCGCCGCGAGCACGTAGCCGTCCTGCTCGCCACGGTGCAGTGCGAGGACGTAGAGCTCGCCGAGGTCGTCGATGTGCACGGTCGACCACCGCTGCGAGCCGTCGCCGACGAGTCGGACCTCGTGCTCGCCGTCGCCGTCGCCGTCGCCGACGAACATCGCGGGGATGCCGGCGCCGCGCCCGTAGACGATGCCAGGGGCGACGATCGTAGTGCGGACGTCGCTCGCACGGACGACGGCCTCGTTCGGACCACGCCACGCGGTCATGGCCGGCGGCGACGCGGGCGACTGCTCGGAGATGTCCGTCGAGTCGCCGAAGGTGAAGATCCCACCGGTGTGCACGAAGGGCTTCGGGGTGCCCTCGAGCGCCTCGAGGACGGTGGCGATGAAGGACTCGTCGACGCTCTGCGCGGACGCCGTGTGCACGACGGCGTCGGCCTCGTGCGCGAGACGACGGACCACGTCGGTGTCGGTGACGTCCCCGACGAGCGCCCGCCCGCCGGCGTCCCGGACCGCCTGCGCTTTCTCGTCCGTGCGCACGAGGGCCGTGACCTCGAGCCCGTGGGCGACGAGGGCGCGGAGGACGGAGGAACCGATGTAGCCGGAGGCGCCGGTGAGGAAGACGTGCATGCCACCAGCCAACCACGCGGCGTCCGGAGAATGCAGCCTAGAGGTTGAGGGTCCAGGCGCGCCGCTTCACGAGGACGTGCCCACGGCTGGTCGTCAAGCGGCTCCACGGTCCGGTCTCGAACAGCCGGACGGGGTCGTGTCCCAGGAAGCCGAGACTCTCCCCCGCGAACCCGGCACCGGCCGGCACGTGCTCGATGCCCGCGACCGGACGGCCCCACACCTCGGCGCGGATCTTCCGGACGATCGCCTCGCCCGCGTTCGACGGCACGGCGTCGGCGACCTCGGCGATGCCGTCCCGCGCTGCGCGGCGGAGGTGCTCCGGCGAGACGTCCGGCAGCGGCACCCATCCACCGCGGGGCGGGGAGATGGCAGCCCACGTCACGGTGTGCACCTCGTGCGGGAGCTCGACCTCGATCGGGGTGGCACGGGTCGGGTCCGCACCGTCGGCGTGCTCGGCGTCGTGCGCCTCGGCCAGCACCCGCAGGCGCTCCTGCAACGAGGCGAGCGGCACGACGGCGTCGATCGTGGCCGGCTGCGCGAGCGAGAACGTGCGGAGACCGAGCACCGTCGGCAGTTCGTCGAGCAGGCCGAGCGGGTACAGGATCGCCGTGTACACCGCCAGCACGCCCGAGTCCGCGATCAGGCGGACGGACCCGTCCTCGATGCGGGCGGCCCGTCCGAGGTAGGTGCGGAGGTCTCCGTGGGAGGCTGCGTCAGGAAGCGTGAACGAGGTGCCCATGTCACCGCAGAGCCTACCGGGCGCCGCTGTCAGCGGCGGCTGGGCGACCTCACGGTCGGCTCCCGGCCGGTGCCGGGTGTCCGCCGATCCGGACCGACGACGCTGGCGTGCATGGTGCTCCTGCTCGCGAACCTCGTCGTGTCCGTCCTCGTCGCCACCACGGCCCTGGCCGTCCCGAGCATGGAACGGCGGGTCGCGATCCTGCTCGGCCTGGGCGGTGCGACGACCGCGAACTTCCTGTTCTGGGTGGTCGCCCCGACGATGTGGACGAACCTGCTGAGCGCCTGGGTGTGCAGCGTCGTCGGCGCGCTGCTCGCCGTCGTCGCCTGGGGTGTCGTGCGGTCGGTGGTCACCGCGGCCCCCGCACGGCGTCGTTCGTAGCGGGCTCGTGCCCCGGCTCGTGTGAGACTGCTCGTGTGAACGGCGAACCGGACTTCCTCAGCACCCTCCGACTCGAGGACACGGGTGCGAGCACCGGCGAGACGATCCTCACCGGTGCGAGCCACTGGTCACCCGGCGGCCGCGTCTTCGGCGGTCAGGTCCTCGCGCAGTGCATCGTCGCCGCGCAGTCCACCATCGAGGACCGGGCCATCCACTCGATGCACGGGTACTTCCTCCGCCCCGGCGACATCGACGTCCCGATCACGTTCGGCGTCGAGCGCATCCACGACGGCCGGTCCTTCGCGGCACGCCGGGTGCAGGCGTACCAGCGCGGCGTCCCGATCTTCTCGATGATCGCGTCCTTCCAGCGGCCCGACGACGGCGTCGAGCACCAGGACCCGTTCCCCGTCGACGTGCCCTCGCCGGAGTACCTGCCGTCGGCGGCCTCCATCCTGTCCACGATCGACCACCCCGTCGCGCGGGCATGGGCCGAACGCTCGATCGACCTCCGACACGTCGAGGGACCGGTGTTCGTCGACGTGCAGGGCGAGCACGTCCCGCACCAGGCCGTCTGGTTCCGGGTGGAGGGCGACCTGCCGGAGGACCCGGCGCTGCACCGCGCGGTCCTCGGGTACGCGAGCGACCTGTCGATCCTCGAGCCGATCATGCGTCGGCACGGGGTGGCCTGGGGGACGCCCGGGGTCAAGAGCGCGAGCCTCGACCACGCGATGTGGTGGCACCGCGACGGTCGTGCCGACGAGTGGGTGCTGTACACGCAGGAGTCCCCGAGCGCACAGGGCGGTCGGGGACTCGCGTTCGGCCGGATGTTCTCGCCGGACGGTCGGCTGCTGGCATCGGTCGCGCAGGAGGGCATGATGCGCATCCCGCGCTGACGCCGTCCCGTCGTGCGCCCGGTCTACGGCCGGGAGAACTCGACCGCCGGCTCGGTGTACGGCGCGCATGCCGCACGCTCCGCCTCGGTGAGCCGACGTGGCCGGTTGCTCGCAGCGTCGACCATCACGAGCGCCGTCGTCGCACGGGTGTAGAGCACCGCGGGTTCGTGCCCGACGGGCGACCACACCTCGTACGAGACGTCGATGCTCGCTCCCCCGATCCGCCCGATCCACATCTGGATGTCGAGCGGCTGCCGGAAGTACGGGATCGAGGCCAGGTACTCCAGCCGCTGCCCCGCGATCACCGTCATCGTGCCGGAACCCGGACGCCCGTCGATGATCGGCTCCGGGATCGACCCGTCGGCCGCGAACTCGTCCGGGTCGGGCCCCCAGAACCCCACGATGCGCGCCTCTTCCAGGAGGCGCAGCATCGCGGAGTTGTTGACGTGACCGTAGGCGTCGATGTCGCTCCACCGCATGCGGATGGGAGCGTGCAGTCGCGCCACGGTCAGTCGCGGGTGAGCTTGCGGTACGTCGCCCGACCCGGCTTCGCGGCCTCGGCCCCGAGTCGCTCGATCTTGTTCTCCTCGTAGGCCTCGAAGTTGCCCTCGAACCAGTACCAGTTCGGGGTGCCGTCCTCGTTCAGGCCCTCCCACGCGAGGATGTGCGTCGCGATGCGGTCGAGGAACCACCGGTCGTGCGTGATGACCACGGCGCAGCCGGGGTACTCGAGCAGTGCGTTCTCGAGGCTGCCGAGGGTCTCGACGTCCAGGTCGTTCGTCGGCTCGTCGAGGAGCAGCAGGTTGCCGCCCTGCTTCAGCGTCAGCGCGAGGTTGAGACGGTTGCGCTCACCACCGGAGAGGATGCCGGCACGCTTCTGCTGGTCCGGGCCCTTGAACCCGAACTGCGACACGTACGCACGCGACGGGATCTCGGTCTTGCCGACCTGGATGTAGTCGAGCCCGTCGGACACGACCTCCCACAGGTTCTTGTTCGGGTCGATGCCGCCACGGCTCTGGTCGACGTACGAGATGTCGACCGTCTCACCGATCTTCAGCGTGCCGCCGTCGAGGGGCTCGAGGCCGACGATCGTCTTGAAGAGCGTGGTCTTGCCGACACCGTTCGGGCCGATGACGCCGACGATGCCGTTGCGGGGCAGCGTGAACGACAGGTCGTCGATGATGACGCGCTCGCCGAACTGCTTGTGCAGCTTCTCGGCGTCGATGACCTGCGAGCCCAGACGCGGACCCACGGGGATGACGATCTCCTCGAAGTCGAGCTTGCGCGTGCGCTCGGCCTCGGTGACCATCTCCTCGTAGCGGGCCAGG
Organism: Curtobacterium sp. 1544; assembly: GCF_040544915.1. NCBI lineage: Bacteria > Bacillati > Actinomycetota > Actinomycetes > Micrococcales > Microbacteriaceae > Curtobacterium > Curtobacterium sp. 1544. The sequence continues at coordinate 45,774 of NZ_JBEPKX010000024.1, forward strand.
CGGGCCTTCGACTTCGCCTGACGCCCCTTCGTGTTGCTGCGGACCCAGTCGAGCTCGGAGGACAGCCGCTTCGCGAGCTTGGCGTCCTTCTTGCCCTGGACCTCGAGCCGGGCGCGCTTCTTCTCGAGGTAGGTCGAGTAGTTGCCCTCGTACGGGTAGAGGCGGCCACGGTCGACCTCGGCGATCCACTCGGCGACGTGGTCGAGGAAGTACCGGTCGTGGGTCACGGCCAGGACGGCGCCGTGGTACTGCTGCAGGTGCTGCTCGAGCCAGAGCACGGACTCGGCGTCGAGGTGGTTGGTGGGCTCGTCGAGGAGGAGCAGGTCGGGCTTCTGCAGCAGGAGCTTGCAGAGCGCGACACGACGCTTCTCACCACCGGACAGGTGCGTGACGAGCTCGTCCCCCGGAGGGCACTGCAGCGCGGCCATCGCCTGCTCGAGCTGCGAGTCGAGGTCCCACGCGTCGGCCGCGTCGATCTCTTCCTGCAGGGTGCCCATCTCGGCGAGGAGGGCGTCGAAGTCGGCGTCCGGCTCCGCCATCAACGCGGAGATCTCGTTGAAGCGGGTGACCTTGGCGTGGATCTCGCCGACGCCTTCCTGCACGTTCTCGAGGACGGTCTTCGACTCGTCGAGCTCGGGTTCCTGCATGAGGATGCCGACGGTGAAGCCCGGTGTGAGCTTCGCCTCGCCGTTGGACGGCTGGTCGAGACCCGCCATGATCTTCAGGATCGTCGACTTGCCCGCACCGTTCGGTCCGACGACGCCGATCTTGGCGCCGGGGAGGAACGACATCGTGACGTCGTCGAGGATCAGCTTGTCGCCGACCGCCTTGCGGGCGCGGACCATCTGGTAGATGTACTCAGCCATATCGCGACAAGTCTACTGACCGAGCGCGCATGCTGCGCCTGCTGCGTCGTGCTCGCCGGAACCCGCACGGGGGCTGTTGCGCTCGCAGACTTCGACGTACCGTGGCCTGGCCTTCAACCAGAGGCATCCGTCGAACGCAAGCAGATCAGGATCATGGACATGGCCAGAACACGGTTGCACCGACTCGCGCTCCCCGTCATCGGAGCGTTCGCCCTCGCCGCGGGACTCGTCGTCCCCACGGGCGCCACGGCGTCCGCGGCGACGGTCGCCCCGCACGGCACCCCGCTCGCCGAGTACTCGGCGAGCATCTCCGAGACCGGGACGGGCACGGGGTACTCGTCCTACATCAACGTCCACGACGCGTACAACAACGCGTTCTCGGTCGGGATCCAGTCCGACAAGGGTTCGACGGTGAGCAAGGGCGCTCCCCGGTTCATCTGGGAGCGCGTGCAGAACGGCAAGTTCACGTACGGCTACCTCGGACCCGCGACCCACGGGCTGACGCCGGTCATGCTGCGCTGGTACCCGAACGGCGTCGGCACCTTCCTGGCGAACAACCACACGGTGGCGGCGGTCCCCCTCACGCTGAAGGGCCGTCTCTTCTTCAACGCCGAAGCCAACGCGCGCCTGAACGGCGACGTCGTGCACTCGTCGATCCAGAACGTGAACATCATCACGCGGAACCGTCCGGGCGTGACCGGGCTCCAGGGGACCTGGAACACCTCGTTCACCTTCCGTGGGCTCAAGGCGCGGCAGACGAACGTGCCGAAGGTCCAGGGCGCGAGCTTCTGGGTCGACGGACGCGTGTCGGGTCTGCCGAAGGGCGGCAACTGGGACACCGAGGAGGTCGCGGGCATCGCGATGATCACGCAGCGCTGGTAGCCCGCGCTGCCGGCCGGGGCCGTCGGCGCTCACGCGGCGTCCCGTTCCTGCGGGTGCTCGAGGTCGTCCGGATCCGGGAGATCGAACGCACCCCGGTGGACCGCGGCCGCGTGCAGCGCCGCGTCCGAGTCGTCGGGGAGGTCCTCGCCCGCTGCGGCGTCGACGTCGAGGGACTCGTCGACGACCCCGGTGTGCGGGTCCACGGACCCGTGGACGGTGTGCGGGTCCCCGGAGCCGTCGACCCCGACGGTACGCGGGTCCACCGTCGACGCGGTGCTCGGCCCACCGGAGGCCTCGCCGGCATGACGCGGGACACGGATCCAGTTGCTGATCCCCCACGCGAGGTCGTGGCCGAGTCCCTCGGCGTCGATCTCGACCGAGGTGCCCCCGCGGCCGTCGCGTTCCCACGTCCGGATGCGGACCCGGCCCGTCACGACGACGCGGTCGCCCTTCTTCAACGACTTGTGGACGTTCGCGGCGAGGGACCGGAACGCGGTGACGGTGAACCAGTTCGTGGCGCCGTTGGTCCACGTGGCGGTGGCGCGGTCCCAGCGCCGCGAGGGTGAGGCGAGCCGCATGCTCGTGATGGCGATGCCGGTGTCGGTCACGAGGTGACGTGGCTCGGTGGCGATGATCCCGCAGACGGTGATGGTGTCGTTCATGCGTCGATCGTCATCGAGCCCCGGGGTACGGAAGCACCCCGGGGCTCGATCTGTGACCGGATGTCTCGGGGAGGCGACCTGTGGAGGAGAAGTCCCCCGCGCCTCCGGTCCGGAACGGTCAGTGCGCGCGGAACTCGGGCCGATCGGCGAGCGGTCCGAGCGCCGCGTGGACCGCGCCCTTCGCGGACTCGAGCGACGGGTACGTCCCGCCGGCGCCGCGGTGACCGTAGAGCTCGACCCGGAAGCCGCCGTCGGCGTGGTGGATGCTGCCCACCGCTCCCGCCGGTCCGACCGCTACCCAGGTCCCGGTGTTGTTCGTCATCGTTCGACCACCTCCTCGTGGCCCCGACGCCCGACTGTCAGGACGCCAGGATGTACTGACTGTAGGCCTTGCGGACCTTGTTCACCTTCGGCAGCGCCACCGCGAGGCAGTAGCCCTGACCGGGGTTCTTCGCGAAGAAGTCCTGGTGGTACTCCTCCGCACGGTAGAAGGTACCCAACGGCTCGATCGTGGTCACGATGCCACCGTCCCAGATGTCCGAAGCGCGCTCGATCGCACGCTCGAACAGGGCCTTCTGGTCGTCGTCCGCCGGGAACATCGCCGACCGGTACTGGGTGCCGACGTCGGCGCCCTGCCGGTTGAGCTGACGCGGGTCGTGCAGCGTGAAGAACACGTCGAGGACGACCTCGGCGGGGATCACCGTCTCGTCGAAGGTGACCGCCACGGCTTCGGCGTGACCGGTGGTCCCGGTGCAGACCAGTTCGTAGGAGGGGTTCCCCACCGCACCGCCGACGTACCCGGACACCACGTCTTGCACGCCCTGGAGCGTGCGGTACACGGCGTCGAGACACCAGAAACATCCACCTGCGAGCACGAACGTGGTCATGCGCTCAACCTACCTTCCCGGTCCTGGAGCGAGCCGCGACCGCGACTTCCTCCTCCACAACGCGGACGCGGTCGCCGACGTTCCCCAAGGAGGGTGACCGGCGCTCGGCGTGTCGGTGGTGCGCCGTAGCGTCCTTCCCAGGACGACGAACCGCACGACGAACCGAAGGCACCACGATGCACACGACGACCGAACCCGCACTGCGGATCCGCACCGTGCCCGTCGCCCGTTCGCGCGGTGACCTCCGGATCCTCGACGTCCGCGACGACCTCAGCCGGGTGACCCGCGCGAACGGCGAGATCGTCGGGTACGTGGACCGGGTCGACGTCGCCGGCGGGACCGCGTACCGTGCCCGCCGGTACGTGTCGACCGAGCGCCGGTTCGTCGAGCTGCCGAACGTGTGGTCCGCCGACGACGCCGTGGACTGCCTCCGGTGGGGCTGATGATGTTCCACATTGGAATCAAGTCCGGTCGGATGGACGGAACGCCGACCGACCTCCCCGACGCCTGACCGTTTCGTGAGTATGGTGCGCGCATGGACTGGTGGAACGACCTGACCGACTGGATCTCGTCGGACAACGGCTGGCGAGTGATCTCCGGAGCACTCATCCCCTTCGTCGCGATCATCGTCGCCGGCGTCGTCGCGGCGCTCATCGGGCGCGGGGCGACGAAGCGCGTCGTCGCGCTGCAGGAGCGCGAGGCACGCAACGCGGCGGTCGCGGGCATCGTCTCCGCGGCACGCAAGGCGGCGGCCTGGGGCTCGCTCGGGCACGACGAACGCGCCTACGCCGACCACCTCGCCGAGGACGCCGACATCCGTCTCCGACTGCTGCCGGTCGCCGGTGCTCCGCTCGCGGCCAACTGGACGCAGCACGAGATCGCCGACATCAAGAAGAACTCGTCGACGTTCAGCTTCCAGGCGGAGCAGTCCCTCGCCGAGTTCCGCGATCGCCTGCTCGAGTGGCAGGCACGCCCCGGTCGTGCTCGCAAGCTGTTCAAGAGCGACCTCGAGCGCTGGAAGTTCGACTCGCCGGACCCCGACGCCGACCTCATCAAGCGTCAGCAGGACTGGAACGCCGACCAGGTCGCCCCGGCCGACACGGCCGTGCCCGCGACCACCGCTGCTCCGGCAGCCGAGCGACCCACCCCGACCACGACGTCGCTCCGGCCCGCCCCGCAGCGGCCCGGGGGCGCGGCACCATCCACCCCGACGGGTGCCGGCACCGGTGCAGGTGCACGTGCAGGTGCAGGTGCAGGGTTCTCGGTCACCCGCGGTTCGGCCCCGGTCGACCCGAACGCCACCACGCCGATCACGGACACGAACGGCACGAACGGCACGCGCGGCACGAACGCCACGAATGCAACGAACGCCACGACGCCGATCTCGGATGCCAACACGACGCGCGCCTACGGCGACGGCGCGACCACACCGCTGCCCGGATCGCCCGTTCGCCCGACCCTGGGTTCCCCGGTGGGCAGGGACTCCGACGCCGACAACGCGGACGCCGTGGACGACGCACGCGGTGCTGGATCGAAGCCGAGCACGACCGCACCGTCCGCCAGCGCGCCCGGCTCCGTACCGCCACCCGTCGCGAAGCCGACCTCGGCCGACGCGCACGTCAACCGCACGCCGGACACGGACGGCCGGAAGGTCGACGCACCCCGCGCGCCGATCACGACCTCGGTCCCCACGCGCATCGCCGACGCCCCGGCGGAACCGACCGACGCGAACGAGACCTCGGAGGCGCCCTACACGCAGCCGATCAGTGCCAGCGAGCTCCGTCGTCGCGCCGCAGAGGACGACGAGTAGACCCTCGCTCCAGCAGGAAGGCCGCCGTCCCGAGGGACGGCGGCCTTCGTCGTGGGTGCCCCCGGCAGGAATCGAACCCGCGGCACGGTGGGTAGAAACCACCTGCTCTATCCACTGAGCTACGGAGGCGGACGGCCACGATTCTATCCGCGGCCTCCGCCGAGGTGCTGCACGAACCGATCGATCTCCCGCTGCGACCGCAGGTGCACGATCCGCAGGTGCGGTGCCGACGTGGCGAGTTCGGGAACGCGCCGGCGCGAGACGTTCCGGGTCCGGATGCCCCAGCGCAGGATGTGCCCCTCGTCGGTGAAGAACGTCCAGAGCGACGGCTCGAGGTTGCCGTTCCAGAGCTCGACGCGCCGCAGTCGTCGCCGGAGGGTCCGGCGGAGCAGCCTCCACAGTGCCACCGGTGTCGGCAGGTCGATCCACACCAGGGTGTCCGCTCGCTCTGCCAACAGCGCCCGCACCGGGGTGTACTGCCATTCCGTGACCCAGGTCGGCTCGCTCGTGTACGCCTCGACGTCGGCGACGAACGTCTCCCGCGGTTCCCAGTCCGGGCCGTGGAACAGCGAGTCGATCTCGGTGTGCGGGACCCCCAGTACGGCACCGATGCGTCCGGCCGTCGTGGTCTTCCCGACGCCCGTCGTGCCGGCGACCAGGATGCGCCGCGGGGTCGGATCGAGTGGGTCGTCGGCACCGAGCATCCATCGACCCTAGCCCGGCGTCACCCGGTCGTCAGGTCGTAGACGGTCACGCCGCCGATCGTCGTCGCCGCGTAGTGCGACTCGACCCACGCGGAGATCTCCGAGGCGGCGTCGCTCCCACCGTTCGACCGGCCGACGCTCCCGGCGATGAAGTAGTGGATCTCGCCCGCAGCCACGTACTCCTTGAACTCCGCGAGGGTCGGTGACGGGTCGGAGCCGTTGAACCCACCGATCGGCATCACGGACTCCCCCGTGGCGAGCTGGTACGTGGCAGCGCTGTTCGAACCGATCGTGGCGGCCGCCCAGGTGTAGTCGGAAGCGTCCTCCCGCAGTGCCTCCTGCAGCGCGGAGGCCACGTCGGTCGACCCGCCCAGCAGACTGCCGGCTCCACCACCGCCGAACCCACGCCCGACGCCTCCCGGCCCGCCCGTCGCACCCCCGCCCGTCGCAGCACCGCCACCAGCGCCCCCGCCGCCAGCCGCACCACCGCCACCGCCGAAGCCACGGCCGCCGCCACCACCGAAGCCGCCCCGGCCCGCGCCGCCGAACCCGGCACTCGCCACACTCGGCCCCGCCGACGGCAACGAGCCCGTGTGCGCGGTCGTCACCGTGTCGATCGAGTACGCCGTCGGACCGAGCAGTCCCGTGACGAGCGCGCCCACGACGGCCACGCCACCGACAGGACGGGCCCAGCGAGCGGGCAGCCCCCACGCCCGGCGAGCACCGCCCACATCGAGCAGAGGAACATCCGCCCAACCCCCGGCCCGCCGCACCGGCACGAGCACCGCGACCGCCGTCAGCACGCCGACCCCGAGCACCACCCACCGGATCCACGGCTGCCACCCTGACGCCGCCGTCAGCAGGTGCCACTGCCACAGCACGGTCACGACCACCGCGAGCGCCGCGGTCCCCCGCCACCACCAGGATCCGCGTCGCTCCCACAGCAGCCCGGCCCCGATCCCCACGAGCCCGGCGATGTACGGGGCGAGGGCGACCGTGTAGTAGGGGTGGAAGATCCCGCCCATGAAGCTGAACACGAGGGCGGTGAGCAGCAGGGCGCCGCCGAGGGCGAGCACGGTCGCGAGCCTGGCGGAGGTCCGCTGCCGGAACCCGAGGGCGACGAGCGACGCCACGAGCAGGACGAGCGCGGTCGGCAGCAGCCAGGTGATCTGCCCGGCGAACTCCGAGCCGAACAGTCGCAGGAGCCCGGTGGCACCCCACGACCCCGCGCCGGCAGTGCCGCCCCCTCCACCGCCCGTGACGCTGCCGGTCTCGTCGCCGGTCACACGCCCGAGGCCGTTGTACCCGAAGGTCAACTCGAGGAACGAGTCCGTCTGCGATCCGCCGACGTACGGGCGCGCGGAACTCGGCACGAGTTCCACGATCGCCACCCACCAGCCGCCGGCGACGACCACGGCGAGCGCCGCCCACATCAGGTGCACGAGGCGCTTCGCGAACGGCAGCGACGAGCAGTACAGGTACACGCCGACGAGCACCGGCAGGATGAGGAACCCCTGCAGCTGCTTCGTCAGGAACGCGATCCCGACGGCCACCCCGGCGAGCACGACCCACCGCACGCGCCCGCTCTCGACACCGCGCAGGACGAGCCAGAGCGACAGCACCATGAGCAGGGTGAGCAGCGCGTCCGGGTTGTTGAACCGGAACATGAGCGTCGCCACCGGGGTCGTCGCGAGCGCGGCTCCGGCGATCAGGGCCGATCCGACCGAGAACCGTCGCCGCACGACGACGTACAGCAGGGCGACGGCTCCGACCCCCATGAGCGCTTCGGGGACCAGGATCGCCCACGAGTTGAGGCCGAAGAGCCGCACGGACAGCTCCATGACCCACAGGAACGCGGGCGGCTTGTCGACGGTGATCGAGTTGCCGGCGTCCGAGGACCCGTAGAAGAACGCCTCCCAGTTCGTGCTGCCGGCCTGCACGGCGGCGGAGTAGAACGCGTTCGCGTACCCGTTCGCCCCGAGGTTCACGATGTAGAGCACCCCGGTGGCGAGGAGCAGCCCGAGGAACGCCGGGCGTTCCCAGCGTGCTCGCTGGACGACGGGTGTGCGGGACGTGGCGCTCATGGTCCCAGGGTCACCGCGTCGGCTTTCGGCATCCGTTGGTACCGCTGTGCAACTGCCGGGAGGCACAGCTCGGCCCCGCAGGGCGGGTTCCGGAACGGTTCGGCGCGCGTCTGCCTGGAGTTCGCTTCCGGGTCACCAGCGCTTCGTAGCGTCCGGACATGCGCTCCACCGGTTCCGTCGTCGCGGTCGTCCCCGCCCGTGCCGGTTCGAAGGGGATCCCGGGGAAGAACCTCCGCGCGGTCGCCGGCCGATCCCTGGTCCGCCGTGCGGTGGAGGCGGCGCTGGAGGCAACGTCGATCGACGCCGTGGTGGTCTCGACCGACGGCGACGCGATCGCCGCCGAGGCCGAGCTCGCCGGTGCCCGGGTCGTCCGACGTCCGACCGAACTGGCGGGTGACGAAGCGTCGTCGGAGTCGGCGCTGCTGCACGTCCTCGACGAACTGGCGACCGCGGGCGAGGAGCCCGAGGTCGTCGTGTTCCTGCAGGCCACGTCGCCGTTCACCGACCCGGCGGACCTCGACGCCGCCGTCGCCCGGGTGCGTGACGGCCTCGCCGACTCGGTGTTCGCGGCGACCCCCTCGCACGCCTTCCTGTGGCGCGTCGAACGCGAGCCAGACGGTGCCGTCACCGCCCGCGCCGTGAACCACGACGCCGCGGTCCGTCCCCGCCGCCAGGACCGCGAGCCGGAGTACCGCGAGACCGGCGCGTTCTACGTCTTCCGGACCGCGGCCTTCCGGCAGCACCGCAACCGCTTCCACGGGCGGATGGAACTCGTCGTCGTCGACCCCCGCGGCGCGATCGACATCGACGACCCCGGTGACCTCGCGGTCGCCGAAGCCATCGCGCTGCACCTCGACCCAGCCCTGAACGGAGCACCATGACGGTCACCATCGGCACGTCCACGATCGGCGCGGGCCACCCCGCCTACCTGATCGGCGAGATCGGCCTCAACCACAACGGCGACGTCGACATCGCGAAGCGGCTCATCGACGTCGCGGCCGACGCCGGACTGCAGGCGGTGAAGTTCCAGAAGCGCACGCCGGCGATCTCCACGCCGGAGCACATGAAGAACACGCCCCGGTCGACGCCGTGGGGCGAGATGACCTACCTGGAGTACCGCTACCGCGTGGAGTTCGACCGCGACCAGTACATCGAGATCGGCGACCACGCCACCATGCGTGGGCTCGACTGGTTCGCCTCGCCGTGGGACGAGCCGTCGGTGGACTTCCTCGAGGACCTGAACGTCGTCGCGTACAAGATCGCCTCGGCTTCGGTGACCGACCTCAGCCTGCTCGCCGCCGTCGCCGCGACCGGCAAGCCGGTGATCCTCTCGACGGGCATGTCGACGCTCGAGCAGATCGACCGGGCAGTGGAGGCCCTCGGCACCGAGCGGCTCGTGCTCCTGCACGCCACCTCGACGTACCCGCTCCCGCCCGAGGAGGCCAACCTCCGCATGATCGACACCCTCGCGAACCGCTACGCGGGCGTGCCGGTCGGCTACTCGGGCCACGAGCCCGGCCTGCAGATCTCGATCGCGGCGGTCGCCCTCGGGGCCACTGCGGTGGAGCGGCACATCACCCTCGACCGCACGATGTGGGGCTCCGACCACGCTGCCTCGCTCGAGCCGCACGGCCTGCAGACGTTGGCGCGCGACGTGCGCATCATCGAGACGGCGCTCGGCGACGGCGTCAAGCGGGTCATGCCCGGCGAGCGGGCACCGCTCGCGAAGCTGCGCCGCGTCGGAGCGTGACCGGCGGCGGTCTGGACGTGACGGCTGACGGGGGCGGGCCGACGGGCGGACTGGAGGCGCGCCTCCAGTCCGGTACGGCGCCACGCGCCCGACGGGTGGTCGGCCTGGTCGACACCGACTCGTTCGCGAAGTGGGGTGCCCACCTGCTCGCCACCGCACCCGCGCACTGGGACCTGGAGCTGCTGACCGTCGCGACGCCGCGATCCGCGAGTCGCGCGCAGCTGCGTTCCGCGTTCCGGGGTCTCGACGACCGGCTGGCGCACCTCGCCGCGGCCCCGCCGACGCCGGTGCACGTCGACGCGATCGTCGAGCGGCTCCGACGGGACCCGCCGGACGCCGTGCTCGTGTCGGTGATCGGGCCGGTCGCGGAGCTCGTCGTCGACGAGGTGCTCCGTCGGGTCGGGCGGCGTCCGGTCCTCGTGACGGGGCTGCCGGGGATCTCGTACCCGGCGAAGTGGAAGGGTGTGTTCTTCCGCGCCCGTGCGGACCTGTTCGTCCTGCACAGCCACCGCGAGGTGCGCGCGTACGAGGAGCTCGCGGCGGAGGGCGGCGTCGAGCCGCACTTCGCGCTCGCGACGCTGCCGTTCGCGCGTCGCGGTGATGCACCCGGCGTCCGTGACGGGGATGGGCCCGTCCGTGACGCCGTCGTCTTCGCCGCCCAGCCGAGCGTCCCCGCCGGACGCGCCGACCGCGAGCGCGTCGTCGGCTGGCTGGTCGAGACGGCGCGCCGGCACCCGTCGTGGCGGGTGGTGATCAAGGTCCGTGCCGCCGCCGGTGAACACCAGACGCACCGGGAGCAGGACCCGTACCCGGACCTCGTGCCGGCGGACGCACCGGCGAACCTCGTGGTGGAGAGCGGGCCGATGTCCGAGCACCTCGACCGCGCCGTCGCCCTCGTCACGATCAGCTCGACGGCCGTGCTCGAAGCCGCCGCACGAGGCGTGCCGGCCCTGACGCTCACGGACTTCGGCACCGGTCGGCACCTCATCAACGAGGTGTTCGTGGGCAGCGGTCTGGAGGGCGACGCCCGTGACCTCGTCGACGGCCGCTTCGGCACGGTGCGGGCGGAGTGGATGCACGACAACCACTTCCACCCCGAGTCCGAGAACGACTGGGCGGCGCGGACCGAGGCGTTGATGGCGCTCCGCGATGCGGGTGGACTCGTCGATCGACCGGCAGCACGGCGGAGCCGTGGCGGGGAACTCCGACGAGCGTGGGAGCGGAAGAACGCCCTCGGGCCGGACGACCGGAGCGTGCTGGGCACCGTGGCACTCGTGATCGGGGCGCCGGTACGGGCCGTGAAGCGCCTGGGTCGAAGGGTCCTGCGGGTCGTGCGGCCGGCGGAGGCGCCGGTCGTGCTCGCCCCGACGAGTCAGCGAGCGGGGGCGCGCCGGTCGGACGCGTCGCGCCGAACGGACGCGTCGCGCCGGTCGGACGTGTCAGACCGCCTCGGCGATCGCTCAGACGGCCTTCGCGATGGCGAGGAGCAGTTGATCGCGGGTGGGGACCCCCGGTGAACGGAAGACCTCGGCACCGTCCTCCCGCCGCACGATGATCGTGGGGGTCGACCGGATGCCGAGGTCCTCTGCCTGGTCCGGGTGGTTCGCCACGTCGCGCTCGGTCACGTGCAGTCCCGGGACGAGTTCCGACGCCTCGGCCGACACCCGGCGGGCGGCGGCGCACGGGGCGCAGAAGGATGACGTCCAGAGGTCGAGCTGCATGTGATCGTGCAACGCGGGGGTGCGGGGATCCACTCCCGGTCCGTGGCGCTACTCGCGGTCGAACTCGCCGCTGCGGTCGCCGCGGTCGGCGAGGTCGTCCACCGGGTCGGACTCCCCCGGCACGTACTCGAACTCGGCGGAGGTCTGGTCGAGCACCTGGCGGGACTTCGTCATGCGGTAAGTGAACGCGGTCTGCAGGCCCTCGACGTCGGCGAACACCGTGACCTCGTCGTCCAGCGCGTCGCTCGTCGCGGTGCGGGTGTCGGTCGTGCCGTCGAAGGGTCCGCCGTGGAAGATCGCGGTGTACTCGTCGCCTTCGTGGATGGTGATGTCGCTCATGCATCCCTTCTACCAGGCGGCGCCTGTTGACTCATTCATAGCTTCGCTATATAGTTTTGCTATGGAAACGAGTCGCGAGCAGACCATCGAGACACTCCTCGTCTCGGTGAACCGCCTGATCCGCACCGCTGCCCAGGCGACGGGCAACACCACGTCCGCCGCCGTCTGGCGCACGCTCGGCATCCTCGAGACCGATCAGCCGCTCCGCCTCGGTGAGCTCGCCGCGGCCTCGCGCGTCGCCCAGCCCACCATGACCCGACTCGTCACCGGCATGACCGCCGACGGACTCATCACCCGCAGCGTCGACCCCGACGACTCCCGCGGGCAGCTCATCGAGCTCACGGAAGCCGGCCGCGCCCGACTCGCCGAGTGGCGCGCCACCATGACCCGCACGGTCGGCCCGATGTTCGCCGACCTCGACGACGACGACTGGGACGCCCTGCACACCGCGGCCGCCCTCATCGCCTCGCGCACCTCCACCACCACCAGAACGGAGACCCTCGCGTGAACGCCCACGCACCAGCCGGCCAGTCCGGCAGCATCCTCAAGCAGTCGTCAGCAGTGTGGGCGATCGCCTTCGCCTGCGTCGTCGCCTTCATGGGCATCGGCCTCGTCGACCCGATCCTCCCCGCGATCGCCGTCTCGCTGAAGGCGACCCCGGCGCAGACCGAGCTCCTCTTCACGAGCTACCTCGCCGTCACGGGCGTCGCGATGTTCTTCACCAGCTGGGTCTCGAGCCGCATCGGCGCGAAGAACACCCTGCTCATCGGACTCGCCCTGATCGTGCTGTTCTCGGTGCTGGCGGCGACGTCGAACAGCGTCTGGACGATCATCGACTTCCGCGCCGGATGGGGTCTCGGCAACGCGCTCTTCATCTCCACCGCACTCGCGACGATCGTCGGGGCGGCCTCCGGCGGCACCGCGTCCGCGATCATCCTGTACGAGGCCGCCCTCGGTCTCGGCATCGCGGTCGGTCCCCTCGTCGGCGGCCTGCTCGGCTCGGTGAGCTGGCGCGGCCCGTTCTTCGGCGTCACCACGCTCATGGCCATCGCGTTCATCGCCATCGTCACGCTCCTCAAGACGAAGAACCTCGAGAAGCCCACCCCGACGAAGCTCTCGGCTCCGTTCCGCGCCCTCGGCCGCCCGGCACTCGCCGCCCTCGCCGCGACCGCGCTGTTCTACAACATCGGCTTCTTCGTGCTGCTCGCCTACACGCCGTTCCCGCTCGGCTTCGGCGCACTCGGCATCGGCTTCACCTTCTTCGGCTGGGGCGTCGGCCTCGCGATCACCTCGGTGTGGGTCGCCCCGATGCTCACCGCCCGTCTCCGCCGGACGACCGTGCTCAAGATCGCGCTCCCACTGCTGGCGCTCGACCTGTTCGCCGCGGCCGTGGTCGTGCGGTCACAGGTGGGACTCATCATCTGCGTGATCATCGGCGGACTCGTGCTCGGTGTCCTCAACACCGTGCTCACCGAGTGCGTCATGGAGGCCACCGACCTCCCCCGCTCCGTCGCCTCGAGCGCCTACTCCGCCGTGCGCTTCATCGGTGGCGCGATCGCCCCGCCCGTCGCCACGCTCCTCGCCGACGCCTACGCACCCTCGGCCGCGTACGTCTTCGCCGGGCTGTCCGTCGCCGTCGCGTTCGTCGTGGTGGTCTGCACCACGAAGGTCCTGCGCCGGGTCGACGACGGTGCCGAGCCGGAGCGCGTCGAGGCCGAGGCGATCGGCGCCGGCGAGATGGCGTAGCGCCGCCCCCGTCGAGTGAGCAGAAACCGTCGGGTCCCGCACGTGGACCCGACGGTTTCTGCTCCCTGGACGCGCGCCTGCGGCCGCTCACCCGCCCGCTCCGTTCACTCGGCCGCTCCGCGAGCGGGCGGAATTCGTCCTGTCCGGGCCCCGAGCCCGCCAGATTCCGCCCGTTCGCGAAGTGGAGGTGACTGCCTGGAGGCGGGGGGGGGGGGGCCGGGCCCCCCCCCCCCCCCCCCCCCCGGCCCCCCCCCCCCCCCCCCCCCCCCCCCCCCCCCCCCCCCCGGGGGGGCCCCGGCGGGTCAACCATGGGAAACGGGGGGGAGTATATTTAAGGGGCA
>NZ_JBEPKX010000025.1:0-57928 GCF_040544915.1 Curtobacterium sp. 1544
GGGGGGGGGTCCGCCGCCGGCCGGGCGTGGGTGGGGGGGGGGGGCCCCCCCCCCCCGGGGGGGCCCCCCCCGGGCCCTCCCCCCCCCCCGTGGGACGGGGGGGGGGGGGGGGCCCGGCGGCCCCCCCGCCTCCAGTCCGTCACGGGTCGCGCGTTGTCGACGGAGCAGCAATCGTCGGGTCGCGCGTCGGCACCCGACGATCGCTGCTCACTCGAGGTCAGCGCGCCGCCCCGCGTTCCGCAGGATCTCGTAGCGGTGCATCGTCACGCCGTTGTCGAAGCGGCGCTGCTCCAGCAGCTCGAGCTGCAGCGGCTCCCGGATCGCGTCGGCGGGGGAGTCGAACAGCGGCCGGCCGGCGCCGAGGACGGCCGGGTGCGTGAAGAGCAGGAGCTCGTCGAGGAGCCCGGCGGCGAGCAGCTGCGTGGCGACGTCCGCGCCGCCGACGCCGATGTCGCCCTCGGACTCCTGGCGCAGCTCGGCGAGCCGGGCGATCGCGTCGTCGCCGTAGATCGTCGTGTTGTGGTCGGCGGCCGTCCGGGAGCGTGAGACGAGGATCTTCGGCTGCTCGGTCCAGATCTCGCCGTACTCGCGGAGGTAGTCGGGCAGCGACTCGTCGGTCCGGGCGTCGGGCCAGAACGGGTCCATCATGTCGTGGATCACGCGACCCTCGACGCCCATCGTCATCGCCCTCGCCCGCTCGTTGAAGAAGCGGTGGAGCTGCTCGTCGATGCGGATCCAGTCCGGGCCGCCGAGGTCGTGGTGGTCCCCGGCCCGGGCTTCGATGAAGCCGTCGAGCGAGATGTTCATCCAGTACACGAACCGTGCGGGCATCGCTGACTCCTTCGTCGGGCCGGTCCGGCAGGTCGGGCCGGCCGGGCCGGTCGGGCAGGCCGGGCAGGTCGGGCCGGTCGGTGGCGTCGAGGGTACGCCACCGGCCGGCCGACGGGTCAGCGCACCTGCGGGTCGTCGATCGCCCAGTACCAGGCGTTGTCCGCGTCCGTCAGGGCCCACTGCACCCGGACCTGCTTCGCGCCGGCGGGGACGGTCACCGGCACCGAGGCGGTCTGCGCGATCTGGTCCGACCCGTACGAGGCGACCTGCCGGAAGGCACCGCCGTCGAACGAGACGAGCACGGTGGCTCGCTGCGTGCCGTCCTGCCGGTAGTGGTTGCCGAACGACACCGTCGCCGAGGTCTTGCCGGCCACCGAGTACGGCTGCGACGTGATGCGCGAGTCGAACGTCCCCGTGTGGGGCTTGTCCGCCCACTCGTCCGAGTCCGCGACGGCGAAGACCCCACGTTCGCGGACGTTGGTCTCGCGGGACTGGTCGCGCTGGGACTGCGTCCAGAACTCGTCGGTGGTCAGGCTCCAGCCCGCCCACTCCGTCACGCCGCCCGTGCCCATGCCGGTGTTGTCGACGCTCCACCCGGACGGCATGCTGTGCGTCCACCCGAGGGTCCCGGCGGGGATGCCGGTCTCGTCGACGCGTGGCCGCAGCACACCGACCATGGTGTCGAACGGGTCGGTCGAGACCGTCGCCAGCGGACGCCCGTCGAGGTCCGCCGGTCGTGCGACCCCGAACGTCGCGAGGACGTCGGCCGCGATGTCCACGTTCTTCGGCCGGATCGCCGGGGTCTGCTTCGCTATGCCGGGGCCGGTCTTCAGGATGAACGCCGACCGCTCCGCCGGGGTGCTGCCGCCGTGACCGCCTGCGTCGGTGTGCCCGTGGTCGGCGGTCACGATGAACGACCAGCGTTCGGACGAGTACGTGGGACGGGACTGCACGGCGGCGCGGAGCTGCCCGACGTAGCCGTCGACCTCGGCGATCGCGTCGAGGTACTGCTGCGACGCGGCGCCGTACGAGTGGCCGGCGTGGTCGACGTCGTCGAAGTGCACGAAGGACGCGTTGGGACCGGTGGTCCGCAGGGTCGAGACGGCCTTCGCCGCGGCGTCGGCGTCGCTCGACGCGGCGTACCGCTGGTCGACGGTCTGGACGAGCGGCGTGCCGACGGAGCCGTCGACGATGGGGTTCCAGCTGGCGTCCGCGTAGGTCGTCAGGGTACTGTTCGCCCGCTCGAGCCGGGTGAGGAAGTCGGGGCGTCGGCCGCGGCGATCCGGTCGAGCAGCGCGCCGTCGATGCCGATCACGACGACGTGCTCGGCGCTGGTGGCCGCGGCGGCGGTCGGCGTGGCCGGAGCGGGTGCCGCGGCGACGGCGGTGCCGCCGACGAGAGCGGTCGCGGCGACGGTGACCGCCGCGACGGCGAGGGGGATGGTCGTTCTGGTGCGCAAGGTCGAGGCCTTTCTCGAGGTCGGACGAGCCGCCAGACCATCGGGGCCGCGTGACGGCGGGCGTTCGGCCCGGCACCCCTCCGACGAACGCCCGGTGAACCGGCACCCGCACCTGTCCGGACAGGTTGGCGCTCGCCGCCCGACCGGTGTTACCGTGCCCTCGACAGCGCCTAGGGTTCCGGGACACACCGTCCGTCTGGTCCGAGCGGCGCCACGGCCCGCCGCCGAGTGCGGACCGTCATCTGAACGGACAAAAGCCTGGAGGACCTGGTCCCGACGCGCCGCGCGCCGGGCGGAAGGTCCTGCCCGTGTCGTCGTTCGCCGTCCTCCTCGTCCTCGCCGCCGCCGTGGCGCACGCCGCCTGGAACGTCATCGCCCACGGGGTGAGCCGGATCGGGATGCCGTTCCTGTGGCTCGGCGCCGTCTCGAGCGTCGTCGTGTGGATCGGGGTCGTGCCGTTCACCGGGGGCCTCGGCACCGGGACCGTGCCTGCGTTCCTGCTCGGCATCGTCGTCTCGGCGCTCCTGCACGTGGCGTACATGCTCGTGCTCCAGCGCGGGTACCGGGTCGGCCGGCTGTCCACGGTGTACGCGACGGCGCGGGGGACCGGGCCGACGATCAGCGTGGTGCTCGCGGTGACGCTGCTCGGGGAGCGGCCCTCGTGGCTGTCGCTCGTCGGCGGGCTGCTCGTCCTCGTCGGCGTCGTGGCCGTGGGCCTCGCCGACGCCGGGGCGGATCCCGGAGCCGTTGCCTCCGGTTCTGTTCCCGTGGTGGCCCGTCCACGCCGTCGCATCGACCCCGGCATCGTCGCCGGACTGCTCACCGGTGTGGCGATCGCGGCGTACACGATCTGGGACGCGCACTTCGTCCGCGGCGGAGCGGCACCGGTGGCGTTCATGGTCGGGTGCACCGCGGTGGAGGCGGTTCTGTTCGGCGCGCTCCTCGGCCGCCGACGTCGCGAACTCCTGCCCGTCCTCCGCGCGCACTGGGGCCGGGTGCTCGCGTTCGGGGTGCTCTCGCCGCTGTCCTACATCCTCGTGCTCGCCGCCATCACGATCGCGCCGGTCGCCCTCGTCGCGCCCATGCGTGAGGTCAGCGTCGTCCTCGTGAGCGTGTTCGGCGCGCTCGTGCTCCGGGAGGGTCGCGCGACGACGCGCATCGCGGCGTCGGTCGTGGTGCTCGCGGGGATCGCGCTGCTCGCGATCTGACGCGCGGTGCGCGTGCCGCGCCGCGCGCGGCGGGCGGCTCCGGCTCGCAGTGTGCGGGGTTCCGTGCGCGGTGCGAGCCGTGCGCGATGCCACGGTGCGCGGAACCTCGCACAGTGCGCCGTGCGTGCCCTGGTGGTGCGTGTGGTCGGTCTGGAGGCGCGTGGCGGCGCCGCGCCGTGCCTCCAGTCCGTAGTGTGCGAGGTTCCGTGCGCGGTGCGAGCCGTGCGCGGTCGTCGGCTCCCGACGCGCGGTTCCGCTGGGTGGGTGACCGGGTGACGGCCTGGAGGCGCGGGGCGGGGCCGCCACGTGCCTCCAGGCCGGTGGGTCGGTGCGTGCGTGCGTTCCGGCGCTACGCGCCGTCGGGCTCGGTGAGCGCGGCGGCGTAGGCGCGGACCGAGCGGTTGTAGCGGGGGAGGGTGGGCTCGACGGCCTCGATCGCGATGCGGAGCGCCTCGTCGTGTCGGCCGGCGCTGTGCAGGGCGAGTGCGAGGAACACCCGCGGGGCGGCGCCCGTCGACGGGTGGGCGGGTGCGTCCCGGAGCATCGCGATCGCCTCGTCGACGCGGTCCAGGTTCCGGAGCGTCGACGCGTGCTGCACCACGAGCCGCGCGGCGCGGTCGGGGTCGACCTGCGCGAGGCCTGCGGCGGTGGCAGCGGTGTAGTGGACGTCGGCCTCGGCCTCGTGGCCGGCGGAGTCGAGCGACCCGCCGAGTTCGAACGCACCGAGGGCGGGGTGCGGGGCGGCCTCGGCGAGCTCGCGCATGCGGTCGATGCGCGTGGTGTCGTCGATCGTGTCGTCCGCCCAGAGTGCTGCGACCCGGGCTTCCCAGTCGGTGGCGGTCATCCGGACACCGTAGCGGGGCGGCCCGCGTCTCGTCCCGGTCGCGGCGCGTGAGCCTCCCGCGGGAGCACCGGGACGGAAAGCGCTTCTTCCCAGTCGCCGCAGTGTGGAAAGCGCTTGCGGCAAAGTCTTGTACAACGTCGTAATCGCGGTTACGGTGGGCGGCGTTGGCCAGCAGGACCGTCAAGGGAGATGGATACCGTGAAGGACACGACGACATCGTCGCGGGGGATCGCATGAGCGCGATCGGGGAGCTCCGCGCGCTCCGCGGCTCAGGTGACCGCAGAGCGCAGAACAAGGACAACGTCGCAGCCGCGATCTTCCTCGCACCGTGGTTGATCGGGCTCGTCGCGATCACGCTCGGGCCGGTGCTCGCGTCGCTCTACCTGGCGTTCACCAACTACAACCTGCTGCAGACGCCGTCGTTCACCGGCACGGCGAACATCGAACGGATGCTGCAGGACTCCAACCTCGGGAGCTCGCTCACCGTCACGCTGGTGTACACCGTCATCTCGGTACCGCTGCAGTTGGCCGTCGCACTGGCGATCGCCGTGCTGCTCGATCGTGGGTTGCGGGGGCTGTCCTTCTACCGCTCCGTCCTCTACCTGCCCTCGCTCCTCGGCAGCAGCGTGGCGATCGCGGTGCTCTGGCGTCTGGTGTTCGGCGGCGACGGCCTGCTCAACGCGTTCCTCGCGATGTTCGGGATCACGGGGCCGTCCTGGATCGGGTCACCGAACACGGCGCTCGGCACGCTCATCCTGCTGCACGTCTGGACCTTCGGGGCGCCGATGGTGATCTTCCTCGCCGGTCTCCGGCAGATCCCGCGCATGTACTACGAGGCAGCCTCGACCGACGGTGCCGGGAGCTGGCGACAGTTTCGGTCGATCACGTTGCCGCTGCTCAGCCCGATCGTGTTCTTCAACCTCGTCCTCGGGATCATCGGCGCCTTCCAGTCCTTCACGCAGGCCTACGTGATCTCCAACGGTTCCGGCGGGCCGACGAACTCGACGCTCTTCATCACGCTCTACCTCTACCAGAAGGCGTTCGGCAGCCTGCAGATGGGCTACGCGTCAGCGATCGCGTGGCTCCTCCTGCTCATCGTCGGCGCCGCCACCGCGCTCAACTTCTGGGCCTCGAAGTACTGGGTCTTCTACGATGACTGATTCCACGACCGCACTCCGTCCGAACGAGTCCGCGACGCCCGCAGAGCCGCCCGTCGCCGGGACACCGCACCCGACGGCGCCGGGAGGCCGCACCGGCCGGCAACGACTGGTGAGCGTGGGCAAGCACACGCTGCTCATCGTGCTGAGCCTCGTCATGCTCTACCCCGTGCTGTGGATGGTGGTCAGCTCCCTCCGCCCCGACGGGCACATCTTCGACAACCCTGGACTCGTCCTCGACACGTTCGCGGCGAAGAACTACACGACCGGATGGAGCGCGTTGCAACGGCCGTTCGGCGTGTACCTGCTGAACTCCGCGGTCATCGTCGTCGGCGCGATCATCGGCAACCTCATCAGCTGCTCACTCGCCGCCTACGCGTTCGCCCGACTGAGCTTCCGGTACAAGCGGATCGCATTCGCAGCGATGCTCGTGACGATGATGCTCCCCATCCAGGTGCTGATCATCCCGCAGTACGTCATCTACTCGCAGCTCGGCTGGATCAACACGTTCCTGCCCCTCATCGTGCCGAAGTTCCTGGCCACCGACGGCTTCTTCGTGTTCCTGATGGTGCAGTTCATCCGCGGGATCCCCCGGGAGCTCGACGAAGCCGCGCGGATCGACGGCGCCGGGCACGCGCGGATCTTCTTCCAGCTCATCCTCCCGTTGATGAAGCCCGCCCTCGCGACCGCCGCGATCTTCACCTTCATCTGGACCTGGAACGACTTCTTCAGCCAGCTCGTGTTCGTCACCGAGCCGGACAAGTACACCGCGTCCGTCGCGTTGCGGCAGTTCATCGACCCGACCGGGCAGTCCGACTTCGGAGCGCTGTTCGCGATGAGCGTCGTGACCCTCGTGCCGGTGTTCCTCGCTTTCCTGTTCGGCCAGCGGTTCCTCCTCCGGGGCATCGCCACCACCGGAGGCAAGTGATCCGGCGTCAGCGACGACGCCGCCCTCGCCTCCACCTCCATCACGCACACACCTAAGGAATCTCATGAAGCACCAGCCAGCAGCACGGTTGCGAGCGAGGATCATCGGCGCCGTCGCGATCGCGGCAGCGTCGGCGCTCGCGGTCAGCGGATGCGCCACCGGCAACGGCGGCGGCGACGCCGAGTTGAGCAAGGACCCCGTCACGATCTCCCTCAACTGGTGGGGCGCCGGCGCGCGGGTCGAGTCCACGGAGGCCGCGGTGAAGCTCTTCGAGAAGGAGCACCCGAACATCACGGTCAAGATGCAGTCCACGGACTGGGGGAGCTACTGGGACAAGCTCGCGACGACGGTCGCCGGGGGCAACCCGCCGGACGTCATGCAGTTCGACCAGGTCTACGTCGCCTCGTACGCCCAGCGTGGAGCGATCGCCGACCTCGGCCAGTACGACAAGTTCCTCTCGACCTCGGACCTCACGAAGAACGTCCGTGCCACCGGCGAGTACCAGGGCAAGCTGTACGCCGTACCGATCGGCCTCAACTCGATCGGGGTCGCGATCAACAAGTCCGTGTTCGAGGAGTACGGCGTGCCGGTGCCCGACGAGTCCTGGACCTGGGACGACCTGAACGCCACGGCGAAGGAACTCACCGAGAAGTCGGACGGCAAGGTCAAGGGACTCGATCCGTTCGGTGGCGACACCCCCTCGCTGACCCTGTGGGCACGACAGCACGGCAACCAGCTGTTCGACAAGAACGGGAAGGTCGTGCTCAAGCAGTCCGTGCTCGCCGACTACTGGAAGTACGCGCTCGCGCAGATCAAGGACGGCGTGACCCCGAGCGCGTCGCAGCTGGCCGAGGGCACGAACGCGGCGCTGGACCAGTCCGACATCGCGACGGGCAAGGTCGGGATGACCTTCATCCCCTCGAACCTCAGCGCGTACCAGGCAGCTGCACCGTCGCAGAAGCTCGACATGCTGCCCTTCCCGGCGGCGAAGGACGCGGAGAAGGGCTGGCAGTACCTGAAGTCGTCGATGTACTGGTCGATCTCCAGCAAGTCGAAGCACCCCGCCGAGGCAGCCGAGCTCATCGACTTCCTGACGACGAACACGAAGGCCGGCACGCTGTTCGGCGCCGAACGCGGTCTGCCCGCCAACCCGGCGTTCCAGAAGGCGATCGCGCCGGACCTCAGCCCCTCCGACACGATCGTCATGGACTACATCAAGAAGGTCACCGCCGAGTCCGGCGAGCCGGCTCCGATCACCCCGGTCGGCGGGCAGGACGCCGACACCCTGCTCGCGCAGATCTGGCAGAACGTGCAGTTCGGCAAGACGACGCCCGAGGACGGTGCCGCGCAGTACATCTCGCAGCTGAAGAAGGCCCTCAGCGACGCAGGCTGACGGTCGGGGCGGGAACGGCAGGGCACACGCGCGTGCGCCCTGCCGTTCTGCGGTCGTCAGCGGCCGTCAGCGATCGTCGCGCGGAACGAGCGGACGAGGGGGATCCCCGGGCGGACGAGTGCCGGCTCGCTCCAGGCCAACGCGGACCCGATCGCCGGGTACTCCGCGGCACGGACGAACCACGGGTCGCGGTGGTCGAGCGCCTCGAGGCGGATCGTCGCGGGTGCGCCGTCGAACGCGGCCGACCACTCGACCCACGGCGCGACCGACCCGTGCACGGCGTCCTCGCCGATGGCGTCCGCCGTCCGCACGGCGATGTCCGCGCAGGCCGGGAAGCGCCAGAAGAACCCGCCGTAGCCGGCTCCGACGCGACCGTTGCTGCCCGGGCCGCCGAGGTGGACGACGGCGTCGCCGGGCGTCCGGAACGACGACGACCACGTCAGCTCCCACCCCTGTTCGACGGCACGCCAGGCGAGCGAACGGTCCTCGTGGAGTGCGACGGCTCGGTCGGGGCCGCGCCAGACGACCTCCTGCTGCAGCGAGTGTCCGTGCAGCTCGGCGTGCGGCACGTCGGCGCTGCCGTGGTCGGCTCGCCAGACGTAGCCCTGTCCGTGCACGTACGTCCGGCCGCCCCAGCAGTTCACCCCGTCGAGGTCCGGGATCGCGAAGCCGACACCGCAGTGCCAGTCGTGGTCCGGCGGGTGGTGGGCGCTCACCGTCGCGCCGCCGAGCGTCCGCACGGGGTGCAGGTACGGGCGCGGGGACGACGACGGGACGGTGCCCGCGCCGTCGAGCACCGTCGCGACCCGGGTGCCGTCGACGACGAGTTCCTGCAGGACTTCGTCACGGGCGGTGTGCGCCCACGGGGCACCGACCTCGGAGAACAGGGCGCGCTGCTCTGCGGCCCGGTCGACGATGGCCTCGACGTCCGCGACGAGGGGCCGGCGCTCGGGGCCGTCGCCCTCCCACGTCACCCAGGGGTGGTCGATCTGCACCGGCTCGGTCGTGCGGACGGCCTCGAGCACCTCGACGAAGGCACCGGTCGACCCCAGCGGCACAAGGAGCTCGACGCCACGCGACCGGTGCGCCAGCAGGTTCTCGAGCAGGTCCGTCCGTCCGAGGTCCCGTGTGAACCCGTCGACGGTGACCTCGTCGGTCGTGTAGCCGAGGACAGCCGTTCCCGTCGTGCCACGGACCCGCACGGAGGGCAGGACCTCGGCCGGCGCACACAGGGTGAGCGCCGCGGTCGCCTCGAGCCCGGCCGTCGTGGTGACCCGGACGGCCGAGGTGTCGTCGCCCTCGATCGCGTTCGCCCGGTACAGCTCGACCTCGACACGGGCGACCTGGTCGGCACTGCGGCAGTCGACCAGCGCCAGTGCGGTGGCCACGGCGTGCGCGAGCGGGTTGGTGACGACGCCGTCCAGGACGTCCACTCCGTCGACCCGTCGACGTCCGGCCCACGCGGAGCGGTCCCAGTACGCCTGGTTCCGGGTCCACGCGCCGACGGCGGCGGCGGAGCGGACGGCTCCGACGAGCTCTCCGGAGCGGAACGCCGGGATCGCGTGCGACCCGAGGCTCTGGAACCCGACCTGGACCACGCGACCGGTCCGGTGCGCGGCGTCGAGCAGGGTCGCGAGCGCGGCGCGCGTGGTCACCGGGGGCTTCTCGAGCAGGACGTCCGCGCCGGCCTCCAGGGCAGCGAGTGCCAGCGGCAGGTGCGCACCGATGGGAGCGGCGATGACCACGACGTCGACCGGGCCGAGATCCACAGCGGCGGCGACGTCGGCGACCACCGGGACACCGCCGTCCGTCTCGGCGCCGAGGGTCGGGTCGACGACCGCGGTGAGCTCGCACGCACCAGCGGCGACGAGTCGGTCGATGTTCGCTCGGTGGTGCTGGCCGAAGCCGCGCGCGCCGACGAGCACGACGGCCGGCACGCGCTTCGTGTGGTCCATGCCGGTCACGCTAGCAAGCGCTTTCCAGATCAGCCATCCCGCAGTGGTGGCTCCACGCTGTGACCGCGACGGGCGGGGCGGAGGCGAGCCGTGCCTCCAGTCCGCTCGGTATCCTCGCCACGGACCGCGTGGTGCGCGGACGGAACGGGAGGCGCGGCATGCCGGAGCGGAACAGCGTCACCTTGGCGGACGTGGCCAAGCGAGCGGGCGTGTCGCTCGCGACCGCCTCGCGCGCGCTCAACGGCAGTGCGCGGACGGTGCGCCAGGACTCGCTCGACCGGGTGCACGCGGCGGCGCTCGAGCTCCGCTACAGCGCCAACCTCCAGGCGCAGGCGGTCGCTCGCGGGACGACGACCACGCTCGCCCTCGTCGTCGGGGACATCGCCGACCCGTACTTCGCGGGGATCGCGGCCGGAGCCATCCGCGCCGCAGGCGAGGCGGGGCTCGTCGTGACGATCACCTCGACCGAGGGCGACCCAGCGCGTGAGGCCTCGGTGCTGGGCGTCGTCTCGGGGTTGCGGCCGCGGGCGGTCGTGCTCGCCCTGAGTCGACGGCTCGGTGCTTCCGACGAGGTCGCGGCTGCCGTGTCCGGGCTCGTCGCCGCGGGCGCGGGGGTCTCGGCGCTCGTGTCCGACCTGGTCGGTGCGGACCCGGTCGGTGCGGACCCGGTCGGTGCCGACCTCGTCGGTGCCGACCCGGACGCCGAGGGCGTGGAGGGTGTCCGAGGCGTGCAGCCCCTCGTGATCCGGAACCGCAGCGGTGCCGCCGCGCTCGCCGGGGCGCTCGTCGAACAGGGCCACGAGTCGTTCGCCCTGCTGGCGGGCGATCCGCAGCTCGTCACCGCTCGCGCCCGGGTGGACGGATTCGTGGCCGGGCTGGCGGCTCACGGCGTCGGGGTTCCGGACGGAGCGATCGTGCCGTCGGAGTTCTCGCGGGACGGCGGGTACCGGGCGATGTCGTCGCTGCTCGACGCTGCCGCCGCCGGTGGTCCTGCGTTGCCGCGGTGCGTGTTCGCCGTCACCGACCTGATGGCGGTCGGCGCGCTCGCGGCGATCCGGGACCGCGGGCTCGTGCCGGGGGCAGACGTCGGCGTGGCCGGGTTCGACGACGTCCGGATGCTGGCCGACGTCGTGCCGGCGCTGAGCACGGTGCGGTTGCCACTCGAGGAGATCGGGGCGCGGGCGGTGCGGCGGGCACTCGGGGTGGAGACCGACGGTGCCGTCGACGGCGAGGTCGTGCTGCGCGCGAGCACGGCGCGGTAGGCCGGGCCGGGTCGGGTCGGGGTGTCCTCGAGAGGACACAAAACGTCGCGCTCGGCGTCCGGCTGCGGCAGTTTGTGCGCTGTCAGTGGAGGTGAGCGGCGTGTTGTGCCCTCTCGGTGCGCGCCCGCGCCGAACGCACACGACCGAACACGCGCGTGCGGTCGGCGACACCCGTGGTGTACCGTGCCGGTAAGCGCTTTCCCGCACGACCGGGGAGCGGGCACAGCGAGCAAGGGAGCACGCGTTGACCACGCGCACCATCGGCATCATCATGAACGGCGTCACCGGGCGCATGGGCTACCGCCAGCACCTCGTCCGGTCGATCCTGGCCATCCGCGACGACGGCGGGCTCCCGCTCCAGGACGGTACGAGGCTGCAGGTCGAACCGATCCTCGTCGGCCGCAACGCCGCGAAGCTCGAGGAGATCGCCAGGCGCCACGGCATCGAGCACTGGACGACCGACCTCGACGCCGCTCTCGCCGACCCCCGCTGGGACGTCTTCGCCGACTTCGCCGTCACGAGCGCCCGTGCCGATGCCCTGCGGAAGGCGATCGCCGCCGGCAAGGCGGTCTACACCGAGAAGCCGACGGCCGAGACCTCCGCCGAGGCCCTCGAACTCGCCGGACTCGCAGCCGCGGCCGGTGTCCCGAACGGCGTCGTGCACGACAAGCTCTACCTGCCCGGCCTCCGCAAGCTCCGGCGCCTGATCGACTCCGGCTTCTTCGGGAAGGTCCTCAGCGTCCGTGGCGAGTTCGGCTACTGGGTGTTCGAGGGGGACTGGCAGACCGCGCAGCGGCCGAGCTGGAACTACCGCAAGCAGGACGGCGGCGGCATCGTCGTCGACATGTTCCCGCACTGGAACTACGTCCTCGAGCAGCTCTTCGGCCGCGTCGAGTCGGTGTACGCCCGCGCGGTCACCCACATCGAGGAGCGCACCGACGAGCAGGGCTCGGCGTACGAGGCCACTGCCGACGACGCGGCCTACGGCGTGTTCGACCTCGCGGGCGGCATCACGGCGCAGATCAACTCGAGCTGGGCGGTGCGCGTCGACCGTGACGAACTCGTCGAGTTCCAGGTCGACGGCACCGACGGCAGCGCGGTCGCCGGGCTGTTCGGCTGCCGGATCCAGCCGCGGACGGCGACACCGAAGCCGGTGTGGAACCCGGACCTCAAGGACGAGCGGGACTACCGCGGGCAGTGGCTCGAGGTCCCCGACAACGAGGAGTTCGGCAACGGCTTCCGGGCGCAGTGGGAGGACTTCCTGCGCGACCTCGTCGCCGGTCGCCCGCACCCGTACGACCTGCTGTCCGGTGCCCGTGGCGTGGCGCTCGCGGAGGCCGGTCTGCGGTCGAGCGCCGAGGGCCGACGCATCGACCTGCCGGAGCTGGCGCTGCCCACCGGGGCCGAGCCGCGCCTCCAGGCCGACAGCGCCGACAGCGCCGACAGCGCCGTCAGCGCCGTCGGCGCGGAACGCACCGACACGGCGGACCGCACCGAGACCGTCGGGGCACGCGCATGAGCACGCTGACCCTCCTCGCACCCGACGGCACGACCAGCCGGGTCGACCTGCGCGAGCCGGCCGTGACGGCTGCGGAGAGGCCGACCGCCCCGCTCACCGAGCGCGTGGTCTACGCCGCAGCCCACGTCGTCCCGCGCGCCGCCGCCGACAACACGCCGGGCGCCCCGGCCGACCTCGACTGGGACGCCACCCTGGCGTTCCGACACCACCTCTGGTCGTGGGGTCTGGGTGTGGCGGACGCGATGGACACCGCGCAGCGGAACATGGGGCTCGACCCGGCCGCCACCCGCGAGCTCATCACGCGCAGCGCTCGCGAGGCGCAGTCCGTCGGCGGCCGGATCGTCGTCGGGGTGAACACCGACGATCTGCCGGACGAGACAGCCGCCGAACCGGAGATCGTCGACGCCTACGTCCGGCAGCTGCACCACGCCGAGGACGCCGGCGCCGGGGTCGTGCTCATGGCGAGCCGGCACCTGGCCCGCCTCGCTGACGGCGATCCCGCCACCTACCGCCGCGTGTACCGCGCGGTCATCGAGCGCGCGGGTGCCCCGGTCGTCCTGCACTGGCTGGGGGAGGCGTTCGACCCCGCCCTCGCCGGCTACTTCGGCGGCCTGCAGGGCCCCGACACCGTGCTCGACATCACGGGCGACGCCGGGTCGAAGGTCGCCGGCATCAAGATGAGCCTGCTCGACGCCCGTGCCGAGGTCTCCCTCCGATCCCAGCTGCCCGCCGGCGTCCGGATGTTCACGGGCGACGACTTCCACTACGTGGACCTCATCGCCGGGACCGACCGGACGCACTCCGATGCCCTGCTCGGGGCGTTCGCCGCGGTCGCGCCGATCGCGTCGGCCGCCGTCCGGGCCCTCCCCGACGAGGCGGCGTACCGCGCCCTCCTCGGGCCGACCGAGGCCCTGTCCCGCCACGTCTTCAGCGCCCCGACCTGGCACTACAAGACCGGCATCGCGTTCCTCGCGTGGCTGAACGGCCACCAGCCAGCCTTCGCCATGGTCGGCGGCCAGCACGCCGGCCGCTCACTGCCGCACCTGTCCGAGACGGTGCGGCTCGCGAACGCCTGCGGCGCGCTCGAGGACCCGTCGCTCGCCGCGTCGCGCTGGCACGACCTGCTCGCGCTGGCAGGGGTGCCGGTGTCTGCCGGGAGGCGCGGCTCGGCACCCGCCGACCGCCCGCTCTCCGGGGCGGTCGCGTGAGTACGCCCACGGTCCGTGCCACGCGGGACGGGGCGGTCCCGGGCACCGGACTTCCGCACCCGCGGCTGTCGATCAACCAGGCGACGATCAAGTACGCCTCGCTGCGGGATGCCCTGCACACCGTCCGCGCCGCCGGTGTCCAGGCGATCGGCACGTGGCGGGAGCCCGTCGCCGAGGTCGGGCTGACCGAGGCCGTGCGGATGGTCGCCGACTCCGGGCTCCGGGTGTCGTCGCACTGCCGCGGCGGCTTCTTCACCCTCCCGCCGGGCGCCGAACGGCTGCGGGCGCTCGACGACAACCGCCGGGCGATCGACGAGACCGCGGCGTTGGCGGGCGCCGGGGCTGATGGTTCCGCCGCCGTGCTCGTGCTCGTCGCCGGGGGACTGCCCGAGGGGTCCCGCGATCTGGTCGGTGCCCGCGGTCGTGTCGCGGACGCCCTCGCCGACCTCGTCCCGCACGCGCTCGACGCCGGCGTGCAGCTCGCCGTCGAACCGCTGCACCCGATGTACGCCGCCGACCGGGCCGTCGTGTCGACCCTCGCGCAGGCGCTCGACCTCGCGGCGCCGTTCCCGGCAGCGGCCGTCGGGGTCGTCGTGGACACGTTCCACGTCTGGTGGGACCCGGCACTCTCGGCCTCGGTGGCCCGCGCGGGCGCTGCGGGTCGGATCGCGAGCTACCAGGTCTGCGACTGGACGACGCCGATCGCCGCCGACCCGCTCCTGTCGCGGGGCGTGATGGGGGACGGGCACATCGACTTCGGGCCGGTGACCGCTGCCGTGACCGCGGCGGGCTACACCGGCGACGTCGAGGTGGAGATCTTCAACCAGGCCGTGTGGGACGCCCCGGCGGCGGAGGTCGTCGCCCGGGTCGTCCGGGCGTTCGCGTCCGAGGTGCCCCTGCCCCGCTGAGGTCCGCCGACCTCGCACCGTGCGAGGTCACGCGCAGTGTGCGAGGTTCCGCTCGTCGTGCGAGGCGCGGGGCATCGCACGGTGCGCGGAACCTCGCACACTGGCGAAGCGCCGGCCGGCCGCGCCTCGCACGGTACGGGGTCAGGTGCGCCGGGCGAGCACCACGCTGTCGAGCACCTCGTGCGGCGCACCCTCGGGCGTGGTCGCCGTGCGCGGGCGGAGCTCGGCGGCGAGGACATCCCACCCGTCGTCGAGGTCGAGGGC
The DNA here is from genome assembly GCF_040544915.1 of Curtobacterium sp. 1544. NCBI lineage: Bacteria > Bacillati > Actinomycetota > Actinomycetes > Micrococcales > Microbacteriaceae > Curtobacterium > Curtobacterium sp. 1544. The sequence continues at coordinate 14,937 of NZ_JBEPKX010000025.1, forward strand.
TGTCAGGTCCTCCTCCGGCGTCGGGAACCGGTACGTCCGCAGCTCCTCGGGCAGGTCGCCGTGCGGCGGTGCGGCGTGGGCCGTCACGAGCAGGTGCCCGCCCGACCCCACGAACCCGGCGGCCCGGCGCAGGATCGCCGCCCGCGGGATCTGCACCGGCCACGACTGCAGGAACGAGGCCGTCACCAGGTCGAAGCGTGCCGCGGTGTCCCACGAGTCGAGGTCCGCTGCGACGAACGCCGTCCGGTCTTCCACGCCCGCGGCGACGGCCGCTCGGGAGCCGCGCGCGATCGCCGTCACGGACAGGTCCACCCCGGTCGCGTCCCACCCCTGCTGGGCGAGCCACACCACGTCGCCGCCCTCCCCGCACCCGAGGTCGAGCGCGCGCCCCGTCGGCAGCGAGGACGCGACGTCGGCGAGCACCGCGTTCACCCGGCCCGACCAGATGCCGTCGCGCTCGGCGTAACGGGCCTCCCACCAGGCGCGGGCGGTCGTGTCGGTCGACTCCTGGTGCGTGTGCATGGCGTCACTCCACCGCATCCCGCGCGCGCTGGACAAGAACCGTTGCCGATCCGGCAACGCCCGGGCCCGACGGGGTGAACGGCAGGGTGAGCCGGGGGACACGTCCCGATCGCCAGCGCGCTGCCGATCGGCTCCTCGGCCGCACGACATGAGGGGGACGGGTGTCCCCCGTTCGAGGGGCACACTGCCAGGTGCGCGTAACCGGCCGGTCACTCCGCATGCACGAGCAACCGTCAACATCGAACGATCACCGCACGGCACCGCTGCACCGCACCGTACCCGCACCACTGCAACGCCATTCGTCACGCCTGAACCAGGGGAAGGCCCGACATGACGTCCACGGACACGGTGGTCGACGCACGCAACGCGTCGACCACGAACAGCACGGATCAGGAGTCCCGGCCACCGGCGGCCGTGCGGGGGCAGCAGTACCTCCCCGCCCCGCCCACCGACCGCGAGAAGTACTGGTACATGGGTGCTCAGCACCGCTGGATGCTCTTCGCCCAGGCCGCAGCGTTCGCCCTCATCGCGTCGAGCATCTGGCGGTTCTCGACGTCCGCTCCGGGGCTGCTGCTGTTCCTCATCCCGACGACGCTGTACTGCCTGACGCTGTGCATCTCGCTCACCACGAGCTCCCGGCGCAAGCGCTTCGGCAAGCGCGACCACATCGAGCGCGTCCGGAGTTGGCAACCGGGCCGGTACCCGACCGTGGACGTGTTCCTGCCCACGGCGGGGGAACCGATCGCGATCCTCGAGAACACCTACCACTGGGTGGCGCAGCTCCACTGGCCGACGACCCTGACGGTGTACGTGCTCGACGACGGGGACCGGCCCGAGGTCGCCGAGCTCGCCCGCCGCCACGGCTTTCGGTACGAAGTGCGACCGAACCGCGGCCACCTCAAGAAGGCCGGCAACCTCCGGCACGGCTACGAGCAGTCGGACGGGGACCTCATCGCCGTGTTCGACGCCGACTTCGTGCCGCGCGCCGACTACCTGTACGAACTGGTCCCGTACTTCGACGACCAGGAACTCGGCATCGTGCAGTCGCCGCAGTTCTTCGACGCGCAGAAGGGCATGCACTGGCTGCAGCGCACCGCCGGCGCGACGCAGGAGCTCTTCTACCGCTGGATCCAGCCCGCCCGGGACCGCTCGAACGCCGCGATCTGCGTCGGTACGTGCGCGATCTACCGTCGCGCGGCCCTCGAGCGGGCCGGTGGCTTCGCCCAGATCGGGCACTCGGAGGACGTCCACACCGGCGTGAACCTCATGCGTGTCGGGTTCCTGGTGCGCTACGTGCCGATCCTCGTGTCGAAGGGCATGTGCCCCGACGACCTCGCCTCGTTCCTCAACCAGCAGTACCGCTGGTGCACGGGTTCGATGTCACTCCTCGCCGACACGACCTTCCACGAGAACCCGCACATCAGCCTGCGGCAGCGCATGTGCTTCTGGTCGGGGTTCCTCTACTACATCTCCACCGCGGTGAACGTGTTCCTGTCGCCCCTGCCCGGGCTCGTGATGCTGTTCGGGTTGCCGCAGTGGATCATGCCGCAGAACTCGGTGTGGCTCCTCGGCGCGATGGTGATGTGGCTCGTGGTCGTCCCGATCATGTACAAGTCCCGGTGGCGCATCGACGTCCTGCGGATCCAGACGCTGTACTCGTTCGCCCACGCCGTCGCGATCGTGCACGTCCTCACCGGCAAGACGCGCGAATGGGTGCCGACCGGTGCCGCGAAGAAGGTCACCACACCGCTCGGCACGCAGATCGCCCGGGTGATGCGCATCACCGTCACCGCTTCGCTCCTCGTCACGTGGACGGGGCTCGCCTGGGCAACCGTCCGGTACGGGTTCGACGTGCTCTGGGCGATGTGGATCCTCGCCGCGATCCACGCCTACGTGCAGGTCCCGATGCTGTTCCTGTCGGTCCCGACGGCGCCGAAGCGGGTCCCGCGGTCGCCGGTGGTGACCCCGTCGACACCGGTCGGCTCCCTGCCGGAGCCGAGCCGCGCCTCCAGTCCGACACCTCCTGCATACGGTGAGCGGCTGGACCCGGTCGCGCTCGCCGCGACCGCCGCCCCGGTCGAGGAACCGGTGCAGGCCGAGCGTCCGCAGGCCGCTGGGCCGCGCCGTTTCCGGCCGGACATCCAGGGGTTGCGGGCGATCGCCGTGCTGCTCGTGGTCGTCTACCACACGGGTGCGCCCGTCCTGACGGGCGGGTACGTCGGGGTCGACGTCTTCTTCGCGATCTCGGGCTTCCTCATCACCGGGCAGCTCCTGCGCGAGGTCGAGCGGAACGGCCGCATCGACTTCGGGTCCTTCTACGCCGGTCGCATCCGACGGTTGCTGCCCACGGCGCTCCTCGTGATCGCCGTCACGGTGGTCGCGACGCGGGTGTTCGACTCGATCCTCCGGGCGTCGAACGTCGCGTGGGACGGCGTCGCGGCGACGTTCTTCGCACTGAACTACCGGCTCGCCGCACAGGGCGTCGACTACCAGGCGGCGGACGGCCCGGCGTCGCCGCTCGAGCACTTCTGGTCGCTCGGTGTCGAGGAGCAGTTCTACCTGCTCTGGCCGCTCGTCCTCACCCTGGCGATCGTGCTCTGGAAGCGCCACCGTCGCCTGGCGATGACCGCGGTCGTCGCGCTCGTGTTCGGCGGGTCGATGTGGGCGTCCGTCACGATCACGGCGCACGACTCACCGCTGGCCTACTTCTCGATGCAGACCCGCGCGTGGGAGCTCGCCGCCGGGGCGTTCCTGGCGCTCGGTGCCCGGTACCTCGCCCGGATCCCGGGCGTGCTCCAGATCGGTCTGACCTGGCTCGGCCTCGGCGCGATCCTGGCGAGCGCGTTCGTGTACTCCGACGAGACGCCGTTCCCCGGCACCGCCGCACTGCTGCCGGTCCTCGGTGCCTGCGCGGTCATCGCCGGCGGTGGCGCCTACCGTCGCGGCTCCGTCGAGACCGTGCTGCAGCTGAAGCCGTTCCAGGCGATCGGCAAGGTGTCGTACGGCTGGTACCTGTGGCACTGGCCGATGGTCGTCCTCGTCCCGGTGATGGTGAACCGCGACCTCGGCTGGCTCGAGAAGCTCGAGGTGATGGCGGTCGCGCTCTGGGTCGCCACGGTCACGTACCACCTGATCGAGTCGCCGTCGGCGCGTGCCCGGTGGAAGCGGATCCGCTGGGCCGCGATCGGAGCGGGCGCAGCGGCCGCGACGACGGCGACCGCGGTGGTGGTCGTGTTCTCCGTACCGGCGCTCGTCGGCAGCGGCGGCACGGTGCAGGCCGCACAGCTCGACCAGGGCGACTCCGCCGAGATCCAGGCGACGATCCGGTCCGCGCTCCGGACCTCGGACGTGCCGGCGAACCTCACCCCGAGCCTCACCGCCGCGGCCGACGACCAGCCGGACTCCACGGACGACGGCTGCCACGCGGGCTACCTGCAGATCGAGCAGAAGGCGTGCGTGTACGGGGACCCGACCGGCTCCCGCACCGTCGTGCTGTGGGGCGACTCGCACGCGCAGCAGTGGCTGCCCGCGTTCGACGCCGCCGGCAGGTCCGAGGGCTGGAAGGTCGTCGCGTGGACCAAGGCCGCGTGCCCGGTCGCCCAGGACGTCGAGCTGTTCAACTCCTCGCTGAAGCGCACCTACACGGAGTGTCCGGAGTGGCGCGACGCCTCCATGCGGCGGATCGAGGCCCTCGCCCCGGACCTCGTGGTGATGGCCCAGTCGGACAACGTGCCCGGCAAGCAGGTGTCGAACACCACGTGGGCGGACGGCACCGCCGAGACCGCGGCCACGATGCAGGCCGCCGGCCTCAGGACCGTGTACATGCTCGACACCCCGGTACCCGAGGGCGATGCGGTGTCCTGCGTGGCCGAGCACCTCGACACCGTGGGGGAGTGCAACCAGTCCGAGCAGCGGGCCTACGCGGTGTCCGGACGGCACGAGGACGTCGCGGACACGGTGCGGGCGGCCGGGGTCCCGACCGTGGAGCCGCGCGACTGGTTCTGCACCGAGGACGGGTGCCCGGTGGTGGTGCAGGACAAGCTCGTGTACCGCGACCAGACGCACATGTCGACGGCGTACTCGGCGTGGCTCGAGCCGCTCGTGGCGCCGCTGCTGCGCACGTAGGCGGCCGGCCGGGCGCCGGGCGGCCGGCCCCGCGAAAGCGACAGTCTGCCGCGGAGATTCCGCAGCAGGCTGTCGCTCTCGCGGGATCGACGGTCGGGCGCGGTGGCAAGATGTCGCTTTCGCGGGTCGAGGGAGCCGTGCCGGTGGCCCGCCCCGTGTCAGTCGGCCGGGCCCGCGTGTTCGATGCGGGCGCTCGCCGTCGCCATGTGGTCGTCCATCGCCCGCTGCACGGCGAGGACGTCCCCGGCGCGGAGTGCGTCGAGGATCGCCCGGTGCTCCTCGTACGCCGCCTCGGTCGCCTGGCGGGTGCGGACACGACGGCCGACCCACACGCTGAGCATCGAGCGGAGGCTCTGCAGCAGGTCGGCGAGGACGTCGTTCCCGGCCGAGCGCGCGAGCAGGACGTGGAACCGGACGTCGGCGTCGATGAAAGCGTCCGGGTCGTCGAGCGTCTCGTGCTGTCGGTCGATGTAGGTCTGGAGCTCCTCGAGCTGCGCGGGCGTCGCACGCTGGGCGGCGAGGATCGCGGCCGTCCGTTCGAGCGAGGACCGGATCTCGAGCAGCTCCCGCGTGCGGTTCGACGCGAGCATGAGCCCCCACGACAGGGTCGTCGGCAGCAGGTCCGACGTGCCGCCCTGCAGGTACGTGCCGGAACCCGGCCGGATCTGCACGATGCCGAGGATCTCGAGGGCGGCCAACGCCTCGCGCACGGCGGACCGCCCGACGCCGAGCCGTTCGGCCAGGAGCCGCTCGGAGGGCAGCCGCGAACCAGGGGCCAGTTCGCCCGCGGTGAGCAGGGAGACGAGCTGTCGGGCGACCTCGGAGGCGGGCGACCCCGCGGGCACCGACTCGAGTTCGAGTCGGATGTTGAGCGGGTCGTCCGGGCTGAACGCGGGCATGCAGTGAGCGTACCGTTCGGTCAACCGGTTCGGCCTCGATCCGTTTGGTCAACCGGTTGACAACTTCTGGACGACCGCGCACACTGGTCCGTGCGCACCGATGCGCCACCTCCGTGCCCGGCGCAGCAGCCCCGCGGAGCACCACCCCACCGAGCAGGAGTCATCGTGGACATCCCCGCCACGCGAGGCATCCCCACCTCGGTCGTCGAGAAGACGGCCATCCGCAAGATCGCGATCCGCATCGTGCCGTTCGTTGCACTGATGTTCTTCATCAACTTCCTGGACCGCACCGCGATCTCCTTCGCGGCCCCGAACGGCATGGAGGCGGACCTCGGTCTGACCGCCGCCCAGTTCGGCTTCGCGTCCGGCGTGTTCTTCATCGGCTACCTCGTGCTCGAGGTTCCGTCCAACCTGGCGCTCCACAGGTTCGGCGCCCGGGTCTGGCTCGCCCGCATCATGATCACGTGGGGCATCGTCTCGCTGCTGTTCACGTGGGTGCAGAACTACCCGCAGCTCGTCGGCCTGCGCTTCCTGCTCGGCATCGCCGAGGCCGGGTTCTTCCCCGGCGCGATCCTGTTCCTGTCCACCTGGGTCCCGGCACGCCACCGCGGCAAGATGCTCGCGCTCTTCTACCTGGCGCAGCCCCTCACCAGCGTCATCGGATCGCCGCTCGCCGGCTGGTTGATGACCCACGAGGGCATGCTCGGCGGCCTGGCCGGCTGGCGCTTCATGTTCCTCTGCGTCTCGATCCCGGCGATCATCGTCGGCATCCTGTGCCTCTTCGTGCTCAAGGACAAGCCGTCCCAGGCGAAGTGGCTCGACGAGGACGAGAAGCTGTGGCTCGAGGGCGCCCTCGCGAAGGAGAACAGCCAGAAGGAGGGGAACGCACACGGCAAGGGGGGCCTGCGCGCCGCCTTCGGTTCCGGTCGTGTCTGGATGCTCGCCGCCGTGTACTTCGGCTTCATCTACGGCCTGTACGCGCTGAGCTTCTTCCTGCCGACCATCATCGACGGCTTCCAGGAGCAGTTCGGCACGACGTTCGACCTGTTCCAGAAGGGCCTCATCACGGCGATCCCGTACGTGCCCGCCGCCGTGGTGCTCTACTTCTGGTCGCGTGACGCCTTCCGCCGCGGCGTGCGGGTGTGGCACATCGCGGTCCCGGCGCTCGTCGGCGGTCTGAGCATCCCGGTCGCGCTCTACATGAACAGCCCGGCCGCCACGGTCGCCGTCATCGCGATCACCGCGTGCTCGATCTTCGCCGCGCTGCCGAACTTCTGGACCGTGCCGACGCAGTTCCTCACCGGTGCCGCAGCGGCCGCGGGTGTCGCGCTCATCAACACCGTCGGCAACCTCGGCGGCTTCGCGGCCCCGTACATCACGGGTGCCGTCAGCGAGTGGACCGGCGGCTACCAGGTCCCGATGTTCATCGTCGGCTTCTTCATGGTCCTGTCGAGCGTCCTGATGTTCACGCTCGCCCGGAACACCAAGCAGCACGAAGCGGCCGAACCGCAGCAGACCGTCCAGGAGACCACCGCATGACCCGCCTGTTCAACGACCCCGCCGACTTCGCCGACGAGATGGTGGACGGCTTCGTCGCCGCGAACCAGTCCCGGGTGCGGAAGGTGCACGGCGGTGTGGCCCGCGCCACGACCAGCCCCGAGGGCACCGTCGCACTCGTCGTCGGCGGCGGCTCCGGCCACTACCCGGCGTTCGGCGGCCTCGTCGGGCACGGGCTCGCGGCCGGTGCGGCGATGGGCAACCTGTTCGCCAGCCCGAGCGCGCAGCAGGTCACCGCGGTCGCGAAGGCATCAGAGCACGGCGGCGGGGTCCTGCTGAGCTACGGCAACTACGCCGGCGACGTGCTCAACTTCGACGCCGCGGCACACGCCCTGACCGCAGCGGGCATCGAGGTCCGCACGGTCCGCGTGACCGACGACGTCGCGAGCGCCCCGAGCGCCGAGGCCCACAAGCGCCGCGGCATCGCGGGTGACCTCTGCGTCTTCAAGGTCGCCGGTGCCGCCGCCGAGCAGGGCCGCAGCCTCGATGACGTCACAGCCGTCGCCACCCGCGCGAACGACCGGACGCGCAGCTTCGGCGTCGCCTTCTCCGGGTGCTCGCTCCCCGGTGCGGACGAACCCCTCTTCACCGTCCCCGAGGGCCGCATGGCGATCGGGATGGGCATCCACGGCGAACGCGGCATCGACGAAGCCGACGTCCCCACCGCGTCCGGACTGGCCGACCTGCTCGTCGACGAGCTGCTCACCGAGCTGCCGTCCGGTGTCGCCGTCGACGGGGCGCGCGTCGTCCCGATCCTCAACGGCCTGGGCAGCGTCAAGTACGAGGAGCTCTTCGTCGTCTTCGGTGCCGTCCAACGCCGGCTCCGGGAAGCGGGCGTCGAGATCGTCGAGCCCGAGGTCGGCGAGCTCGTCACGAGCTTCGACATGGCCGGGGTCTCCCTCACCCTCTTCTGGCTCGACGACGAACTCGAGCAGCTCTGGGCCGCGCCCGCCGACAGCCCCGCCTACCGCAAGGGCGGTGCCGTCCCGCAGGAGCGCGTCGCAGCCGAGACCCTCGCAGCCGACGAGCAGGCACCGATCACGCCGGGCTCCGAGGAGTCGCAGGCGTCGGCCGCCCGCGTCGCGGCGGCGATCACCGCCGTCCGCGCCACCATCGATGCCCACGCCGACGAGCTCGGCCGGATCGACGCGGTGGCGGGCGACGGCGACCACGGCATCGGCATGCAGCGGGGGTCCACCGCCGCCGACGCGGCCGCGCAGGACGCCGCCGCGCGCGGCGCCGGCGCGGGTTCCGTCCTCACCGTCGCCGGCGATGCGTGGTCCGACAAGGCCGGCGGCACGTCCGGTGCCATCTGGGGAGCCGCCCTGGAGGCACTGGGTCGCGTCCTCGGGGACGACCAGCGTCCGTCGGGTGCCACCGTCGCGCAGGCCGTGCACGCTGCCGCCGAGGCCGTCCTGGCCTTCGGGGCCGTCCCCGGTGACAAGACCATGGTCGACGCACTCGTCCCGTTCGACGAGGTGCTCACCGCCCGCACCGCGGCCGGCGACGACCTGGTCACCGCCTGGTCCGCCGCCTCCGCCGCCGCCACAGCGGCGGCGGACGCCACCGCCGACCTGCTGCCGCGGATGGGCCGCGCCCGCACCCACGGTGAGGACGCGGTCGGCACCCCCGACGCCGGCGCGATCTCGTTCGCCCTCATCACCGCCGCGGTCCTCGCGACACTGGCCGAGAAGTAAGGAAGTCCCCATGACCGAGCAGCAGTTCCGCATCGTCGTCGGCTCGGACGACGCCGGCTTCGACTACAAGGAGATCATCAAGGCCGACCTGGCGAAGGACCCGCGGGTGGTCAGCGTCACCGACGTCGGTGTCGACGCGGACGGGCACACCGCGTACCCGCACGTGGCGGTCGACGCAGCACGGCTCGTCGCGAACGGCGAGGCGGATCGCGCGATCCTCATCTGCGGCACCGGCCTCGGCGTCGCGATCGCGGCGAACAAGGTCCCCGGCATCCGTGCCGTCACCGCGCACGACTCGTTCAGCGTCGAGCGCTCGATCCTCAGCAACGACGCCCAGGTGCTCTGCATGGGCCAGCGCGTCGTCGGCGTCGAGGTCGCCCGGCGCATGGCGAAGGAGTGGCTCGGCTACACCTTCGACCCGACGAGCGCCAGCGCCGAGAAGGTCAACGCCATCTGCACCTACGACGGCTCCGCCCCGGTCGGGACCGACGCCCGGTGAGCGCCACCACGGCAGCCGCCCCGATCACGATCGGGGTGTCGCTGAAGATGTACTTCTCCCACGCCCGGACGCTCGAGTGGGCGGCCGCCGTGGCCGACATCGCCCGGACGCACCCCGCGGTGCGGTCCGGCGCGGTGGAGCTCTTCGTCATCCCGACGTTCCCCGCGCTCGTCCCGGTGCGCGAGGTGATCGGAGACGCCCCCGTGACGCTCGGCGCGCAGGACCTGGCGTGGGCGGACAGCGGCGCGTACACCGGCGAGGTGTCCGGCGCCGAACTCCGTGCGATCGGCGTCGACCTCGTCGAGATCGCCCACGCCGAACGGCGGTCCCTGTTCCACGAGACGGACGACGAGATCGCGGGGAAGGTGCACGCCGCCTTCCGCAACCACCTGCGTCCCCTGATCTGCGTCGGCGAGGCGAGTCGTGCCTCCGGTCAGACCGCCGTCGACGAGGTGACCGCGCAGCTCGACCGGTTCCTGGCGACCGCGACCGCGGACGGCCTCGCCGGCCCGGTCATCGCCGCCTACGAGCCCGTCTGGGCCATCGGCGCTCCGGCACCCGCGCCCGACGACCACATCGTCGAGGTGTTGGCCGGCATCGAGCAGTACCTCGCCAAGCGCCCCGAACTGCAGGGCAGCACCGCGATCTACGGCGGCAGCGCCGGACCCGGCCTGCTCACCCGCGGGCAGGGGCGCATCGGCGGGCTGTTCCTCGGCCGCTTCGCGCACGACCCCGAGGCGATCCGCACCATCCTCGACGAAGCCGCACAGCTGGAGGCGACCGCATGACCTCTCTGCTCGGCCTGTCCACCTACGCCTACTTCTGGCGGATGTCCGACCGTGTGCCGTCGCCGATGTCCCTCGACGACGCGCTCCGCGACGCGGCAGCGCACGACGGCGTCGACCTCTTCCAGATCTGCGACCACCTGCCGCTCGACACCGCGTCGGACGACCGCCTGGCCGCGATCCGGGCCCTGGCCGACGAGCTCGGGCTCACGCTCGAGGTCGGCACCCGTGGCACGGACCCGGCGCACCTCGCGCGGTACCTGCACATCGCGCAGGTGCTCAGCGCGACCCTCGTCCGGTCGATGTGGACGAGCGGCGACGACCAGCCCGACGCCGCCGAGACCGAGCGACGCCTGCGTCAGGCACTGCCCGCCTACGAGGCCGCCGGCGTCACACTCGCGCTGGAGACCTACGAGGTGGTGGCGACCGCTGACCTCGTGGCCGTGGTCCGGGCGATCGGGTCCGACCGCCTCGGCGTCTGCCTGGACCCGGCGAACACCGTCGCGCGGCTCGAGCAGCCCGCCGACGTCGTCGCGATGACGGCTCCGTACGTCGTCAACTGGCACGTCAAGGACTCCGGCTTCACCCGCTCGCCGGGCTGGGTCGGGTTCCAGTACACCGGCGTCCGCACCGGCACGGGGGTCCTGGACCACGACGCCGTCCGCGCCGCCATCGACCCGGACGCCCGGGGGATCAACCGGGTCATCGAGTTCTGGCTGCCCTGGCAGGACACGTCCGTCGGCAACACCGACGACCCCGCACAGACCACCACCCGCATCGAGGCGGAGTGGACCGAACACACCATCGAGTACATCAGGAGCAAGGAATCATGACCGACACCGTCACCACCACCCACACCGTCGCTGCCGGATCCGGTACGGCCGACGTCACCGTCGCCGTGATCGGTGCCGGCGGCAAGATGGGCACCCGCGTCTCGAACAACTTCGCGAAGAGCGAGTACACGACGCTGTACAGCGAGGCCTCGCCCGCCGGTCAGGAGCGCATCGAGGCCCTCGGCCGGTCGCTCACCGACAGTGTCGAGGCCGCCAAGGTCGCCGACGTCGTGATCCTCGCCGTCCCCGACGTCCTGCTCGGCAGCATCTCCGAGCAGCTCGTCCCCGCCATGAAGGCCGGCGCCACGATCCTGACGCTCGACCCGGCCGCCGCCTACGCGGGCCTGCTCGCCAAGCGCGAGGACATCCACTACGCCGTGGCGCACCCGTGCCACCCGTCGGTGTTCCTCGAGCGCACGACCAAGGAGGAGTGGGACGACACCTTCGGTGGCATCGCCGCCCCGCAGGAGGTCATCGCGGCCTTCGACGCGTCCGAGTCGCTCGGTGATGCCGACGACAGCGCCAAGGCGATCGCCGAGGCCGTCATCACGACCATGTACGCACCGGTCATCCAGGTGCACTGGGTCACGGTGAAGCAGCTGGCCGTGCTCGAGCCGACCCTCGTCGAGACCATCGCCTGCATGATCGGCGACTTCCTCAACGACGCCCTCGAGGAGACCGTCACCGGTGTCGGCGTCCCGCGCGAGGCCGCCCGAGCCATGCTCTACGGCCACACCTGGATCGCGCTGACGAACGGCTTGCGCGGATCGAACCCGTTCTCGGACGCGTGCCACATCGCGATGGGCTACGGCCGCGAGAAGCTCATCAAGGAGGACTGGAAGCAGGTCTTCGACGACAGCGAGCTCGACTCGGTCATCGCCAAGATGCTGAAGATCGACGCCGTCAAGCGCTGATCGGCCCCACTGACCGGAACGCCCCGCCGACCCCCTTCCGGCGGGGCGTTCCTCGTGGTCCCCACGCCTCGGCGAGCGTGATCGAGGCGACGCCGGGCACCGTGAGCGCCGCCACCGCGGCGGCGAACCACGCCGCGGCCGCCGCCGAGTGCTGCTCAGGATCCGTCGCGTCCGGCACGAACTGCGGCCCGTAGCCTGACGCGACGGACGCGTCCGTCACGATCCGACGTGGTGACGTCGCGACCGCGTTGAACCGTGGCCGGAGCGTCACCGGTCCGACGTGGAGCGGCCTGCCGGCGGCCAGCCTGGAGGCACTGCTCACCACCCAGCGCTGCATCCGCACCGACTCGGTCACCTGGGCACGGGACCGGTCGTGCATCTGCGGCGTCACACTGAAGGTCAGCGGGCCGTCCCAGTCGCTGTGGAGGTCGATCGTGCGGTTCAGCTCGGTGAAGTGCGCGCGCGTGCCGGCCACCACGCCGAGGCCGTCGCCGTGCGCCGCGACCGCCGCACGGAGTGCCCGCTGGAGCGCCGGCGTCGTCACGTGGGTCGACGGATCGAACGCACCCACCCGGACCACCGGCCCGGACTCGAGCACGTCGTCGATCGCCGCGCGCAGCAGGGCCGGGTCGTCGGTCACGAACCGGACGTCGAGCGGGGCGTCACCGGCGTCGTGTCGCGCCGAGGCGAGGACCGCGGCGACGTTCGGGTCGCCGAGGACGGGTTCGACGAGGATCGGCACGCCGCGCGCGAGCGCGAGGTCGTCCGGACGCGCAGCGGCCGGGGCCGACGCGGCGAGCAGCTGGATCGTCGGCGGGGTGCCCACGGGGGTGGAGGCCGCGCCGTCGAGCAGCGCGAGGTCCGTGGTGGGGGAGGCCGTGCCTCCAGGCCGTGGCCTGCCCGACGGACCGCAGGCGAGCGTCACGGACTGGTGGATCGCGGTGCCGGCGTCGAGCGCGACGGGGAACGGCTCGGACAGCGGCGTCGAGTACGTCTTGAACGAGGCGTCGGTCCAGTTGCGCTGGTCCTCCATTTCGAAGCCGTCGCCCGCGAGGGACACGTCGACGTCGATGCCGTCGACGATCCACTCGTACCCGACGACGTCCGTGGCCGGCTGGTGCGGTGCGATCCAGACCGGGAACGTGCTCGCGGTCGGTGGCGCGGTCGGGTGCCGGCTGGTGCACGGCGTCCCCGCGAGGGTCGGCGGGTGCAGGACGACCACGCCGATGCGGTTGCGGCGGAACGCGGTGGTCGTGGTGCCGACGGCGTCGACGTGCACCGTGCCGCCGTCGAGGGCGACGTCGAGGCGGTACTCGAGCACGGGCACGTCGTCGTACCTGCTCGTCGCGTCGATGCGGACGTGGGCGCTCGGGACGTCGTCGTCCGTCTCCACCGTGCGGCGGAGGACGGTGTCGTCAGCGGTGCGCCAGTCGTGGTCTCGGGTGACGAACCGGATCGCCCGGAGGACGGTGACCCCGTCGTGGGTCACGTCGGCGATCTCGGCGCCCCGCAGGACGAACCGCCAGGGTCCGGCGACGACGACCTCGTCAGTCGGGTCGGCTGTGTCGCCCCAGGCATCGTCGCTCATGGTCCCTTGCTAGCAGTCGGTCAACCGGTTGCGCAATGATGGGCTTCGTGGAGCAAGGGTGCTCCGAGGACGGAGCGCACGCATGACCGCACGACTGACCGGCCGGACCGCGCTGGTGACCGGTGCCGGAGCGGGGATCGGCCGCGCGATCGCGGACCGCTTCGTCGCCGAGGGGGCACGGGTCGTCTACGCCGACCGGGACGCGTCCGCAGCGGCCGGCGCGGCGGAGGCTGCGGGGGACGGGGCGATCGCCCTCACCGTGGACATCGCCGACGAGGCCAGCGTCGCAGCCGGGTTCGCCGACCTCGCTGCCCGCGGAGCCGCCCCCGACGTCGTCGTCGCGAACGCCGGCGTCCAGCTCTTCGGTCACGACGCCAAGGTCGCGGACGTCTCCCTCGAGACCTGGAACCGCACCGTGTCGGTCAACCTCACCGGCACCTTCCTGACCATCAAGCACGCCGTGCGGGCGATGCTCGCTGCTGGTGGCGGGTCGATCATCGCGACGGGGTCCCCGACCGGGCTGAACGGCGAGGGAGCGGACTTCGCGGCCTACTCGTCGACGAAGGGCGGCATCCACGCGCTCGTCCGGGCGACGGCGATGGCGTACGCGCGGGACGGCATCCGGGTGAACACCGTGGTGCCCGGCTACACCGAGACGTCGCTCGTGTCGACGATCTCCGGCGACCCCTCGGCGCGCGCGGCGATCGTGTCGCGGACGCCGCTCGGTCGCCCCGGGACGCCCGACGACGTCACCGGGATCATGGTCTACCTGGCGAGCGACGAGTCTGCGTACGCGACGGGTGCGGTGTTCCGCGTCGACGGGGGCATGACGAGCCTGTAGCGCCGGCTGCGCTGGGTCGGGCCGGGCCTGGCCGGACCGGGCCGGGTCTGGCCGGGTCCGGCCTGGCGGGCCGGCCGGTTCCGCCGAAGCGACAGATTCCCGCGGGGGTTCCGCGGCAGTCTGTCGCCCTCGCGACGGTGACCGCGCGGCTTCCGAGCAACGTGTCGCTTCCGCGGGACGGACTGAACACCGGACTGGAGGCACGGGGCGGGCCCGCCACGCGCCTCCAGGCCGCAGACGGTGAGCAGAAATCGTCGGGTCCAGATCGCGGACCCGACGATTTCTGCTCACTGAACGGGCCGCGCGCCGCGTCCCGCGCTACGCGGACTCGCGCGCCGCGAGCAGCGCCCCGAGCGCCGCCGCGCCGCGCTCGGCGTCGGGCACCGTCACCATCCGGGCGCCCCCGCCACGCAGCCGCGCGACGAGCCCGGGTCCGGACCGCGCCACGTACGCGACACCGCGCCCCGAGATCCGGTAGCCCCACCCGCCCCACTGTCCGGGTGAGACGTCCTCGAAGCCGCACGACTCGATGCGGTCGAGCGGCACGCGCATGAGCGGGATCCGCGTCCAGGTCGAGGTGAGCCGCATCCCGCGCCGGTCGACGGTGACCTCGACGCGGGCGAGGACGAACGCGGAGAGCCCCGCGAGCACCATCAGGGCGCCCGTGAACACCGCGATGCCGAGGTCCTCCGTCGCCGTGAGCCACGTCGCGAGCGCTCCGACGAGCACCACCGCGGCGCCGATCCCGGCGAACAACCGGCTGCCGATCCGTGCCCGCCAGGCGACCCGGGCGTCCGGAGCCACGTCGAGCGGCCGGACGTCGTGCGCGGGCACCGGGGGAGCGGCCCGGACGAGCACGAGCGCCGGCGGCAGGGCTGCGGCGACCGCCACCACGAGTGCGACCACGGTCCACCACCACGGCATCGTCGGGTCGCCGGCTGTGTTCGTCAGCGCGATCACGATCCAGACGGTGACGAGGACGCCGGCGAGCAGGTGCGCGACGAGCGTCAGCATCGCGGCGGTGCGCCGGTCGCGGAACCGCAGTGCGGCGACCGCGAGGACGACCGCACCGACCGCGACCGCCGCGGTGATCCAGAAGAACACCCACGGGGACCCCCACCCGTTCGGCGTGCCGCTGCCGTCGAAGTGCGTCGCGACCCGGCCCGGCAGTCCCGGCCCGACCGTCACGGCCACCCCGACGAGCGCTGCCGCCACCACGACGGACGGTGCCACCACCGCCACCCGTGCCCCGGTCCCCATCGATCGTGTCGTCATCGTGCCCCCTTGATCATCGTGAACAGGTCGTCGAGCGGGACCCCGAGGGTCTCCGCCTGGTCACGGAGCTCCACGACGAGCGTGCGGAGCCGGTCGAACGACGCGTTGCCGGACCGGAGCACGGTCGCACCCCGGCCGCGGCGGAGCTCGATGAGCCCGTCGTCCTGCAGCTGGGCGTAGGCGCGGAGCACCGTGTGCATGTTGACGTCGACGGCGGCGGCGAGGTCGCGCGCGGACGGCAGGCGTTCGCCGCTCCGGAGCTCACCGCGGGCGATGGCGTACCGGACCTGGGCGGCGACCTGCTCGGCGAGCGATGCCTTCGCAGCCGGGTCGACGGTGATCAACATGTTCGCATTGTATGCGAACAATGCGCTGGCGTCCGGATAGCGCGGACTGGGTGCCCGGTCCGCATCGCTGTCCGGGGTGCGCGTAGCGTCACGCACAACGACGATCTCACTCTGCGTCCCAGAGGCGCTCCCGTGACACCTCCGTGACCCCGAGGACCGTCCTGGACGTCCGGCCAACCCGAAGAAGCCGACGCGGAACCAGGGGTCTCGAACAGGGAGCACGGCATGACCACGTACGAATCGAACGACGACGTCCAGCCGGTCCGGGTGACCACCTACCGGCACCTCCGGAAGGCGACACGGCGTGGATGGGCCGTGCCGGTCGAGTCGGAGCCCTCGCTCGCCGACCTCATGAGCAACGGCGGACGCCCTCGTGCCCGCACCCGTCGGCTCGACGGAGCGGAGCGCACGTGACCACCGCGACCGCCGGACCGGCGTCGGACGGCACGGAGTCTGCCCGCGCCGAGCCGGTCGGCCCGGAGTCCGCTCGCGCCGAGCCGGTCGGCCCGCTCACCGGGGTGCCGACCGAGGAACTCCGCCAGACCGCGGTCCGCGAGACCGTCCGCAGCGGCACCGACCCCGACGAGGCGGTCGCGTTCTACCGCGGCGTCTACGACAGCCCCGACTTCGCCGTCGCCCTCGACGGCACCGGCTTCGGCTTCCGGTACCGGGCCACGGGCGACGGTCGCGTGAGCCTCCGTACCTCGTCGGTCTCCGCACGCCGGGCCGGCCTCCTCGCCCCGCAGCGGCAGTACCTGCTCGCGTGGTCGGTGGAGGGGAACGTCACGATCGACGGCGACCGCGACGAACCCGTCGGCCTGCACGCCGGGGTCCCCGTCATGCTCCCGGCGGGTCGCTCCTTCCGGGTGGCCGCAGACCCGGGGACCGTCCACTTCGTGCACTTCGACGCCGACTTCCTGGAGGCCGTCGCGGTCGTCGGCACCGAGTCCGCGCCGATGCCCCTCGGCTTCCCGGTGGCGGTGTCCCCGGAGCGCCTCGCCCCGCTGCAGTCCGTCCTCCGCGAGATCGCGCGCCCGATGCTCGACGTCGACGTGGTCGACGGCGACCGGGCGGTGCTCGACCTGCGACTGGCCGAGGCTGCCCTCGACGCGTTCCGGCCGGCCCCGGACGAGCTCGACCTCGGGGTCCCCGTCGGCACCCTGGCCCGCGCGAAGGCCTTCATGTACGCGCACTTCGACCGGTCGCTCGCGGCGACGGACATCGCCGCCGCCGCCGAGGTCAGCGTCCGCACCCTGCAGGAGGCCTTCCAGCGGCGTGAGGGCAGCACCCCGATGGGGTACCTGCGCGACCTCCGGCTCGAGAAGGCGCGGCTCGGTCTGCAGCTCGCGGATGCGCGGGAGACGTCGGTCGCCGCGGTCGCGCAGTCCTGCGGGTTCCGGCACATGGGCCGGTTCTCCGGCGCCTACTACGCGACGTACGGCGAGTACCCGGGCGACACGCTCCGCGGCCGCCGTCGGCTCATCGCCGTCTCGGAGCGGACCGACGGCACCGACCGGCGGGCATCCCTGCTCGGTTGACCACCGGTCCTGAGTCGACCATCAGGACGGACTGGAGGCACGGGGTGCGTTCCGTGGTCCCGCCCAGCCCGTCCCGTGGTCGCGCGGATATCGTCGGGTGATGC
Source organism: Curtobacterium sp. 1544 (assembly GCF_040544915.1). Classification (NCBI taxonomy): domain Bacteria; kingdom Bacillati; phylum Actinomycetota; class Actinomycetes; order Micrococcales; family Microbacteriaceae; genus Curtobacterium; species Curtobacterium sp. 1544. The sequence continues at coordinate 32,461 of NZ_JBEPKX010000025.1, forward strand.
AGCCCGAGACGTGTCCGGCCGCGACCGCGGCCGGTGCCGAGATCGCCACCCGCGGCGTCGGCGCACCGGTTCTCGTCGTGCACGGGACGCCCGGTGGCATCGACGTCGCGGAGATCATGGCGCGGTTCCTGCCGTCGACCGACTTCCGCGTCGTCACGCTCTCCCGGCCCGGGTACCTCCGGACACCGCTCCCGACCGACGCCCCGTCGCTCGACGACGAGGCCGACCTGTACGCGGCCGTGCTCGACGACCTCGGCATCGACCGGGTCGGCGTGCTCGCCTGGTCGGGCGGCGGCCCGGCTGCCTACCGGTTCGCCGTCCGTCACCCCGATCGTGTCCGGTCCCTCGTGGTGGCCGCCGGACTGACCGGACCCTGGGCACCGCCGGAGGTCTCCGCGCCGGAACGGCTCGTCGGGGGCACCGCGTTCGGGGCGTCGCTCGCGCGGGCGGCCGCGCGACTGCTCCCGAGGACGGTCGTCCGGCTGGCGGTGGGCGGCGAGAGCTCGCTGCGCGGGTCGGCGCTGCGGGACCACGTCGCCGGCGTGCTGCACGACCCCGTCCGTCGGGCGTTCGTGCTCGACCTCGCCCGGACGGGCAACACCTCCGGGCCGCACCGTGACGGCTGGGACACCGACGTCCGGAACCTCGGGGCGATCGACGACCTCGGCCTGGCGGCGGTCCGTGCCCCGACGCTGCTCGTGCACGGCGACGCGGACACCGACGTGCTCCCGTCGCACAGCGCCCGTGCGGCGGCCGAGGTGCCCGGCGCCGAACTCGCCGTCCTCCCCGGCGGCACGCACTTCGCGCTCTGGGACCACCCCGACGCCGAGGCCGTGCAGGCCCGCGTGCGCGAGCACCTCCGTCAGGCCTGAACGCCTCACGCCGACGCGCGGACGACCAACGTCGGCGGGAGCGCGATCCGGGTGCCGGGCGTCCGCGTCGCACCGGGCGGACGGTCGAGCAGCCGCAGGACCTCCTCGGCCATCCGGTCGGTCGGCTGGCGGACGGTCGTGAGCGGCGGGGACACGTACGGGGCGAACTCGAGGTCGTCGAGGCCCGTGACCGCGACGTCGGCGGGGATGTCGAGCCCGGCGCCCCGGAGCGCGTGCGACACCCCGATGGCGAGCAGGTCGTCCGCGCAGACGACGGCATCGGGGCGCCCGGCACCGAGCTCGACGAACCGCTGCCCGGCCGCGATGCCGTCCGCGATCGTGAACGCTCCGGTCACCGTCCACGCCGGGTCGGTGCGGATGCCGACACGGGCACAGGCGTCGGCGAAGCCCGCCGCGCGCTCGCGGGTGGACGAGTTCGCCACCGCGGCCGTGACGAACCCCGCGGCGCGGACCCCACGCGCTGCGAGCCGGTCGACCACCAGGTCCATCGCCGCGCGGTCGTCGAGCCCGACCCAGTCCGCCACCGGTTCGGGCACGTGTCGGTCGAGCTGCACGAGCGGGACGCGTGCCGCCGCCTCGACCACGGCGGCGGTGCTCCGGCCGTCGGCGCAGGGGCTGACGACGATCCCGTCCACGCCGCGCGCGACGAGTGACCGCAGGTGCTGTGCCTCCACCGTGACGTCGTCGCGGGCGTCGCACAGGTACAGCACCCGGCCGGTGGTCTGCAGGGTCCGTTCGACCGCGTCGACGAGCGCCGTGAAGAACGGGTTCCGGATGCTCGGGACCACCATGCCGACGGCGTCGGTGCGCTGTCGTCGGAGCGCGCGGGCGACCCCGTTGCCGGCGTAGCCGAGCTCCGACGACGCCCGTTCGACGGCGGCCTGGACGCCGGGGGAGACCGCGCGTGAGCGCGCCAGGACACGCGACGCCGTCGTGGTCGAGACGCCCGCGCGGGCGGCGACGTCGGCGAGGGTGACGGCCATGCGGTCTCCGGAGGGTTTCTGGGGAACGTTTGCCGAGCCTCCAGGCCCGGTGTAACGCAACCGTAACCCATGCGCACGCCGCTCCGGATAGCGTTTCAGGGCAATCGATTGCCAACGCGATCGTCCCGACCCCGAACGAGAACCACAGGACACCCCATGGCCCGCATCCTCATCGCCGGCGAGAGCTGGATCACGACCACGACCCACGCGAAGGGCGTCGACGAGTTCACCGTCCACTCCTACGCCGAGGGCGTCACGCAGCTCCGGACCGCCCTCACCGCCACCGGCCACGAGGTCGTGCACCTGCCCGGCCACCTCGTGCCGACCGACTTCCCGGAGACCCCGGAGGCACTTGCCGAGTACGACGTGGTCGTCCTCTCCGACATCGGCGCGAACTCGCTGCAGCTCGCGCCCGGCGTGTTCGAGCGCTCGGTCGCCGGGGCCGACCGCATCGCGACCCTCGCCGACTGGGTCACCGCCGGTGGCGCACTCCTCATGATCGGCGGCTACCTGTCGTTCTCCGGCTGGCAGGCGCGCGGGGCGTACGCCGGCACCCGGATCGCCGACGTGCTCCCGGTGGACATCGCCCCGTACGACGACCGCGTCGAGCGACCCGCCGGTTCGGTCGCCGTCGTGCACGATGCCGCCCACCCCGTGCTGTCGGGCGTCGACGGCGCCTGGCCGGCGCTCCTCGGGTACAACCGCCTCACCGCCAAGGCCGACGCCGAGGTCCCCGTGACGATCGACGGCGACCCGCTCGTGGCGGTCCGCACCGAGGGCGCCGGGCGCACCGCCGTCTTCACGAGCGACTGCTCGCCGCACTGGGCGCCGCCGGCGTTCTGCGAGACGTGGGCCGGGTACCCGGCGCTGTTCGACGGGCTCGTCCGGTGGCTGACGGCTCGGTGACCCTCGTGCCGGACGGACGCAGCGAGCGGGTGGTCGCCGCGTGCGCCGGTGCGCTCGCCCGCTCCGCCGAGGTGCGCTTCGTCCGCGAAGCCACCGACGGCACCGTCGACGACGACGCCTTCGCCGCCTACCTGGCGATCGAGGAGCGCTTCGTCCGGACCGCCACCCGCGTCACGGGCTACCTCACGTGGGCGGCTCCCGACTGGTCGGAGTCCGCCGCCCACGCCCGGACCGTCGGTGCGCTGGTCGGCGAACAGCTGGGCTGGTTCCGCGCGACGCGCGTCCGCTGGCCGGGAGGCGCGGATCACCTCGCCGACGCCGTCGCGCGGTCCGAGGTGCTCGCCTCCCACGTCCTCCGTCTCACCACCGAGCACGGTGCACCCGCAGCCGTCACCGCGATGTTCGCCGCCGAGACGCTGTACGCCGGCTGGTGCGGCCGCGCGGCGGCCGTGCCCGTCGAGCGGTTCACCGACCTCGAGGCCTGGATCGCCCTGCACGCCGCGCCCCCGTTCGCCGCCGGGGTCCGAGCCCTCGCCGCCGCGGTCGACGCCATCCCCGAGGCGATCGACGACGACACCGTGATCGGCTGGTTCCGGGACACGCTCCGCGCCGAGGACGCCTTCCACGATTCCGTCTACGCCGACCCGACGAGGACCTGATGACCACCGAAGCCCACGCCCTGTCCCAGCTCGAGGCCCTGGTCGCCCACGGACCGCGGTTCCACGGCACCGAGACGATGCGGGCCGCCAGCGCCTGGGTGGAGTCCGAACTCGTCGTTATGGGCCACGCCGTCCGCCGTGAGCCCGTCTCGCTGCCCGGCTGGCACCCCGGCACCGTACGGCGTGTGCTCGTCACCGCGCCCGTCGAGCGGGAACTCCCGGCGTGGCCCATGCTCTGGAGCGCGGGCACCGACGGGGTCGTCCGCGGTCACCTCGAGGTGCTCGGCCCCGAGGGGATCTGGGGCGACTCGATCGTGTGGCAGCGGTTCGGTGTGCGGGACACCCGTGGCCGGATCGCCGCGGTCGTGCACGCACGGGACGACGGGCCCGCGGCACCCCAGCCCCTGCCCGCCGGCTCCGACGACGGTGTCGCGCACCTGGCGATCGGGCGGCTCGACGGCCTGCAGCTCGCCGAGTGGATCGCCGACCACGAGCGGGTGACGGTCGAGGTGTCGCTCGACTCCGGGCCGCGGGACCGCTCGGTGTCCGACAACCTGATCGTCGAGATCGCGGCGTCCGAGCCCGGCTCGTCCGACCCCGCGGTGTCCGGCACGGTCGTGGTCTGCGGCCACCTGGACTCCTTCTACAACACCGTCGGGGCCTACGACAACGGCAGCGGATCGATCGCGCTCCTCGAACTCGCACGGCTCTGGGCTGTCTCACCGCCACCACGCCCCGTGCGCATCGTGTGGTTCACCGCCGAGGAGTGGCACCTGCTCGGCTCCCGCCACCACGTCGAGCAGCTCGACCCGGCCGCGCGCGACGCGATCGACTTCGTGCTGAACATCGACGGTCTCGGCCGCGGGGACCACCTCGAGACGTTCGTCGGTCCGGAGCGGTTCGGGTTCGCCGTGCGGGACGCGATCCGCGCGTACGCCCGCGCCACCGCACGGACCCTCACCACGGTGGACCGCTTCCCGCCGACCCGCGGCACCGACGACGCCTCGTTCCACGCCGCCGGGATCCCGTCGGTGTTCTGCACGTTCAACGACCTGCACCGGCTGCACCAGCCGGAGGACGTCCCGGACCCGGCCATCGCGCGGAACATCGCGTGGACCGTGCCGCTCGCGCGGTCGCTCGCCGAGACGATGCCCCGGCCCGAGCGCACGCCGGCGCCCGGTCTGCTCTGAGGTCGATCACGGCTGTGTTCGTTCGGGACAGTGCTCGTTCGGGTCAGTGCTCGTTCGGGTCAGTCCGCCGCCTCGGGCGCCGGGGTGGTCGCGCAGTCCGCGATGAACGCCATCAGTGGCGTCGCGTCATCGTCGGTGAACAACTCGTCGAGCGCCTGGTTGAACTCGTACTTGCGCGCGAACGGTACGTTCACCACCTCGTACCCCGCCGCCATGAGGACGCCCGACATCATCAACCGAGCGGTGCGCTTGTTGCCGTCGAAGTAGAACTGCGACCGGGTCGCCGCTGCGAAGTAGCCGAGTGCCCGTTCGCGTGGATCACGAAGCGTGTCCAGGTAGTCCAGCATCCCCTCCAAGCGCTCCTGCAGCTGTTCCTGTGGCACGCCCTCGACGGAACCGCCGTTCGCGAGCTGCACCGCCCCGCCGCCACCCGTGACGCCCTCACCCCGGAACGCTCCTGACTCGATCGCCTCGTGGCGTGCGACCCGGCCGTGCAGGTCGTCAGAGGTCTCCTTGGTCAGCGTGAACGCACCGCGCCCCACCAGATCGTCCAGACGGCCGTACCCATCGACGAGGGCGAGCACCTGCTCTGCTTCCTCGATGCGTTTGCCGCCGATCGTGACGCCGTCCAGGAGCGTGCGCACCTCGGGGAGGGTGAACGTGTTCCCCTCGAGCGCGGCTGCGTTCCAGACCAGGTCCGGCATCGAGCGCTCGAACCGGAACCGCGACCGCGCCGTCGAGGTCTGACGGATGCGGCCGAAGTCGATCCGTGTCGCATCCCACCGCACGCCCGTCGCTGCGCGGGTGTCGTCCGGCGTCGAGACGGTGGACACCGATGCGTCGACGTGTGCGGGGCGTTCGGGACGTCTGACGTACTGCTCCGAGCCGACGGCCCACCGAGGCGTGTCGCTCATCGGACTCGCTCCAGGTGTGCCAGCACCTGGTCCCGTGCATCCCCGCCGAGTCCCGCCGTGTCGATGAACGCCTGCAGTGGGGCGACCAGTTCGACGTCGGAGACCGCGGTGGTCCCGGCGAACACGGACGGGTGCGCCGGGACGACGATGAGGTCGGCGTCGTCCGACCTGGTCGATCGGAAGCTGTCGTGCAGGAGCTGTCCCACCGCGTGCGCGTCCTCCACCCACATGATCGTCGGGGCGTGCGCATCGATGCCGAGCCCGTCGAGGGCTGCCCACCCGGACAGCGCCCAGCGTCTCCCGGAGGCCCGGCCCGCCGAGACGAGGCGGTCGATGCTCCAGTCGTCCCCCCGCAGGCGGTGCGCACCGGGGCGTCTCGCCGGAGCGGTGGCGCGACCGGCCTCGTCGACGAGCGCGATGTCCCGGTCGCTGTTCGGCCGAGCGGCGACGAACCGTCGGAGTCGCTCCTGCCATGGTTCGGATTCAGCCGCCCACGGCAGGGACGCCTCGTCGCCCAGCAGGACGCGGACGGCGACCGCGGCCAGCGGGTCGGAGAGCGGACGGAGGCTGATGTCGAGATCCCAGCCCGTCGCGAGTGCGAGTTCTTCGAGGTCGTCCGCGCGCGGAACGGCACCGGAGAGCAGTCGGTACATCGTGGGTCGGCTGATGCCCGCCCGGGCGGCGAGCTCCTGGACGCTGGCCGCCCCAGCATCCCGGAAGGACTCGAGCGCATCGCGGTACCGCATGCGACCAGTGTCTCACGATTGAGAATCGGACGCCAAGTGTCTCACGAATGAGAATCGATGACCGGAGTGGGTGGCACGGCGAGCCAGTCGCCGTGCCCGGTGACGTCCTCGGCGCCGTCGAGTGCCCGAGGCTCGCACAGGAACCCGAGCACACTCGACCCGTCCGCCAGCTCGACGACGCCGATCGCCATCGGCGCCGCCAGCCCCGAAACGAAGTCCGCGAACCCGGCGCGCGGGAACGCCCAGCGCTCGCCGACGATCGATGCGCCGTCGGCGTCGGAGCGCCACACGCCCGGCTTCGGTGGCGTCGTCGCGAGTCGCGCCATCCGGTACACCGGGGCGGTCGACACCGTGCCGAGCAGCCGCGCACCCGTCCGGGCGACCTCGTGGTGCAGGGGCTGCCCGGTGCGGTGCGCCCCGAACACGACGAGGTCGACGTGCCCGGCGCCCCAGAACGCCTCGGTGGGTCCGGTGTCGTCGGCGAGTCCCGTGCGCACCGCCAGGTCGGCCAACGCGAGGTCGGCGAAGGCCGGACCGATCAGGCTCACCCCGACGGGCGCGTCCCGGGTCGACCCGACGGCGGGCACCGCCAGGGCGCTGAGGTCGAGCAGGTTCACGAAGTTCGTGTACGTCCCGACCCAGGCGTTGACGCCGACCGGGTCGGCCGCTAGCTCCGCGAGGGTGGGGTGTCCCGGAGCGGTCGGGAGCAGCAGCGCGTCGACGGAGTCCCACAGCGCCTCGGAGCTCGCCCGGACCGCGACGAGCGCCTGCTGGTCACGGACGAGGTCGACCGCGGCGAACTCCCGCGCCGGCAGGACGATCCGGGCAACGGTGGGGTCCGCACGGTCGCCGAGGTCGGCGAGCCGGTCCCCGAACGCCTGGGCGCGCTCGGCCAGCAGCGCGCCGCCGTAGAGGAGGACCGCGACGTCGACGAGCGGGGAGACGTCGAGCTCCACGACCTCGGCACCGCTCGCCCGGACGGCCGCGACGGTGTCGTCGTACGCCGCCCGCCAAGCCGGGGACATCGGCGTGAGGTCCTGTGGACGGGCGACGCCGACGCGCGGCGCGGCACCGGTCACGCGGGCGGCGAGCGGTGCATCGGCGGGCCACGGCCGCGGCGAGCCGGCAGCGGCGATGACGTCGGCCGCGACGACGGCCGTGGCGAGGTCGGCGGCGAACACCGAGACGGTGTCGTAGCTCGGCGACGCCGGGACGACGCCGTCGACGGGGAACACGCCGAGCGTGGGCTTGATCCCGACGACGTGGTTGAACGCCGCCGGCACCCGGCCGGATCCCGCGGTGTCGGTGCCGAGTGCCACGTCGACGATGCCGTGTGCGACCGCCAGCCCGGACCCGGCGCTCGACCCGCCGGAGACCCGGGTGGCATCGCCGGCGGCGTGTGGCACCCCGTACGGCGAGCGGGCGCCGACGAGTCCGGTGGCGAACTGGTCGAGGTTCGTCTTGCCGACCACCACCGCTCCGGCTGCTTCGAGTCGGGCGACGGTCGGTGCGCTGACGTCCGGCGTGTGCAGCACCTCCGGCGACGCCGCGGTCGTGGGCAGCCCCGCCACGTCGATGTTGTCCTTCACGGCGACGGTCCACCCGGCGAGCGGGAGGTCCTCGCCCGCCGCGCGGCGTCCGTCGATCCCGGCGGCGAGTTCGCGCAGCTCGACCTCGGTGCGGAGCGTGATCCAGATCTCCGGCTGGTCGACCTCGGCGAGGCGGGTCAGCGCGTGCTCGACCGCGGCGGTCGCGGCACCGGTGGTGGGTGTGGTGGTCGTCATCGGTGGTCCCATCGGGTGATCAGGTCGGTGTAGTCGGCGACGGCGCGGTGCAGGGCGTCGACCGCGACGGACTCGTCGCGGCGGTGTGCCAGGTCGGTCTGACCCGGGCCGAGCAGCACCACGCGGTCGCAGCCGAGCGCGCCGGTCAGCACGGCGGCGTCGGTGAAGTACCCGACGACGCGGTCGTCGGGTTCGATCCCGAGTCGGACGACCTCGGGGTCGTCCGGGTCGAGCAGCACGGCGGGCAGGGCGAGTTCGGGCTCGACCGCGGCGAGGTCCGGTTGTTCCCGCCACCACGCCGCGGGGTCGGCGAGCGGGTCGGTCGTCCGGAGGTCGACCCGGGCCCACGCGAGGTCGGGCACGACGTTGACGGCCGTCCCGCCGCCGATCGTCCCGACGTTGAGCGTGTCCCACCCGGTGCCCTCGGCTGCGGCGCGGTCGAGCACCCGGGTGAGCCCCGAGATCGCGTTCCGACCGAGGTGCGGGGCACTGCCGTGCGCTGCCACACCGTCGGTGACGACCCGCAGCCACGTGACGCCACGGTGGCCGCGGACCACGCGTCCGTCGGTCGGTTCCGCGACGACCAGGAGGCCCGTGTCGAGTCCGTCGAGCAGGGTCGCAGCGTCGGCGGCGCCGCGACTGCCGGTCTCCTCCTCGACGGTGAACAGTGCGGCCACGGCGCTGCCGGCCGGCGCGGCGTCGAGCGACGCGACGATCGCGGCGACGCCGCCCTTCATGTCGGTGGTGCCCCGGCCCCAGACGCGTCCGTCCGTCAGGTCGCCGGAGAACGGCGGCCGCGCCCAGGCGTCGGGATCGCCCGTCGGGACGACGTCGACGTGGCCGGTGAACACCATCAGCGGGCCGGTCGGGACCGCCGGCACGACGGCGACCGCCCGCAGTCCACCGTCCGGCCCCCGCAGCGTCCGGACCCGGTACCGGTCGTCGAACGTCCCGAGCAGCAGCTCGAGCACGTCGGACTCGCCGGGTGAACCGGAGACCGAGGGGATGCGGACGAGGCGGCGGGTGAGGTCGACGACGTCAGTCGACACGGTGCGTCTCCAGCGCACGGATGACCTGGATGCCCCGCTGCTCGAGCGCGTCGGCGGTGTCGTTCGGGCCGACGGCGTCGGTGACGACGGTGGTGACACCGTCGAGCGTGGCGACCGGGGCGAAGGAGACCTGGCCGAGGTGCCGGCCCTCGCAGAGCACGATGACGTGGTCCGCGCTGCCGATCATGGTGGCCTTCAGTCGCGCGTCGGTCTCGTCGAAGTCGGTCACCGAGTCGCTCTCGGCGCTGATGCCGGCGACGCTCACGACCGCGACGTCCCAGCGGTGCGCGCGGAAGAACTGCTCGGTGGCGGAACCGTGCAGGCTCAGCTCGCCGGCCTTCAGCTCGCCGCCGGGGACGAGCAGGTGGATGTCCTCCTCCTGTCCGAGGACCTCCATCACCTGCACGCTCGTCGGTGCGACGAGGGCCTGCAGGTGGCGGCCGCGCATCTCCATCGCGACGTGGTACGCCTTGGTGCCGAAGTCCATCGCCACGTTCGCCTTGCGCGGGATCAGGTCGACGACCGCGCGGGCCATGGCCTGCTTCTCGGCGACGTTCGTGCGCACCCGCAGGCTGAAGGGCGGTTCGAAGCTCCGCCCGGCGGCGAGCACCGCACCGCCGTACACCCGGCGTGCGATGCCCTGGGTGTCGAGGTGGTCGATGTCGCGGCGGATCGTGAGCTCGGTGACGCCGAGCTCGTGGCTCAGCGTGGCGGTCTCGACCTTCCCGCCCTCCTCGAGCATCTCGACGATGCGCAGCAGCCGCTGGTCGCGCTTGTCACCCACGTCGTGCCGCCCCTCCGTCGCCGATCACTGTACCGGCCGCCATCAGCCGAGCTCGGGGTGCACGTCGGACACGCCGAGGATGCGTTCGAGGCGATCACCCAGCGCGAGAAGCTCGTCGTCGGCGCCGTAGCGGCCGACGACCTGGATGCCGACGGGCAGGCCGGTCTCCGGGCCGAACCCGGCGGCCATCGCGAGCACCGGGTGCGCGGACGGGACGAGCCGGCAGGCCAGGCGCTGCCAGAGGAAGTACCGGTCGAACTCGGTGCCGTCGACCTCGGTGACCCACTTGTCGCCCGCGTCCGGAGCGACCACCGGTGCGCCGGGGACGACGAAGGCGTCGAAGCCCTCGAGCAACGTCGCCATCTCGGTGTACGCGCGGTACCGGCGGTCGAGTGCGGCGATGATCTGCCCGGACGGGTAGCCCGCCGCCTCGGTGACGTTCCGGACGAAGTCGTCGCGGTACGCCTCGGGGTGCTCGATCGGGTCGGTGCCGAGCAGGGCGAACCAGCCGAACAGCTCGATGGTCTGCCAGGTCTCGTCGAGTCCCTCGGTGTCGATCGCGACGTCGACGACCTCGACCCCGGCGGCTTCGAGCGTGGCACGGGTGGCGGCGTGGGCGGCCCGGACCTCGGCGGAGATCGGCAGCCCGCCGAGGTCGTCGCTCCAGGCGATCCGGATCGGGGTGGTCGTGACGCCGCCGAGCTCGGTCGCCACTGCGCGGCCGGCGGAGAGTGGTGCGAGCTGGTCCGTGCCGGACATCCCGGTGAGCAGCAGTGCGACGTCGCGGCAGTTCCGGGCCACCGGGCCGTTCACCGAGTGCGGCTCCCACGAGGTCGCTCCCTGCGCGGCGGGCACGAGGCCCGGCGTGGTGCGGAGCCCGACGGCGTTGCAGAACGACGCCGGGTAGCGGAGGCTGCCGCCGGAGTCGGACCCGTCGGCGAACGGGAGCATGCCCGCCGCGACGGCAGCGACGCCGCCGGTCGAACCGCCGGCGTGCCGGGACAGGTCGAACGGGTTGCGGGTGATGCCGAAGACGTCGTTCCAGGTGACGGTGCCGACGCCGAACTCCGGTGAGTTGGTCTTGCCGATGACGAGGGCACCGGCGGCGCGGAGCTTCGCGACGTGCGGGGCGTCGGTCGGCATCGGACCGCGGTCGGCGAACGCGCGGGACCCGCGCGAGGTCGGCATCCCGGCGACGTCGACCAGGTCCTTGATCGCGATCGGCAGGCCGTGCAGCGACCCGAGCGCCGCACCCGAGGCACGGTGCGCATCGGCCTCGGCGGCCAGGGCGAGTGCCTCGTCGCGCGGCAGCCGGTAGACGATCACGTTCACGGCGTCGTTCGTCGCCTCGATGCGGTCGTAGAACGCCGTCATCACCTCGACCGCGGTCAGCGAGCCGTCGGCGATCTGGTCGCGGAGGTCCGTCGCGGTCCGCCAGTGCAGCGGGGTGGCGGTGGCGGTCGGGTCGGTGGCGGGGATGGTCGTCACGGAGTGCTCCTGATCGGTTCGGTGGGACGGAGTCCGGGGGCCGGGCGGTGGAAGGGGAGGTCGAGGACGTCGGCGGCGGCGACGAGGCCGTCCTGTCCGACGACGGTGAGCAGGGCGAGGACACGGGTGCTCCGGTGCACGCGTCGGGTGTCGGGGCCGAGGTGGAAGCGCACGGCGGTGGTGCCGGAGGTCGGGACGGTCACCGACTGGGAACCGACCTCCACCCAGGCGGTCGCCGCGGCATCCTCGTCGGTGATCGTGGCGTGCAGTTCGACGAGCACGCCCCCGTCGTCGGCGATCGTCGCGACCCCGTCGAGGACGGCGCTGCCGTGCGTGCGGTCGCCGGGCCGGCGGCCGGTGGACGGGGCCGCACCGGGGGAGCGCACCGCGCCGAGGGCGACCACCTGTGGGAGCGGCGGGCGCGTGCGCGGGGCGAGCCGTGCCTCCAGGGCGTCCGCCACGTCGACCAGGTGCGTGTCCGACCAGGCCGGGCCGCAGACGGTCGCGCCGACCGGCATGCCGGTGTCTGCCATCGTGCCCATCGGGATCGTGACGCTCGGGATGCCGACGCGGCGGAGTACGTGGTTCGTCGTCGAGAAGACGGCACCGTCCGCCCAGGCCGCGCGGGCGGCCGCGGGGTCGACGTCGGCGTCGTACGGGCCGACGTCGGAGTTCGCGGGGAAGGCGAGGACGTCGATGCCCTCCTGTCGGAGCCACCCCTCGAAGAGCTCGCGGCGGGCGCGGTCGAGTCCGGCGACCGCGGGCCCGACGACCGCGCGGACCGCGTCGTCGGGCAGGGGTGCGTCGCGGGTGATCGCCGAGAAGTCGAAGACGTCGCGACCGGGGTGGAGCCGGCCGTTCTCGACCGCGTCGACGGCGTACGGCGGGTCCGGTCGGATGGCTCCGGGGGCGAGGGCGGAGAGCGTGACGGGTTCGACGGCGTGGTCGTCGAGGAACCGCTGCCAGGACCACGTCACGAGTTCGCGCAGTTCGAACGCGGTCCAGCCGGCATCGAGGTGCCCGCTGTCCTCGAGCGAGGGGGCGGTGCCACGACCCTCGTACGCCTCGACGAGCGGGAACCGGACGCGGACGACCCGGGCTCCGGCAGCGGTGAGTTCGCGCTCCAGGGCCTCCCAGCGTGCGCGGATGCTCGGCCGGAGCGGGATCGGGGACGGGGCGTCATCGGTGGCCCTGACCCCGGGTGCCGGGACGTACAGCGTCGGGACGCCGACGACCAGTCCGTCGAGGGGTGTCGGATCGGCGCCGGCCGTGCGGGTGCGGAACCGTGCGGCGACGGTGTCGGCCGCCGACACGTCCACCGTGTCCTGCTGCCGCCAGACGTCCCGGTCGTCGGGCCCCGCGATCACCGCGAGCACCTCGCGCAGGTCGGCGACGGTGCGGGTGTGCGGCACGACCACGTCGCGGTACGGGTGCAGCGGCCAGTTGCCGGCACTCGGCACCACGCCCCACGACGGCGTGTACGCCACCAGTGCGTTGTTCGACGCGGGGGACCGCCCGGAGGACACTGTCTCCTCGCCGAGGCCGAACGCGCAGAACCCCGCGGCGACGGCGACACCGCTGCCGATCGACGACCCGGAGTGCCACGCGGCCGCGAGCCACTCGGGGGAGTACGGGCTGCGGGTGCGGCCGTAGAGTCCGGCCTGGCCGCCGCCGATCGCCATCGGTGGCATGTTCGTCTTGCCGACGAGCAGCGCGCCGGCGGCGAGCAGGCGCTCGACGACGACGGCGTCGGTGCGGGCGACGGTGTTCGCGAACGCGGGGGACCCGGCGGCGGCGGTCACTCCGGCGACGGCGAAGCTGTCCTTCACGGTGAAGGGGATCCCGTGCAGCGGCCCGAGCGGCGCCGAGGCCCCGGCCGCGGCTGTCGCCCGTTCCGCGTCACTCGCCGCCGCGCGCTCGAGCAGCCGCGGATCGAGCACCGGGACCGCGCCGAGGCGGGGCCGTCACGGTCCAGCCGGGCCACCCGTCGGAGCGCGTGCTGCGCGAGGGCGAGCGCCGTGGTGTCGCCACGCTCGAGCCGTTCGCGCAGGGTGGCGATGTCGCTGTCCAGCATCGCGGGCCTCCAGGTGCCGTGGGGGAAGAAGGGGAGGGTGCGGAGCGGGCGGACCCGCTCCGCACCCGGGGTGGGACGGGTCAGCCGAGCTTCGAGCAGTCCGAGGTGTAGAGGTACTTCGCCACGTCGGCGTCGTCGACGTTGTCCTTCGTGACGAGCTTCCACGGCGAGTACACCGTCTGCTCCTTCACGTCGGAGGCCTTCGTGTCGCCCTTGACGAGCTTCGCCATGAGCTCGGTGGCGTCGTAGCCCTCGGTGTACGGGTCCTGCGCGACGAGGGCGTCGTACTCGCCCTTCTTGAGCGAGGCGACCTGGTTCGACGCGGTGTCGTAGCCGACGTGCACGATGTCGTCGTCGCCCGAGGCCGAGATGGCGTTCGCCGCACCGGTGCCGGCGCCGATGTTCGTCGAGAAGACGAGCTTGACGTCGGAGTTCGCCGACAGCTGCGACGAGACGGTCTGCGAGGCCTTCGCCGAGTCGCCGCCGACGTACTGGATGTCGAGCGCGGTGAGCTTGCTCTCCTTCTCGATGGCGTCCTTGAAGCCCTTGGCGCGGTCGGACTGCACCTGGTTGCCGGGGGAGTCGGTGACGATGACGACCTTGCCGGTGGTCAGCTTGAAGTCCTTGATCGCCTGGACCGCGGCATCGTATGACGACTGGTAGTTGTCGGTGCGGATCGACTGCACGTAGTCCTTGTTGGACAGGAACGAGTCGGGCATCACGAGCGGCTTGCCGGAGTCGGTGTACGACTTCAGGGTCGAGTTGAACGCGGTGTTGTCCCACACGGTCAGCAGCAGGCCGTCGGGGTTCGTCGCGAGCACCGACTGCAGGACCTGCATCTCGGCGTCGGTGGTGGTCTCGGGGGTGCCCTGGATCTTGAGGGTCACGCCCTCCTTCTCGGCGGCGGCCTTCGCACCGCAGTACATGGTGCCGTAGAACTCGCCGGTGGACTCCGGGGTGACCATCGCGATGGTCTTCCCGGCCGAGGACGAGTCGCCGGAGGCGGCGCTCGAGCCGGTGGAGCAGCCGGCGAGGACGACGGCGATGCCGAGCGCCGACGCGGCGGCGAGGACGGAGGTGGTCTTGGAACGGAACACGGGGGTCTCCTAGCAGGGAGGGGGTGGACAGGAGGTGGTGCCGTGGAGCGGGTTGGGGTGGGGCGGGGGTGGAACGGTGGGTTCCTGGACCCGGGCGGCTCGACGCAGGGTGCGCCGCGCCTCCCGGCCGGATCGGAGCGACCGCTAGGTCGTGCGCCGGTTGCGGCTGCTGCGGTCCAAGCTGACGGCGACCAGGAGCATGGCTCCGATCGCGATGGTCTGGTAGAAGGGCGACAGGTTGATGATCACGAGCCCGGACTGCAGGATGATCGCCAGGAACGCGCCGACGATCACGCCGAGGAAGTTGATCCGACCGCCGGTCAGTGCCGTCCCGCCGATCAGGGCGGCGGCGATCGCGGCCATCGAGTCGTTCGTGTGCCCGGAGATGTTCGTGGTCGAGTAGCGCGCCAGGTCGATGAACCCGGCGAGTCCGGCGAGCCCGGCCGACAGGACGAAGATGCCGATCGTGTTGACCAGGGTCTTGATGCCGACACGACGGGCGGCCAGGAAGTTCGAGCCCATCGCCAGCGTGTGGGTGCCCCAGGCGGTGTACCGGTAGAGCGCCCAGATGACGGCGAGGATCACGAGCCCGACGATGGTCGGGACCGGGAAGGCGCCGATCGTGGCCGATCCGAACCCGGCGGCCAGCTCCGCGGGGATCCCGACCAGGTTCACGCCCTTCGTGGCGACCTGCGCGATGCCGGTGGCGAGCGACAGCATGCCGAGGGTGGTGACGAGCGAGTTGATCCCGACGACCCCGACGAACAGGGCGTTCACCGCGCCGAGCACCGCGCCGGTGCCGATCGCGACGACCAGTCCGACGAGGATCACGACGCCGACGGGCGAGGACGTGCCCATCGCGATCATCACCTGCCCGGACACGACCGACGACAGGATCAGCACGGCACCCTGCGAGATGTCGATCTGTCCGGCGGACATCAGCACCGCCTGGCCTGCGGCGAGCAGGAGCACCTGCGACGCCGTCAGCAGGATGCCGCGGAGGTTCGCCTCGCTGAGGAACGCGCCGCTGGGGGAGAGCGTCTGGAACACCGCGATGAGGACGACCTCGACGGCGATGATCTGCACGGCACGGTTCCCGAACACACGGGCGACGCCGTGCTTCAGGGCGGGCGCCGACCCCATCGAGGTGCTGGCGTTGGGTGCTGCTGCGGTCATGCTGCTTCCTCGTCTCCGACCATCACGGTCATCACGTCGGCCACGGAGAGTCCGGCTGGGCGCATGTCCGCGATGATCGTGCCGTGGCGGAGGATCACGATGCGGTCGGCCAGCTTCAGGACGTTGGGGATGTCGTGCGACACGAGGATCACGCCGAGGCCGTGGTCGGCGGCGATGCGGATCGAGTCGAGCACGATGCCGACCTGCTTCGGGCCGAGGGCGGCCGTCGGCTCGTCGAGCAGGATCAGGTCCGACGCCCACTTCATGGCGCGGGCGACGGCGAGCACCTGACGCTGGCCGCCGGACAGCGACCCGACCGGCAGCCGGACGTCGCGGAGCGTCGAGATGCCGAGCTTCTCGATCGCGGCGCGGGCCTCGGCGTGCATCCGCTTCCGGTCGAGCCAGGGGCCGCGACGGAGCTCGTTGCCGAGGAACAGGTTCTCGGTCAGGGACAGGTGCGGTGCCAGTGCCAGGTCCTGGTAGACGACGCCGACGCCGAGGCGCTTCGCGTCGGCGAGGCCTGACATCGGCTGCCCGCTGACGTGGATCTCGCCCTCGTCGGGGGTGTTCGAGCCGCAGATGATGTTCATCAGGGTCGACTTGCCGGCACCGTTGTCGCCGAGCAGGGCGACGATCTCGCCGGCCTGCACGCTGAGGTCGATGTCGCGGAGGGCACGGACGGCGCCGAAGTTCTTGCCGACGCCGGAGATGCCGAGCACCTCGCGGGGTGCGGTGGGTGCGTCGCTCATGAGAGGGGTCCTTCCTGCTGGAGCGTGGTGAGCACGGAGTCGTAGGCGTCGAGGAACGCGTCGGCGTCCTCGTGGGTGAAGACGAGCGGTGGGCGGACCTTCAGGACACGGCCGTCCGATCCGACCGCCGAGATGAGCACGTTCCGGGCGCGCAGCCCGTTGACGACGCGGCTCGCGAGCGCGCCGGCCGCGGGGCCGGCCATCTCGACGCCGATGAACAGCCCGGCGCCGCGGACGTCCGCCACGAGTCCGGAACCGGCGGACCGCTCTGCGATGCCCTGCAGCAGCGATGCGCCGAGGTCGCGGGCGTGCTCGACGAGCCCGCGCTCCTGCACCTCGTCGAGCACCGCGGTGGCCGCGGCGATCGACGCCGGGTTCCCGCCGAACGTGTTGAAGTAGCGGTGGCCCTCGGCGTACCCGTCGCTGAGTGCCGACCCGAGCACGAGCGTGCCGATCGGGAGTCCGCCGGCGAGCGGCTTGCCGCAGGTCACCATGTCGACGTGGCCGTCGGCCTGGAGGCGCGGGTCGGCTCCCACGGGTCGCGGCGGCTCGGTCGCGGTGTGGCGTTGGAACCCCCACATCGCGTCGCCGGTCCGGCCGACGCCCGGCTGTACCTCGTCCGCGATGACGAGTCCGCCGGCGGCGTGCGTCGCGCGGTACGCCGGCACGAGCATCCCCGGCGCACCGGGGAAGATGCCGTCCGTCGACATGATCGAATCGAGCAGCAGGGCGGCGAGTCCGAAGCCGTGCCGGTCCAGGTCCGCGGCCGCGGCGGTGATCGCGGCGGCGAACAGCTCGCCGGCGCGGTCGCCGTCCCGGTGCGTGTCCGGCGCCGGGACCGTCCGCACCCAGGGGTGCAGCGGCATCGTCGGGCCGTTCTCCGGTGAGAGGCCCGCCAGCAGCCGGGTCGTGCCGTGGTAGGCGTTCTCGGTCACGATGACGCCCTGGTTGCCGGTCCGCCACTGGGCGATGGTGATCGCGAGGTCGTTCGCCTCGGACCCAGAGTTCGAGAAGATCACGCGGTCGAGGTGCTCCGGGTGGGTCTGCAGGAACCGTTCCGCGAAGGCGACGATGCCGTCCTGCAGGTACCGGGTGTGCGTGTTCATCCGCGTGAGCTGCTCGTGCACCGCGGTGGCGATGCGCGGGTTCGCGTGGCCGACCGCCGGCACGTTGTTGTACGCGTCGAGGTACTCGGTGCCGTCGGCGTCCCAGAGCCGCGCGCCGGCACCGCGGACCACGTGGATCGGTCGGGCGTAGAAGAGCGGGTAGATGTCGCCGAGGACCTCGCGGCGCCGGGCGAGGAGCGCCTGGTCCGCCGCCGGCAGGAGCCCCGCGTCGGCCGGGTCGAAGCGGTTCACCATGGCGGTCGCGGCCGGCACCGCGGGGACGTCGATCTGCTGCACGTGGTCACGCGCCTTTCGAGGTGAGGTGGACGGGGGCCGTGGGCAGTGCCCCGGTGCGGTCGAGGAGTTCGACGGCGGCGCGGTCGTACCGGAGGACGTAGTCGGCGCGGGCGGGTTCCCGGCGGGCGGTGTCGCGGGCGAGCACCACGGCCTGCACGAGTCGGCAGGACGCGAGGGGCAGGACGAGCGCCTGTTCCGCCGCCGACAGGTCGAGGGCGGTGGCGATGCGGTCCGTGTACCGGGTGACGAGCGGGTGCGCGAAGTCGCCGAGCGCGATGGCGAGGTAGCAGGCGGTGACCGCGACGTCGAGCACCCGGGGTGCCTCGACGGCGTCGCCGAAGTCGATGACGCCGCTCACCCTGCCGTCGGCGACGAGGACGTTCGACAGGTTCGCGTCGGCGTGCAGCACCTGCCGGGGCATGGTGGCGAGCGCGGGGCCGAGGTCGGTGCGGTAGGTCGCGACCGCGGCGTGCATGGCGGCGCGGTGCCGGTCGTCCGCGACGGTGTCCACGAGTCGTTCGTGCCGCTCGACCGTCTCGATCGACCAGTCGTTCTCGGTGGGCACGTGGGCCGCGGCGGCGTCGGTGTCGCGCAGGGCCGTGACGAGCGCGGCCTGCACGTCGGCGAGGTCGTCGACGAGTGACGGCCAGAGGTCGACGTCCTCGAGCGGGACACCGTCGAGTGCGGTCATCACGAACAGGTCGCCGGCGTCGGTCGGGGTGACGGCGGTGCCGTCGGCGTCGTGCAGCACGCGGGGGACGGGCAGCGTGGGGTCGTTCGCGGCGACGTCCTCGAGCAGTGCCGCCTGCATCCGGGAGGTCGACGACAGCTTCAGCACGACGGGGCCGCTCGCCGCCGCGACGAGCACGGTGCGGTCGGTCTCGGAGCCGGTGTCGCGCAGGCCGCTGACGCCGGTGACGCCGCGGGCGGTCAGGTGCGGGAGGAGGTCAGACACGGGCGTGCGCCTCGGTCGCTCGCGCGGCGGAGGCGGCGACAGCTGCCCCGTCCACACCGCAGAGGTCCAGGATCATCAGCGCCATCGCCTCGATGCACGTGCGGTACTCGGCGAGGTCGAGGTACTCGTCCGGCTGGTGCGCCACGCTGAGCTGGCCCGGTCCGAACGTGATCGTCGGGACGCCCGCCTTGATCGGCAGGCCCATGTCGGTGTGGCACGTGACGCCCTGCACGACCGGGGCGATGCCGAGAGCGTCGAGGGCGGTCTGCGGCGCGACGACGAGCGGGTGCGTGTCGTCGGTCTCGCCGCAGTCGGCGTCGACGAGCCAGTTCACGACCGGCGGGTGCTCGGCGAGCCAGGCGTCGTCGCCGGCGAACTCGCGGACCATCTCCTCGATCTGGGCGCGGACCAGCCCGCCGCCACCGTGCTCGTCGAGTTCGGCCGGCAGGTACTGCACGTCGAAGCGGATCGTGAACGAGCCCGCCCACGACGACGGGTAGGTGCCGGCGTCGATCTCGGCGACGTTGAGCTGGCAGGGCAGCGGCACGTGGCGGTGGTTCTTCTCCGGCAGCTCCCGCCACCGGGCGTTCAGCGCGTCGACGGCGTCGAGGAGCCGGCGGCCGTACGCGATCGCGTCCACCGCGCCGCCGTCCCGCCAGTCGGGCTGCTCGATCTCGATGTGCCCGCTCTTGCCTGGGATCGTGATCTCGCCCCAGACGATGCCGCGGCACAGCGGCGCGACCTGCAGGCTCGTCGGTTCCGGGATGACGATGCCGAGCTCCGGGCGGTACCCGCGGTGCACCAGGGCGAGGGTGCCCATGCCGCCGGTCTCCTCCTCCGTGACGGAGGCGAAGGCGACGTCGCCGGCGAGCTGCACGCCGCTCGACCGCACGGCGCGGATCGCCGCGAGGGCCGCAGCCATGCCGCCCTTCATGTCGCAGGCGCCGCGGCCGGTGACCCGACCGTCGCGCACCGAGCTCGTGAACGGGCCGTCGGTCCAGCCGGGGCCGCCGGGCACGACGTCGCAGTGGCCGAGGAACATCAGCGCGGGGGAGTCCGACCCGTCCGCGGCGGAGCGGAACCGTCCGACGAGGTTCGGGCGACCGGTGAAGTCGCGGTCGGCGAAGTACCCGGGCCCGTCGGCGTGCACGGCGAGTTCTGCGGCCGAGGGCTCCCACTGGTCGATGCCGGCGCCGAGTCCCTCGAGGTGGCCGCGGAGGAAGGCCTGGACGGCGCCTTCGCCGCTCACTGCTGCCTCGTCGCCGAACCACGGTCCGACGCTCGGGATGTCGATGAGGTCACGGACGAGTTGCACGGCGTCGTCGAACTGGGCGCCGACGAGGTCGAGCACCTCGCGTTGTTCGGGGGTGTGGGTCACCGTGTCTCCTGTCGCTGCGTCGAACGTTCACGAATCATGTTCGAGAAGTGACAAACAGCGCCAGCAGAATGATCGTGACGTTACTTTTCTTCACGATCGCGAAACACCAAGGAAACCGACCAAGGCGCGGTTTTGCAGCCGTCAGACGCGGTGGAGAGCCCCGAGCAACGCGTCGAGCGCCCGGTCGAGTTCCGGCAGGGTGAGCCCGCCGTACCCGAGCACGACGCCGTCCGGGGCGCTGCCCGGAACCACCTCGTACTCCGCGAGTGCACTGACGAGGACCCCGGCCCGTGCCGTCCTGGCCACGACGGCACGCGCGGTCGCCGGACCCGACCACGTCACCACCGCGTGCAGTCCACCGTTCAGGGCACGTGCCTCCAGGCCGGGGACCCCGTCGAGACGCGACGCGATCAGCTCACGTCGGTGCGTGTAGTCCCGCCGGACCCGGCCGAGGTGTCGGCGCAGCGCGCCGGTCCGGAGCAGGTGCGCGAGCGCGACCTGCACGGTCTCGGCGACGACCGGGCCGCGCGCCACCCGCGCGGCCGCGACGGCGTCCGGCACGGCGCCGGGCGGCAGGACCACGTAGCTGCAGCGCAGCCGCGGGTCGAGCGTCTTCGAGAACCCGCCGACGTGCAGCACGACGCCGGCGGTGTCGAGCGCCGCCAGGGCGGGGACGGGGGAGCCGCGGTGCCGGAACTCCGAGTCGTAGTCGTCCTCGACGACGATCGTCGCCGTGTCGGCGGCCCAGGAGAGCAGCCGCTGCCGCCGGGCGACCGGCATGACGGAGCCGAGCGGGTACTGGTGCGTGGGGGTGACGACGACGGCGTCCACCGGCGGGAGTGCGCGCAGGGCGTCGACGTCGAGCCCACCGTCGTCCACGGGGACCCCGACGAGCTCGGCCCCGGCGCTCGTCGAGGCACGGCGTCCGGACCGGTAGCCGGGGTCCTCGACGGCGATCCGTGGGGTGCGGCCGAGGTGGTTCCGCAGCGCCTCGACCACGAGCGACAGCGCCTCGGAGGTCCCGCCCGTGACGAGCACGCGGGAGACGTCGGGCGCGAAGCCGCGGCTCAGGCCGAGCTGCGCGACGATCTGCGCGCGGAGCTCGAGCAGGCCGGCGGGGTCGGACAGCGCGTTCCGGAGGGGGGCATCGGCGGCGGCACGCCAGGCCGCGCGCCAGTCCCGGGTGGCGATCGCGGTCACGGCCGGGATCCCGGGCCGGGCGTCGAGCACGGGGGCTGCCGAGGCGGTGTCGCGAGCCGGGGAGGGTGTCGCGCGAGGTGCGGATGCCCCGAGGGTCGCGGTCCGCGGGACCCCCGGAGCCACCCTCGCCGCAGCTCCCTGCCGCGTCCGGATCCACCCCTCGCCGTCGAGTTGCTCGTACGCCGCGACCACCGTGCCGCGCGCCACCCCGAGCTCCGCCGCGAGCACCCGGGTCGACGGCAGCGCGTCCCCGGCACGGAGCGTGCCGTCCTGCACCATCGCGCGCACCCGCGCCACGACACCCGCCGTCTTGCCCGCACCCGACTGGTCCACCGGAGTACCGCCCATCTGGTCCACCAACTGGACCACTCGCGAACCTAGCGTGGCACGCATGCGCACCACGAGCCTCCCGTCCGACGCCCCCGCCAGCCCCTCGCTCACCGTCCGCCGCCTGCGCGACCGCCAGTCCCACGACCCCGCCGACCTGCGAGCGGTCCTCGACGAGGCGATCGTCGCCCACGTCGGCTTCGTCCGCGGCGGCCACCCGCTCGTCCTCCCGTTCCTCTGCGGCGTCGGCGACCTGGGCGACGGTCCCGTGCTGCTGCTGCACGGCTCCACCGGCGGCGGCCTCTTCCTCGACGCCGGCGCGGCGGGCGTCCCCGTCGCCGCGACGGTCACCCACGTCGACGGGCTCGTCTTCGCCCGGTCGACCTTCGACAGCTCGGCGAACTACCGCAGCGCGATGATCGTCGGGAACGCCACGGTCGTACCCGACGACCTCCGCGCCGAGGCGCTCTGGCAGGTCGCCGACCACCTCATGCCCGGCCGTCGCGACGAGGTGCGCGAGATGACCGCCAAGGAGGTCCGCGCCACCCAGGTCCTGCAGCTCCCGCTCGACCGCGCGAGCGTGAAGATCCGCGCGGCCGGTGTCGGCGAGGCCGTCGACGACGGCGAGGACCACGCGGTCTGGGCTGGCGTGCTGCCGCTCGCCGTCCGCGCCGGGACGCCGCTGGCGGGGGACATCTCGGGGGACAGCCCGGTCGACGGGGCGGTGCGTGCGTCGGCGGCTCGCCTCGACGCGCTGGCGGCCGGCCGGGAGGCACGGATCGCCGCCGTCATGCGGCCCACGCCCGCCTGACGGCTGGCCTGGCGAGCCGCGCGGGGTGGCCGACCGGCGCTTGCTGGTGGATCTGAGCAGGCTGCGAGGAAGGGGTGAGGCTGTGACGACCCGCAGGAACGCGCCGGGACTGCCCAGCCGGGTTCAGGTTCGTGACCAATACGTTATCCAACCGAGTCGCCTCGTCTCCTGCTCGGGTCGGCTCGTGAAGACCCGGAAGGAACCATGGGACGCCACGCACTCCCCGCAGCACCCGACGCCGCCGTCAGCCCTGCCGTTGCTGATCGCCCGTCCGTCGTCGACACCGGTGCACCGCGTCGTCCCCGTGGTCGCCGCTCCGCGTTCGGCCCGGCCGTCGCCCGCTCGACGTTCGTGGAGCACACCAAGCCGGCCCGCTCCGTGTCGCTGTCGCAGCACCGCCCGCTCGCGTCGACCGCCGGGGCCGGGACCGCCGTGCTGAGCCGTTCCGCCGCGCTCCGCGCCGAGCGTGCGGTGGACCCGCGACACATCCGCCGGGCCGCGAACGCCAAGCGCGCCGCGATCCTCCTCGCACCGGCACTCGCCGTGACCTCGAGCCTGACGTTGTCCGTGCCGGCGAACGCGGCCACCCCGTCGACCGACGCACACCACGGCACCACGACCTCGCAGCAGGCGCAGGAGTACACCGTCGCCCGCGACGTCCAGGTCCCGGTCGTGTCGACCGACGGCATGACGACCACCACGACGGTGGTGTCCTACCCGACGATCGTGACGAAGTTCGGCGTCAGCACACAGCAGGCCGAGGACGCCATCTCGAAGGTGCTCTCCGCCGGTGGTGACCGCGCGACGATCGTGTCGACGGCGCTGCAGTACATGGGCGACCCGTACGTCGAGGGCGGTGCGAGCCACCAGGGCATCGACTGCTCGGGCCTGACGATGGTGGCGTACGCGGCCGTCGGCATCCCGCTGGTGCACTACGTCCCGACGCAGGACGCCGCCGCGACGACGATCCCGGAGTCCGAGGCGAAGGCCGGTGACCTCGTCGTGTACGACAACGAGGACCACGTGGGCATCTTCCTCGGCGACGGCCTCGTGCTGCAGGCCCCGCACCCCGGCGACCCGGTGGACATCGTCCCGATGTACTCGGCCGCCCACCACTTCGCACGGGTCCTGCCGGCCGGCAGCTGAGCCGGCTCGTGGCCCGGCGTTCCCTCCCGTAAGCTGGAGTGATGGCCCCCGACACCCGCACCCCCTTCGAAGAGCAGCGCTCTGCTCGTCCGCAGGTGCGTCCGCGCACCGAGGGCTGGACCCAGGCGACCGACACCGCCGGCCGACCGCTCCTGCAGTTCGCGTCCCCGAAGAAGGGGAAGCCGCCGGTGCACCTCGCCGACATGACCGTGTCGGAACGCGAGGAAGCCGTCGTGGCGCTCGGGCTCCCGAAGTTCCGTGCGAAGCAGCTGTCGACGCACTACTTCACGCACTACTCGTCCGATCCGGACACGATGACGGACCTGCCGGCCGCCCAGCGCGAGGAACTCGTCGCGGGCATGCTCCCGCCGCTCCTCACCGAGACCCGTCGGCTCGCGACGGACAAGGGCGACACGATCAAGTTCCTCTGGAAGCTGCACGACGGCGCCCTGGTCGAGTCGGTGCTCATGCGCTACCCGGGCCGGATCACCCTCTGCGTTTCGTCGCAGGCGGGCTGTGGCATGAACTGCCCGTTCTGCGCCACGGGGCAGGCCGGGCTCACCCGGAACATGTCCACGGCCGAGATCATCGAGCAGATCGTCCGGGCCAACGCCGCCATCGCCGCGGGGGAGCTCGGCGGTGACCCGCGCAAGGGCGGGAAGGACCGCGTCGACGCCGAGCGGGTCACGAACATCGTCTTCATGGGCATGGGGGAGCCGCTCGCGAACTACAAGCGGGTGATGGACGCCGTCCGGACCATGGTGGCGCCGCAGCCGCACGGACTCGGCATGAGCGCCCGCGGCATCACGGTGTCCACGGTCGGCCTGGTGCCGGCGATCAAGAAGCTCGCCGACGAGAACATCCCGATCACGTTCGCCCTGTCCCTGCACGCGCCGGACGACGAGCTCCGTGACGAGCTCATCCCGGTGAACTCTCGGTGGAAGGCCGACGAGGCGATCGACGCCGCGTACGAGTACTACGCGAAGACCGGTCGCCGTGTCTCGATCGAGTACGCGCTCATCAAGGACATGAACGACCACGCGTGGCGAGCGGACCTGCTCGCCGAGAAGCTCAACAAGCGTGGCAAGGGGTGGGTGCACGTCAACCCGATCCCGCTCAACCCGACGCCCGGCTCGGTGTGGACCTCGTCCGAGGTGCACGTGCAGGACGAGTTCGTCCGCCGACTCAACGCCGCGGGCATCCCGACGACCCTGCGCGACACCCGCGGCAAGGAGATCGACGGGGCGTGCGGCCAGTTGGCCGCGGCCGAGTAGGTCGGTTCGGTCCGCGTTCGGATCGTTGGTTCGTCCGGGAGGCACGGTGCGGGTTCGCACCGTGCCTTCCGTCGTTCCCGGGGTCACGCCGGCGCGGGCGTAGGGTGCGAGGTCCCGCGCACGGTGGGACCCCTACCGGGTCGCACACTCGTCGGGACCTCGCACGATCCGCGTGTTTCCGGGCCTCGGGCAGCCGACACGCCCGGGATGTGGCCCGGGTTGGTGCTGCTGTTCACCTCTGCGTAGAGTAATCACTCGTTGCCGCTGAGGCGGAGAACGGAACGGCCGAGACGGTCACCTGGTCACAGACCCGGAGATCTTGTCCGCCACGGTTCTTCCCCGGGCAACGAAAACCAAAAGCCTCTCCGGCGACGCTCGCTTCTGCGAGTCGAGTGGGGAGTGCGTCTGGTCCTTGAGAACTCAACAGCGTGCACATTGTCAATGCCAATTTATTGACCCCGTGACTCATCAGCTTGTCTGGT
>NZ_JBEPKX010000026.1:0-54984 GCF_040544915.1 Curtobacterium sp. 1544
TCGCGGTGGGGGTCGACAGCCCCCACGGGTACCGTGGGGTGGGGGGGCCCCCCCCCCCCCCGCCCCCGGGGGGGGGCGGGGGGGGGGGGGGGGGCCCCGGGGCCCCCCCCGCCTCCCGTCCGTCCGGTGGTGCTGACTACTGCTCGAGCGTCGCGTGCAGCGTGATGTCGACCCCGGTCAGCGCCTTGCTGACGGGGCACGTCGCCTTGGCGTCGTCGGCTGCCTTGAGGAAGGCCGCCTCGTCGATGCCGGAGACCTCGCCGCTGACGGTGAGGACGATGCCGGTGAGCTTGAAGCCGCCGGCGCTGTCCGGGCCGAGCGAGACGTCGGCCTTGACGTCGAGTGCCTCGACCGTGCCGCCGGCCTCGCCGAGGATCGCGGAGAACTGCATGGCGTAGCAGGCGGAGTGCGCCGCGGCGATGAGTTCCTCGGGGCTGGTGGTGCCGTCGGCGTCCTCGGCGGCGCGCTTCGGGAACGAGACGTCGTACGTGCCGACCTTGGAGCTGGAGAGTTCGACCTGGCCGGAGCCGTCGTTCAGGCCGCCGTTCCAGGCGGTGCGTGCGGTGCGCGTGGGCATGGCCGCTCCTTTCGTGTGGGGAGTGGTCCCGAACGGGACCGTCGATGCCGAGTCAAGCGGAGAACGATCGTTCTCGCAACCGGCTCACGGGGAAGACGCAGGTTCCGACCTCGGTGGTTTACGCGACAGGTGTAGCTTTAGTGGTGTTCAAAGGAGACCCCATGCGCGCCGTCGTGTTCGAGCAGTACCAGACCTTCCCGTCCCTCACGGAGGTCCCGAAGCCCACTCCGGGCCCGGGGGAGGTGCTGCTCAAGGTCGCCGGCGCCGGTGCCTGCCACTCGGACGTCGCCGTGTACCGCGAGTTCCAGGAGGGACAGCCTGGCGCCCAGGCACCCGCGTTCGTCCTCGGTCACGAGAACTCCGGCTGGGTCGAGGAACTCGGCGACGGCGTCTCGGGCTTCACCGTCGGTGACGCCTACCTCGTCTACGGACCGGTCGGCTGCGGGCACTGCTCGTACTGCTCGAAGGGGCAGGACACCTACTGCGAGAACGCCGCCACGAACCCGTACATGGGCATCGGCCTCGGGCGTGACGGCGGCATGGCCGAGTACGTCACCGTCCCGGCCCGGAACCTCGTGCCGCTCGGCGACGCCGACCCCGTCGCCGCCGCACCCCTCAGCGACGCGGCCCTCACGCCGTACCACGCGATCAAGAACGCCCTGCCGAACCTGGCCGGCGGCGGCAAGTACGCCCTCGTCGTCGGACTCGGCGGACTCGGGCAGATCGCCGTGCAGATCCTGACCGCGCTGACCGGCGCCACCGTCATCGCCACGGACATGAAGCAGGACGCCATGGACCGTGCGGCTGCCCGCGGCGCGATCACCGTGCCGGGCGGACCCGACCAGGTCGCCGCGATCCGCGAGATCACCGGCGGTCGCGGGGTGGATGCGGCGTTCGACTTCGTCGGGGCCACCCCGACCATCACGACCGCCCAGGCGTCGATGGCTATCGGCGGGCGCTTCACGGTCGTCGGGATCGCGGGCGGCACCACCGAGTGGAACTTCTTCGCGACGCCGTACGAGTCGACGATCACGAACACGTACTGGGGCACCATCGAGGACCTGCACGAGGTCGTCGCCATGTACCGTGCCGGGCAGATCGTCCCGGACGTCGAGCGGTACGCGCTGGACGACGCGCTCGAGGCGTACCGGAAGCTCGAGGCCGGCGAGCTCTCGGGCCGCGCGGTCGTCGTGCCCTCCGCTGCTGCCGTCTGACGATCCGGTAACGGTTCCCGCCGTCTGGCGAGCGCCTCGGTATCGTGGGGGAAACGGTGCGAGGGGCGCGCCGGGGTGGGAGCCGATCATGTCGAAGAATCCGGACTACTCAGCAGCGGTTGCTCGACCGCGGACGGCGGACGGCGACGGCGGTCAGCTCACGATGGGGCTCACGTACGACGCTCCGACCGCTGGCGCCGGAGCGGCCGAAGCCGTCCCGGTCAGCCGGGCCGGACTCGTCTGGCGGATCGTCGCATCGCTCGTGCTGGCGGCCATCGGGATCAACGCGATCGTGCGCTCCGTCCCGCTGTGGCAGACCGCCAACGTCGACGGAGCGAGCGGCGCCTGGGTCGGGGCTCTCGCACTGCTCGTCCTCGCCGGGCTGGCCCTCGCCTACCCGATCGTGAACCTCGTCCGGTGGGTCCGGGCGAAGCGGTAGTCACCGTGCCGGACGAGCCGCAGCGATACCGGGCCCCGCGTCTCGACGATGAGGCGACGACCCGCATGAGCATCGCGAACGCGGCGCCCGGCAGCGTCGGGTTCGCCTACGCGCCGCCGGACCACGGCGCCGACGCCGAAGCGCCGATGACGCGTTCCGGCCTGGTGTGGCGCATCCTCGCGTCCGTCGTGCTGGCCGCGGTCGGCGTCAACGCCGTCGTGCAGATCGTCCTGATCATGGTGCGGCCCGAACCCGCCTGGGTCGCCGCGCTGGGGATGGCAGTGGTCGCGCTGCTGACGCTGGCGTACCCGGTCGTGAACCTCGTGCGGTGGGTCCGGGCCGTGCGGCGTCGGCGTCAGCGTCCGGCCGCGTAGCCCTGCGCGCCGCGCGAGTTCGCCGCGGCACCGAGGACCCCGGTCGCCGGGTCACGCGTCACGCACGTCAGTCGGCCGAGTGCCCAGTCGCCGGCGCGGGTGACGACGTGGCCGCGGGCCCCGAGTCCAGCGATGACCTCGTCGCCGAGGCGGTCCTCGACCACGAGTCCCGCGGGCTCCCACGTGCGCGGCCAGAACGACCCCGGGAACGACGTCGTGTGCATCGCCGGGGCGTCGATCGCCTGCTGCGGGGAGTACCCGCCGACGATCCACCGCAGCAGGAACAGCAGCTGCCACTGGTCCTGCTGGTCACCGCCCGGTGAGCCGAGCGCCAGCACCGGAGCGCCGTCACGCAGGACGATCGTCGGGGTCAGGGTCGTGCGGGGGCGTTCGCCGGGGCGGAGGGTCGAGGCGGTGCCCTCCTCGAGCCAGGTCATCTGCAGGCGGGTACCGAGGCAGAACCCGAGCTCCGGGATCGTCGGGGACGACTGCAGCCAGCCGCCGGACGGGGTCGCGCTGACGATGTTGCCCCAGCGGTCCACGACGTCGATGTGGACCGTGTCACCGCGGGTGTCGCCGTCGGGTGCGACGAAGGGCTCACCGCGGTCCTCGACGGGCGTGGCTGTCGATGCCTCGACCCGGACGGTCGGCTCGCCGACTCCCTGCGCTGCGACCGTGCCGACGCGCTCGGCCTCGGCCAGCGTCCGGACCGGTGGGATCGCGTGCACGACGCCGTCGACGGACCCCGGGCGCAGTTCGGCCGAGGCGCGGTCGCTGATCAGCGCGCGGCGTTCGTCGGTGTAGGCGTCGGACAGCAGCACGTCGAGCGGGACGTCGCCGTCGCCGTAGAACGCCTCGCGGTCGGCCAGGGCGAGCTTCTGCGCCTCGGCGATCGTGTGCGCGCCGACCTCGGTCGACGGGTCGAGCAGCGCGTCGTCGAACGGTTCGAGCAATCGGAGGGTCTGCAGCAGCGCCGGACCCTGGCCCCACGGTCCGGTCTTCGCGATCGTGCACCCGCGGAACTCCGCGGTCGTCGCGGGCTCGTACGAGGCCCGGAACGCCGCGAGGTCGGAGGCTCGGATCACCCCGGCGTGGTCGCTGCCCGACGAGTGTCGGTGGGGCGTGCGGACGAAGCGGTCGATGGCTTCTGCCACGAAACCCTCCGCCCACTCGGTGCGTGCCGCGTCGATGCGGGCGGACCGGCTGCCCGCGCCGTCGCCAGCGGCGACGAGCCGCTCGAACACCGAGGCGAGCGCCTCGTTGCGCACCAGGTCCCCTGGGGCCGGCACCGTGCCTCCAGGCAGCCACTGCGCGGCGGAGGTGGGCCAGTGCTCCTCGAAGAGGCCCCGCACGGTGGTGATGGTGCGGACCACCGCCGGTGTGACGGGGTGGCCGTCGCGGGCGTAGCCGACAGCCGCTGCGAGGACGTCGGCGAGCTCCCACGTGCCGTGGTCCCGGAGGAGCAGCAACCACGCGTCGACGGCACCAGGGACGGCGGCGGCGAGGGCGCCTGACCCGGGGACGAGGTCGAGTCCCTCGGCGCGGTAGTGCCCCGGCGTCGCGCCCTCCGGAGCCGGACCCTGGCCGACGAGGACCGCCGGGGTCGGGTTGGTCGCGGTGGCGAAGATCGCGGTGAGGTCGCCGCCGGGCCCGTTCAGGTGCGGCTCGACGACCTGGAGCACGAACGCACCGGCGGTCGCTGCGTCGAACGCGTTCCCACCGCGTTCGAGCACGGACTGGGCCGTCGCCGTCGCGATCCAGTGCGTCGAGGCTGCGGTCCCGAACGTGCCGCGGATGTCCGGGCGTGTGGTGTGGAGGGCAGGCGGGACGAAGGCGGGGTTCGGCGTCGGCATGCCTCCATCCTGTCCTCGTCGGGCGGCCCCGGGGTTCAGCGCTGGTCGAGGTACGTGTCGACCTGCCTCCGCAGGTCGGGCTCGTAGAGCTGCCCGCTCGGGACCTCGCGCCCGTCGACGCGCATCGTCGGCGTGCCCGTGATCGCGTCGCGCCCGCTGAACGCCTCGGCGGAGGTCTTCCGGAACGTCGCGTCCCACGGCCGGTCCGCGAGCGCCTCCGCGGCGTCGACCCCGTGCGCCGACGCGATCGCGCGCAGCGCGGCGTCGTCCAGCCCCGCGGTCTGCTCCGCGGGCTGCCGGTCGTAGAGGTCGAGCAGGATCGCCAGCACCGTCGCGGGATCCTGTTCGGCGGCCGTGGCGAGCACGGTCGCGGCGCGGGTCGAGTACGCCGAGCCCTGCGACGCGCGGTCGAGGAAGGTGAGCGGGTGCAGGACGACCTGCGAGCCGTCCCGTGTCGACCAGTCGGCCAGGGCTTCGCGCTGCGCCTCGTCGAACTGCTTGCAGTACGGGCACATCGGGTCGAACCAGACGTCGATCCGGGTCGGGCCGTCGCCGAGCGTGATGGTGCCGGTGGCCGCGTCCCAGCCCGGTCGCAACGCCGGCGGCGACGTCGGATCGGCGGTCGCACTCGCGCTGCGGTCGTCGGTCGGTGCTGCGGGAGCACCGCCGGTGCTGCAGGCGGTGAGCGCCACGAGGAGCGCGGCGGCGGGGACGAGCGTGCTGAGCAGTCGGGTTCGCATCACGCTTGCAAGTGTACGGCAGAATACTGGATGTCGACCCGGCCCTTGCGGATCAGTGTGGGTAGATCGATACTGAACGCAGCGGTTAATTAACCGCCTGGTTCACCAAGGAGGCGACGATGGACACCGACCGCATCGACGTCGTCCTGTCGGCGCTCGCCGACCCGATCCGTCGCCGGATCGTCGAACGGCTCGGCAAGGGCGAGGCGACCGTCACCGACCTCTCCGCGCCGTTCGACGTCAGTGCCCCGGCGATCTCGCGTCACCTCGGTGTGCTCGAACGCGCTGGGCTCATCACCCGGGAACGGCACGGCACCTGGCGCACGTGCCGTCTCCGGCCGGAGGCCGTCGACGAACTCGGCACCTGGTTGGGCGGGTTGCAGCCCGTCTGGGACCGCCGGTTCGACAGCCTGGAGGCAGTGCTCGCCGCCCAGCGCGACCACACCCGCGTGGTCGGTGCGTCCAGTGCCACACCCACCCCCGCCATCACCACCGACCCGCAGGAGCAGTCATGACCGAGCAGTTCACCGCCCACGCCACCCACCGCTTCGCCCACCCCGTCGCGGACGTCTACCGCGCCTTCGTCGACCCCGCGCTGCTCGCGCTGTGGTTCGGGCCGCTCGGCTTCCACGTCCCCGTCGCGACCGTCGAGGTCGACGCCCGCGTCGGTGGGGCCTGGAACCTGACGATGGTGAGCAACGACAACGCGGAGTGGTCGT
Organism: Curtobacterium sp. 1544; assembly: GCF_040544915.1. Taxonomy (NCBI): domain Bacteria; kingdom Bacillati; phylum Actinomycetota; class Actinomycetes; order Micrococcales; family Microbacteriaceae; genus Curtobacterium; species Curtobacterium sp. 1544. Next base: position 5,917 of record NZ_JBEPKX010000026.1, read on the forward strand.
CGCCCGTGACCTCCGTCCTGCAGGAGATCGAGGAGAACCGCGTCATCGTGGGGACCTCGACGGCCCACGGCATCCCGGGCATCGAGGACGGGACGCCGTTGTCCCTCACGCTCGAGTTCGCCGAGGACGGCGACGGCACGATCGTCACCCTGACCCAGGGTCCGTTCCCGGAGGTCATGCGCGACATGAACATCGCCGGCTGGACGCAGTCCTTCCACAAGCTCGAGGCGCTCCTGGCGACGCCGAAGGAGTTCTTCCAGGCGCCGTGACGCGCGTCGGCCCCCTGGAACTGGGGTCCTCCCCGAGGTGTCAAGGGGGTTGTGCAGCCTCCCTGAACAAGTGACCATCGTTCGGCGGCGTGTCGAGAGCGCGCTGCCGAACGATCGCGCAGGGGCGTGATCGCCACGCTCCGATCGTCGTCCGGCGGTCACAGGTCAGGGGAATCATGCGCAGCACCACGTCCACGGCACGTCCGGTCGCACGACCCGTGCGTCTCCGTCTGCTCGCCACCGCCCTCGCGGTCACCGCCGTCGCGGCCGGACTCGTCGGCACCGCGGAGCCCGCCACCGCCGCGCCCGCGGTCTACAAGGGTGCGGCTCCCGCTGGCACGACGCTCTGGCCGGGCGACTCGATCACCTCGGTCAACGGGCAGTTCCAGCTCGTCATGCAGGGCGACGGCAACCTCGTCGAGTACGGGATCGGCCGCAAGGTCCTGTGGGCGTCGAACACCGCCGGGAAGCCGGGGGCGTCCGCGCAGATCCGGACGAACGGCACGCTGGCGATCTGGTACGGGACCTCGCGTGCGGCGCTCTGGGGCGGAGCCGGGCAGGTCGGCCGCGACTTCGGCATCCGCGCCGACGGCACCATGCGCATGACGAACACCGCCAAGCAGAACATCATCGAGTTCTCGAGCTACCAGGACAGCGTCGTCGCCGGGAACGTCATCCTGCCCGGCACCGTCCTGCGTTCCGACCCGTCGCAGGGGCGCACCCTCACCATGCGCACCGACGGGATCCTGGTGCAGGCCGTCAACGGCAAGACGGTCTGGGCGACGAAGACCGGCGGGAACCCCGGTGCGTACGCGGCCGTGCAGACCGACGGCAACTTCGTCGTCTACTCCGCCACCAACAAGGCGCTGTGGGCGAGCCACACGAGCAGGGCCGGCGCCGGACGTCTGCTCGTGCAGGTCGACGGCAACGTCGTCGTCTACGGAAAGACCGACACCCGCGCGTGGTCGACCCGCCCCGTCACCGGGCTGCTCTGGCCGGTCGCGAGCACGAAGATCTCCGGCAAGTACGGGGACGACCGCGGCGCCGGGCACGTCCCGCGCTACCACCAGGGCACCGACGCGGCGGTCGGCACCGGCACCCCCGTGTACGCCTCGGCGACGGGGACGGTCACGAGCACCGTCGCGAACAACCCGTCCTACGGCAACTACGTCATCGTCACCTACGGCACCACGACCGTCCTCACCGCGCACCTCAGCAAGATCGAGGTGAAGAAGGGGCAGATCGTGTCGAAGGGGAACGAGATCGCGAAGTCCGGCAACACCGGGCAGTCCACCGGCCCGCACGTGCACGTCGAGGTCCGACAGGGCGCGACGCTCGTGGACCCGTTGAAGGTCCTGCACTTCCGGTGATCGTCCCCCGATGGGCGAACCCTGTCAGGATCGTCGATCTCCCGACACTGTGAAGTGAAGGGAGTGCCGTGACTGACGATGATCCGTCCCTCGTGCGCCGTCTGGTGTCCGGGGACAAGGCCGCGCTGGCGACCGCGTTCGACCGGTTCGCGCCGGTGTTGACCCGGTACGCCTGGGCGGTCTGCGGGACCCCTGCCGACGTCGAGCACGTCGTGCAGGAGTCGTTCCTCTCGCTCTGGGACCACGCCGCCGGCCTGAACCTGCCCACGGGCCGGTTGCTGCCGTGGCTGCTCGCCGTCTGTCGTTCGCACGCCGGACCCCGTGGCGCGGACGTCGTCGGCGGCGACCCGCTCCGGCTGGTCCAGCAGGACCTGCTCGCACTCCCCGACACCGACCGGCGGCTCGTCGAGCTCTGCCTCCTCGAGGGTCGGACGTGGTCGGAGGCCGCGCAGTCGCTCGGTCTTCGTCCCGGAGGGACCTCGTCACGACGAGGCTCCCGCGCGACGAAGGAGGTGCAGCGATGAGGTCGGACCCCCCGGTCGGAGACGACCTGCAGCGGATGCTCGTCTCGATGAAGCAGAACGTGCTCGAACGAGCCGAGCCACGGAAGCGCCGGGGTCGTCGCACCGGCGTCGCGATCGCCGTCGTCGCCCTGCTGGCAGTCGGGGCGGCCGGTGGCGGCGTCGCCCTCGGCCTCATCCCGACGACCCCCGAAGCGGCACCGGTGTCCACGCCGACGCCGACGGAACCCGCCCGCACGATCACCCCGTCGTCCGCCCCCGTCCTGATCACTCCGACTCCGACACCCACGCCGACCGCGCCGCCCTACTCGGCCACGGACTGGTCGACGTGGACGATCACGGCGGACGGGGTCGGCCCCGCGACGCTCGGGAGCGCCACCGGCGCCGACGACGCCGCCCTCCGCGAAGGCCTCACCCCGGCGCCGCCCCTGGTCGACGACACGGGGGCCGTCATCTACGAGTGGGGCTGCCCCAACCCGAACGCGCGCATCTGGGAGCGGCCGGACGGCAAGGTGGTGGAGATCGTCGGCGACGGCGTCGTGCAGACCGTGGTCGTCTCGGGGCCGACGGACAGCTCGGCGGCCCAGCCCGAGATCGGGCCGAGGACCCGCGCGGGCATCGGGCTCGGGAGCACGCTGGACGAGATCCGGGCGGCGTACCCGAACGTGGTGCAGACCCGGAAGGACCCCGTCGGCGGCACGCGCGACACCTTCTGGGCCGTCCCGGACGGTGGGCGGTTCATCGTCTTCCAGATCCCGGCCGACGGGGCGACCGTGTCGAGGGTCTACGTCGGCGCCGCGGACGAGCCAGCGTACGACTACTGCTCCTGACCACGGAGGTGGCCCGAACCCGAACGGCCCGCACCCGTGGTGCGGGCCGCCTGTCTCAGTCCTTCCGCCAGAGGTCGAGCACGAGCCTGGTGACGGCCACGAGCAAGCTCGCGACCCCCAGCCAGGACACTCGACGCCTGGGCTCGGACCCGTTGTCGTTCGACATCGAGACCACCTCCGGTGTCAGCGCCGGCGGACACGAGGAGCGGAAGTGCCGAGGGGTGGATGCGTGACCGGGGTCACGTACGCTGGTCCCGAGCGTTCGCGCTCGGGACACCTCTGGTCCCGTTGGCACTCCACTCGGAGAGCAAATCGAAGCCCATCACCGTTGCCCCGGTGGTGGGCTTCAACCGTGCTCGGATCGAACGGTCGCGTCGTAGGGTTGGCGGGATGGAGAAGCGCCGCGGGCAGGTGATCGTGCTGGTCGCGATCGGGATCGTCGCCGGGGTGCTCTCCGGCCTGTTCGGCGTCGGCGGCGGGGTCATCGTCGTGCCCGCGCTGATGGCGTTCCTGCACCTCGACCAGCGCCGGGCGTCCGCGACCTCGCTCGTGGCGATCGCCCCGGCGGCGGTCGTCGGTGCGATCACCTACGCCGTGCAGGGCGAGGTGCACTGGCTCGCGGCACTCACCCTGGCGATCGGCAGCGTGGTCGGCGCCCCGGTCGGAGCGAGGCTGCTGCGTGCACTCCCGCTGCGGGTCCTGCCGTGGATCTTCGTCGGGTTCATCGCCGTCGTGCTGGTCTCGCTGTTCACGACGGTGCCGACGCGCGGCGGTGACGTCCACTTCGGTGTCGTCGAGGCCGTCGTGCTCCTGCTGCTCGGTCTGCTGTCCGGCGTGCTCTCCGGGTTGGTCGGGGTCGGTGGCGGTGTCGTCATCGTGCCCGGCCTCGAGGTGGTCCTGGGTGCCGGTGACCTGCTCGCGAAGGGCACGTCCCTCCTCACGATGGTGCCGACGTCGGTGTCCGGCACGGTGGCGAACCTCCGTCGCCGCGCCGTCGAGCTCCGGGTCGGCTTGACCGTCGGGGTCACGGCCGCGGTCTGTTCGCCTGGAGGCGCGTGGATCGCCCGCCTCGTCGACCCGCAGGTGGGCACCTGGCTCTTCGCCGCGTTCCTGGTGGTCGTCGCGGTGATCGTCCTGCGCCGCGGTCGTCGGACCGCACCACGGAACGAGGCGACGGACGGGGAGGTCGCGTGACGCGCCTCCAGGCCGGTGGTGGACGTGGGCACGCGGATGCGGAGGCCGTGCTCGCGGCGTTCGCACGGACCGACGGTGACGTCGCTGCGGCCCGCAGGGTCGCGCGGCAGTTCGCGGACCTCGACGAGGGTGAGCGGTCCGCGCTCCTGTGGAGTGAGGATCCCGGGGCGCGCTTGGTCGCGGTGCTGCTGTTCGTGCAGGCTGCTCGGGAGCGACCCGATCCCGAGCTGACCGACGAGTACCTCGCGGCGGCGAAGGCGGAGCGGTTCGACGACACGGCGCTCGTGGACCTCGCGGCGGAGGAGATCGTGGGGGCACCCTTGGTCGGTGGATCGACCGGGCCGCTGTTCGCGCTCGTGAAGTCCGACGTGGCGATGGTGCGACGGATCGCGGTGGTGGCGACCCTGGCGTTCGCGAAGCGAGGCGACGCGGAGGTCCCGCTCGCCATCGCGGGGCGGCTCGTGCGGGAACGCAGCGAGACGGTGCAGTCCGCGCTCGGGTGGGTACTGCGCGAGACCGGCAAGCGGGCGTCGGAGCCGGCGCTCGTGGCGTTCCTCGAGCGGAGCGGGCGGTTCCTGACGCCGGCGGCGCGGCAGACCGCGACGGAGCACCTGCCGGGGGCGGAGCGCGACCGGCTGGGCGGCTGACCCGTCGGGCGATCTTGATCACAGACTGTGCAGTCCGCTGAACAGACCAGATGGTCGGTTAGGCTGACGGCATGACGCAGACCACCGCCACGCCGATCCACCGCGCCACCGCTCGGGAGTGGGCGGGCCTCGGCGTGCTCACCCTCGCTGTCGTGCTGCTCGCGATCGACGGCACCGTGCTGGCCCTGGCGGTCCCGTCGCTCACCGCCGACCTCGACCCGACGGCGACGCAGGTGCTCTGGATCGGCGACGTGTACTCCTTCGCGCTCGCCGGGTTGCTCGTGACCATGGGCAACGTCGCCGACCGGATCGGGCGGAAGCGCCTGCTGCTCATCGGGTCGATCGCGTTCGGGCTGGCCTCGGCCGCCGCGGCGTTCGCGACCACCCCCGAGCTCCTCATCGCCGCCCGGGCCCTGCTCGGCATCGCCGGCGCGACGCTCATGCCGTCGACGCTGTCCCTCGTCCGTGCGGTCTTCCGCGACGCCCGGCAGCGCACGACCGCCATCGCGGTGTGGTCCGCCGGTGCGACAGGTGGCGCGGCCGCCGGTCCGCTCGTCGGCGGCGCGCTGCTCGAGCACTTCTGGTGGGGGTCCGTGTTCCTCATCAACATCCCGGTGATCGTGGTGATCGTCGTCGCCGGGGCGATCCTGCTGCCCGAGTCCCGGGGTGGTGCTCGGACGCCGATCGATCTGCTCTCCGCCGTGTTGTCGGTGCTGTCGATCGTGCCGCTCGTGTACGCCGTGAAGCACCTCGTCGGGCACGGGTTCGACTGGACCGTCCCGATCGCTGCGCTCATCGGCATCGCCGCGGGCTGGTGGTTCGTCCGGCGGCAGAAGGGCCTGGCGACACCGCTCATCGACCTGCAGCTCTTCCGGATCCCGGCGTTCTCCGGTGCCGTGGTGGCGAACTCGCTCTCGGTCTTCGCGCTGAGCGGCCTGCTGTTCTTCTTCTCGCAGTACCTGCAACTCGTCCGGGGCTTCCCGCCGCTGCTCGCCGGCGCCGCCGAGCTCCCAGCCACCCTGGCCTCGATCGCGGTCATCGCCGTGATCGGCCTGCTCGCCCGCCACGTCGGCCCCGGGCGGTCGATCGGCCTCGGGTTGGCGGTCGCGGCCGTCGGCATGGCGGGGCTCGCGTTCGCCGAGGGGCTGCCGACCTACTGGGGGATCGCGATCGCCCTGGCGGTCGTCGGTCTCGGCGTCGGGGTCTCGATGACGCTCGCCACCGACGCCGTGGTCGCCGCTGCGCCCCGGGAGCGTGCGGGCGCGGCGTCGGCGATCTCCGAGACCGGGTACGAGCTCGGCGTGGCGCTGGGCATCGCCGTGCTCGGGTCGTTGCAGACGGCGTTCTACCGGGCGAACCTCGAGGTCCCGGCGAGCGCGGGGAGCGCGATCCGTGAGTCGCTCGCGAGTGCGTCGCAGGTCCTCGACGGGTCCTCGCCGCTCCTCGAGCACGCGCGGGAGGCGTTCACCGGCGGCATGCAGCTCGCCTCGGTCTGCGCGGCCGTCCTGCTCGCCGTCGCCGCGGTCGTCGCACTGCGGGTGATCCCGAACCGGCAGGATGGAACCCGTGAGCAGGACGACTGACGGCACCCGCGACCGGGAACGCACGCGGTCGGCCGTGCTCGAGGCCGCCGAACGGTTGCTCGGGGAACGCGGCACCCGGGTGAGCGTCGCCGAGATCGCCGCCGACGCCGGGGTGTCGAAGAGCGGGCTCCTGCACCACTTCCCGTCGAAGGACGAACTCCTGCTGGCGGTCGCGGAGCACGGGCTGGAGACGTTCAAGGACGAGGTCATGCGGCACGTCGACCTCGCCGAGAACCGCGCCGGGAAGGTCCTGCGCGCCTACGTCCGGACCCTGTGCGGCGGGAGCGAACGGGCGATGGCGGTGTTCTCGCCGACGGCGATGTGGACCGGGCTCACCGCGGTCCCCGGCGTCGAACCCGTCATCGCGGCGGACGCGACGTACTGGCGGGAGACCTTCGCCCGCGACGGCCTGCCCGAGGACCGGTCCCTGGTCGTGCGGCACGCGGCCGAGGGGCTCGCGGCGGCGACGTCGATGCAGCCCTACCTCGACGACCGTGAGCTCGCGGTCGCGCGGACCGCACTGCTCGCGCTGGCCGAACCTACCGACTGAACACGTCGTCGAGCGTGTGGGTCGCGAGCCCACGCTGCTCGAGCAGCTGCCCCAGACGCGGCAGTGCGCCGATCGTCCCGGGGAAGTTCGCGTGCCCGATGACGATGTGCCCGGGCAGGAACCACTGCTCGGCGAACCCGACGATCTGGTCCGACGTGATGTTCCCCGAGTCGGCGAGCGTGCCGTACCAGAGCAGCGGAGTCGAGTACCCGACCCGGGCCGCGGCAGCGTCGACCCGGGCGTCGTGGTAGCCGAACGGCGGTCGGAAGTACGGGCGGGCGTCGACGCCGAAGGTTCGCTCGATGAACTCGTGGTTCCGGGTGAGCTGGTCCTCGATCCCCTGGTCGGACAGCTTCGTGAGCGCCGGGTGGTCCCACGTGTGGTTGCCGATCTGCACCTGCCCGGACTCGATCAGCGGACGCAGGAGGTCGGCGTGCTCGGTCCACGACGGTCGGACCCCGTTCACGAAGAACGTCAGGCGCGTCCCGGTGGCGGCGGCGAACCGGGCGTAGGCCTCGACGACGTCCGAGCTGGCGCCGTCGTCGACCGTCCACGCGATGCCCGGAGTCCCCTGCGGGAGCGCCGTCACGGTGCCGGCCGGCAGCGGGCGTCGAGCGAGCGGCGGCGGTGGGGTCGGTGTCGGTGTCGGTGTCGGTGTCGCGGTCGGGGTCCGTGTCGGCGTGGGCACGGGCGTGGGGGTGCGCGTCGGACGTGCCGGGCCGGTCGTCGCACACGCCGCGAGCGCCGTCGCCGCGAGCATGCCGGCGGCGCCGCCGAGGAGCGTGCGTCGGGTGGTGCGGTGGTCCATCGCCCCCAGTGTCCCGAGCGGGTACGGCTGCCCGCATCGGCCCGCCGATCGACCCCGGATGGCCGATCGGCCACCACGACACCGCCGGTCGCTACCGTGGGGGCATGCACACCGAGGTGCCTCGCCCCGACATCGACGCCGCGCTCGTGGAGCGACTCGTCGCCGAGCAGTTCCCGGAGTGGGCCGGCCTGCCCGTGGACGAGGTCGATCCACAGGGCTGGGACAACCGCACGTACCGGCTGGGCAGCGAGCTGTCCGTCCGGATGCCGAGTGCGGCCGGGTACGTCGCGGCGGTCGAGAAGGAGCAGCGGGTGCTGCCGTACCTCGCACCCCGGCTCGACGTGCCCGTGCCGGAGCCGGTCGGCCTCGGCGCCCCGACCGACGGGTACCCGTTCCCGTGGTCGGTCCGGCGCTGGATCGACGGCACGGACGCGCTCCGGGCGCCGCCGCTCGATCACTCGCGGTTCGCGGCCGACGTCGGCGCGGTGCTGCGGCAGCTGCGGGTGATCCCGCCCGCGGACGGCCCGGTCGCCGGGGCGCACTCGTTCCACCGGGGTGCGCACCCGTCGCACTACGCGTCCGAGGTCGTCGCCGCTGTCGACGCCCTCGGTGCTGCCGTCGACCGCCGGGCGTGCGAGCGGGTCTGGGACGAGGCCGTCGGGTCGGCGTGGGAGGGACCCGGCGTCTGGTTCCACGGGGACGTCGCGCCGGGGAACCTCCTGGTCGACGGGTCCGGCGGACTCAGCGCCCTCATCGACTTCGGGACGTGCGGTGTGGGCGACCCGGCGTGCGACCTCGTGCTCGCGTGGACGTTCCTCGACGCGGACGCCCGTGGGGTGTTCCGGGACGTCGTCGGGCTCGACGCGGGCACCTGGGCCCGAGGACGCGGGTGGGCACTGTGGAAGTCGCTCATCATGCTCACCGACAGTGCGGGTCCGGGCGACCGGTCGGAGCACGAGCGGGTGCTCGACGCGGTCCTGGCGGACCCCGTGGTCTGAGCCTGGAGGCACGGCTCGCGTCCGCCGCGGAACGCGCGCAGCGGACGGGGCTGGGAACGCACCACGGGACGGGCGGGTACCGACGTGGGAGACGAGCCGTGCCTCCCGGCCGGCCCGAAGCGACCACGAGAGGAACGCGACGTGCGCGCACTGACCTGGCAGGGCACCGAGAAGGTGTCCGTCGAGACCGTCCCCGACCCGACCATCCAGGAGCCGACCGACGCGATCGTGCGGATCACGTCGACCGCGATCTGCGGCTCCGACCTGCACCTGTACCGCGTGCTCGGCGCCTACATCGACAAGGGCGACGTCCTCGGCCACGAGCCGATGGGCATCGTCGAGGCGGTCGGCAGCGAGGTGACCACCCTCAAGGTCGGCGACCGCGTCGTCGTCCCGTTCAACATCTCCTGCGGGCACTGCTGGATGTGCCGCAACGGCCTGCAGTCGCAGTGCGAGACCACCCAGACCGCCGAGTACGGCACCGGTGCCTCGCTGTTCGGCTACACGAAGATGTACGGCCAGGTCCCCGGCGGACAGGCCGAGTACCTCCGGGTACCGCACGCCGACTACGGGCCGATCGTGGTGCCCTCCGACGGCAGCCCGGACGACCGCTGGCTGTTCCTCAGCGACATCCTGCCGACCGCCTGGCAGGCCGTGCAGTACGCCGACGTGCCCGAGGGCGGCACGCTCGCGGTGCTCGGCCTCGGCCCGGTCGGACAGTTCGCCGCCCGCATCGGCGCGCACCTCGGCTACCGGGTGCTCGCCGTCGACCCCGAGCAGGTGCGGCGCGACCTCGCGTCGAAGCACGGCGCCGAGGTCTTCGACCTGACGAAGGACGTCGTGCCGCAGCTGATCGACCTCACCGACGGTCGCGGCCCCGACGGCGTCGTCGACGCGGTCGGCATGGAGGCCCACGGCAACCCGTTCGCCAGCTTCGCGCAGCGTGCCGCCGGACTGCTCCCCGACGCGATCGCGCAGAAGGCGATCGAGACTGCCGGCATCGACCGGCTCGCTGCCGTGCACGCGGCGATCGACCTCGTCCGCCGTGGTGGCACCGTCTCGCTGAGCGGTGTGTACGGCGGGCGGGCGGACCCGATGCCGATGTTCACCCTGTTCGACAAGCAGATCACCGTGCGCGAGGGGCAGTGCAACGTCCGCCGCTGGATCGACGACCTGATGCCGCTCGTGTCGGACGGCTCGGACCCGCTCGGGACGCTCGACCTCACGACGCACCGGGTCTCCCTGGAGGACGCCCCGCACATGTACGAGGTGTTCCAGAAGAAGGAGGACGGCTGCGTGAAGGTCGTGCTCGACCCGTCGCTGGCCGCCGCCTGATGCGGATCGTCGTCGTCGGGGCGACCGGCAACGTCGGGACGGCGGTGGTGCGACGGCTGGCGGCCGAGCGTGCTTCGGTCGAGACAGTCGGGGTCGCGCGCCGACTGCCGGACCTCCGCGCCGAGCCGTACGGGTCCGCGGTGTGGCACGCGGTCGACGTCGGCGCGCACGACGCCGTCGACCAACTCACCGCGGTGTTCCAGGGCTCCGACGCCGTGGTCCACCTGGCGTGGGCCCTGCAACCGACGCACGACATCCCGACCCAGTACCGGACGAACGTCACCGGGACCGCGAACGTGCTCGAGGCGGTCGCCCGCGCCGGCGTCCCGCAGGTGGTCGTCGCCTCGTCGGTCGGCACCTACCGCGGGGTCGACGTCGACGGCAAGCGCACCTCGGTCGACGAGAGCTGGCCGGCGACGGGGATCCCGACCGCCACCTACTCGGTCCACAAGGCCGCGAACGAGGCGGCGATGGACCGGTTCGCGGCGGAGCACCCGGACGTCGTGGTGACGCGCCTGCGGCCCGGGCTGATCTTCCAGCGGGCCGCCGCCGCCGAGATACGCGGGCTCTTCCTCGGCCACCTCGTCCCGATGTCGATCGTCCGCTGGATCCGGTGGGCGGTCCTGCCGCTGCCGCTGCCGTTCGTGTTCCAGGCCGTGCACGCCGACGACGTCGCCGATGCCTACTGGCGTGCGATCGACCGGCGGGCCGGGGGAGCGTTCAACATCGCCGCCTCGCCCGTCCTCAACCCGCCTCGGCTCGCCCGGGCGTTCGGGATGCTCGGGGCCATCCGTGCGCCGATGTGGCTCATCCGCGGCATCGTCACCCTCACCTGGCGGTTGCGCCTGCAGCCGACGGACGCCGGGTGGGTGGACATCGCGGCGCAGGTGCCGGTGATGCGGACGGACAAGGCACGGTCGGTGCTCGGGTGGGAGGCGCGGCACACCTCCGAGGAGGCGTTGCGCGAGCTCGTGGCCGGGTTGGCGGACGGGGCGCGGGTGCCGGGTTCGGGGCCCCTGCGCGGCTAGCCTGGGCGCGCGGCCGCTACGATCGCGGTACCGAACGAGCACGAGGGGGCAACCATGGCGTTCGAGGAGACCAACAGCCCGCTGGTCCCGGCCGGCTACGACGTCGTCTGGTCGCTCGTCATGGTCGGCGGCGTGATCGTCGTCCTCGGGACGATCGCCGTGATCGTCCTCGCGGTGTACCGGTCGACCCGCATGGCGAACCGCGGGCAGAACCCGTTGACCCTGACGGAGGACCTCGCCTTCCAGGCCACGCAGAGCGCCACGTTGGCACCCGTCAGGTCCCTCGAACAGCGGCTCGCCGAACTCGACGACCTGCACGCCCGCGGCGTCATCTCCGACGACGAGCACCGTGCGGCCCGGGCGGACGCGCTGCGCGGCTAGCCTGGGCGGGTGCTGCTGCCGACGGACCTGCTCGGGGAGTGGGTGCTCCGTCGCCGCGTGGATGATCGGCGGGCGGGGGTCGACGGCATCGTGACCGGCACGACCTGCTTGACGCGCACCGGCCCGGACGAGGTCCGTTGGGACGAGTCCGGCACGATGACCTTCGACGGGCGGACCGTGCCCGTGTCGAGGACCCTGCACGTGCGGAGAGCCGACGACGACCGGTGGACGGTGTTCTTCGCCGACGGCCGCCCCTTCCACGACTGGGTCTGGGGCGAGCGCGTCGACCACGGGTGCGCGCCCGACGACTACACGGGGGTCCTCGCCGGCGATGCCGACCGCTGGACCGTCCGGTGGGAGGCACACGGCCCCGCGAAGGACTACGTGCTCGACAGCGAGCTCCGACGTCGGTCCCACCCGGCAGACTGAGCCCATGCCCCGCAGCTCCGGTACCGACGCCCCACGGATCACCCTGACCGAACCCGCCGACCTCGACGACTGGACGCCCGGGCCCGGTGACGTCCTGACCGGCGACCGCATCGAGGGCAAGCGCATCGAGACCCTCGACCTCGCCGGGGAGCGCCTGCCCGACGTCGAGATCGAGGAGTCGGTGATCGGGACGCTCCGGGTCGACGGTGCCGACCTGCGCGGGCTCCGGGTGCGCGACTCGATCGTCGAGGTCCTCGACGCCCCGGTCCTGCGGGCATCGAGCAGCGCGTGGCGCGAGGTCCGGATCGCCGGCGGCCGTGTCGGTTCGGCCGAGCTGTACGACGCGGGGCTGAACGGCGTCGAGTTCGTCGGGATGAAGCTCGGGTTCGTGAACCTCCGCGGCTCGACGCTCACCGACGTCGTGTTCCGCGACTGCGTCATCGACGAGCTCGACATCGCCGATGCCCGACTGCTCCGGGTGTCGTTCGACGGCACGCGGATCCGGGCGGCCGAGGGGTCGAACACCCGGATCGACCACGTGGACCTCCGGGGCGCCGACCTCGACCGGGTCGAGCGGCTCGAGGGGTTCCGCGGTGCCACGATCGCCGCCGACCAGCTGGACACACTCGCGCCGCTCCTGGCTGCCCAGGCCGGCTACCGCGTCGACTGACCGCCCCCGAGTCTCGGGCCGACTCCGCCGAGACTCGGGGCAGGCGACACTTCTCGCGGCTCCGAACGCGAGAAGTGTCGCTCAGACCGAGACTCGCCCTGCGCCTGCGCCTGCGCCGGCGAGCGCCGCGGCCAGGTCCGCCTGCACCAGGTCGCCGTGCACGGCGGCGCCGGCCTGCGTCCCGGCAGCCGCCGACGCGATGACCGTGGCCATCGGGGATGCCACGTTCCCCGCCGCGTACACGCCCCGCACCGAGGTCTGCCCGGCCGGGTCCACCGACAGGGCACTGCCGAACCGGAAGTCACCCATGACCTGGTCGACCGCCTCGAGCCCCAGCCCGGACAGGAACCCGACCCGGGCCTCGACCGTGCTGGCGGCGGCGAGGGCGTCGAGCGGCACGACCTCGCCGGACCCGAGCCGCACCCCGCTGAGGGCACCGTCGACGGACAGCACCTCGGCGACCGGGCCGTGCACGACGCGTGTTCCACGTGCCCGCAAACCAGCCAGGGCGGTGTCGTCGACGAGCGCCGGATCGGTGACGAACGCCGTCACGTCCTCGCTCAGCGCCCGGAACATGAGCGCGTGGTGCACCCCGTTCGGTGTCGTCACGAGGACGCCGATGCGCTGGTCACGGACCTCCCACCCGTGGCAGAACGGGCAGTGCACGACCCCGCGCCCCCACTGCTCGGCGAGGCCCGGGACCTCCGGCAGGACGTCCACGGCGCCGGAGGCGACGACCAGCCTGCGTGCCGTCACGACCGCGCCGGAGTCCTGGGTGACCGAGAAGCCGACCGCGTCGACCCCGTCACCGTCGGTGGCGGACGCGGCCACGATCCTCCCGGCCGTCACCTCGACGCCGTAGGCGGCGACCTCGTCGCGCCCGATCCGGTACAGCTCCGACGGCGACGCGCCCTCGCGCCCGAGGTAGTTGTGCGCACCCTCCGCGGGTGCGTTGCGGGGTTCGCCCGCGTCGACGACGAGGACGGAGCGCCGGGAGCGACCGAGGATGAGGGCGGCGGACAGACCGGCCGCAGCTCCGCCGATGACGATGACGTCGTAGTGATCACGCATGCGTGCATCCTGCGAGACCCCGAGCACATCTGGCAACGATGCTTGCCGACCTGGCAACATGGTCGGCATGGCACACGGCCGGGAGGAACGGATCACCCCGCGCACGACCGCCGAGGTCGTCGACGGGGTCGGCCCGCGACTGCGCGCCCTCCGGGCACACCGCAACGTCACGCTCGCGGCGCTCGCGACGGAGACGGGCATCTCGGTGTCCACGCTCTCGCGGCTCGAGTCCGGCCAGCGGAAGCCCACCCTGGAACTCCTGCTGCCGCTCGCCCGGGCGTACCAGGTGCCCCTCGACGACCTCGTCGGGGCGCCGCAGACCGGGGACCCGCGTGTGCACCTCAAGCCGGAGCTGCACGGTGGCCGTGTCGTCGTGCCGCTCACCCGGCGGACCGGGGGCGTGCGGTCGTTCAAACAGCTCTTCCCGCCGAACTCGCCCGGCGGTGAACCGTCGCTCAAGACGCACGAGGGCTACGAGTGGCTCTACGTGCTGTCCGGGCGGCTGCGGCTCGTGCTCGGCGAACACGACCTCGACCTCGGGCCCGGCGAGGTCGCGGAGTTCGACACCCACACGCCGCACTGGATCGGCAACGTGACCGACGAGGTGACCGAGGTGCTCTGCCTGTACGGCCCGCAGGGGGAGCGGGCGCACGTGCGGGCACGGCCGACCGGCCGTTCCTAGAAGGTGTGGCTGACCACGTCGTCGAGCAACCCCGAGGTCGTGACGTTCGACTGCTCGATGTGGATGCCGACGTCACCGCGCGTGTAGTAGGTGTCGCCGTCGGTGACCGGGTACTGGGCGTTCTGCGAGACCTTCTGGCAGCGGTACCCGTACCCGTCGAGGGAGCAGTCGTAGCCCGACAGCGCCGACTGCAAGTGCGGGTAGGCCTTCGTCGAGTCGACGACCGCGACCCGGATCGACAGGAACGTCGTGTCCGCCCGCGGGTCCCGCCACACGCAGTACAGCCGCTTGCCGTCCGGCTGCAGCACCGGGGTGAGGTCGTCCTTCGGGGTCTGCACCGGGTCCCCGACGACCGCCGGGTCGTTGAGCGGGGCGTCCGCGAAGGCGGTGTCCCACTTCCCGGCCGTGATGAGTCCGGAGCACGAGTCGGGGAGGCGCCCGGCGTCGTCGTCCACTCCGGGGACCGCGGTGATCGTGGACGTCGGGCGTGGAGTGGCGGTCGCCGACGCCGTCGGGCTGCTCGTGCCCCCGGCGGAGCCGGTCGTGCTCGTCGGACTGTTGCCCGCGCCTGCCGAGCCCTGCGTGCACCCCGTCAGCGCGACGCCAACGAGGACCGCCGCCGTGATCCCGATGCTGGTCCGTCGTCGCATGTCGTCCCCCTGTGCTGCGCGTCGTGGCCGCCCGGTCCGGGTGCCCGTGTTCGGATCCTAGGCTCCGGCACGGTCCGCGCCGCCGGTCGTCACCGAACCGTGTCCTGGCGCTGCGGAACCGGCAACCGCACGCCCGTAGCATCGGGGACGAACCGAGGAGGGCGCATGGGTGATCCGGACTGGGACCGGCCGTACGGTGACGACGGGTTCGCCGACCCGAAGAAGCGCGGCTGGCTGCCGACCGTCCTCATCGCCGTGTGGCGAGGGACCGTCAGTGCGCTCGCTGGTTCGCAGGGCCGTACCTGGCCGAGGCAGCTGCCCCTCGACAACCCCAACGACCCCCGCGATTACCGTCCCTGAGTCGGCGCGTCAGCGCGCGCGCCACCACCCGCTGACGGCCCGCCGCCGCGCCGCGACCCGTGCCCGCCGCGCCCACCGCCGCACCGGGTTCGCCCGTCGCCCGTTCACCCGGAACGTGTGGAACGCCCGCCGCGTCCGGAGCACCGCGGACCCGAGACCGGAGAACGGCCGCGCGGACACCTGCACCGTGAGCGCCGGATCGGCCACCACACGCCACGCGGGGTCGAGCTGCATGCTCAGGTCGACGTCGTCGTGCACCTCCGGGTCGAGCCGGTGGGCGCGGGACCGGATCGCGAGCCAGGTGTCCCGGCGTATCGCCATCGCGGACCCGAACAGCGGCGGCCGTCCGAGCGCCGCCCACATCAGGGCGAAGTACGGCCGCATGTAGACGGCGTCCCAGACCCGACCGACGACCGGGCTCCCGTCGTGCGGGCACCCGGGTCCGGTGACCGCGACCACCTCGGGGTCGTCGAGCAGCCGGAGCGCGTCGGCGATCCACCCGGGCGGCGGGACCGAGTCCGCGTCGAGCCGGACGAGTACGTCCCCGGATGCCCGGTCGTAGCCACGGGCAGAGGCCCGGGCGATGCCGCGGACCCGTTCGGTGAGCACGATCGTCCCGGCCGCCTGGGCCACCGCCGCGCTGTCGTCGCGACTGCCGTTGTCGACGACGATGACCTCGTCGGCGAGCACTGACTGCACCGCGAGGGCGTCGAGGCACCGTCGCAGGTGCACGGCGTCGTCGCGCACGGGGATGACGACGGACACGCGGAGCATCCCCCGATCCAACCCGGCGTGCCCTGGGGGTGGCCCCATGGCGGACTGGAGGCGGGGGGGCCGCCGGGCCCCCCCCCCCCCCCCCGCGGGGGGGCCCCCCCCCCCCCCCCCCCCCCCGCCCCCCCCCCCCCCCCCCCCGGGGGGGGGGGGGGGGGGGGCCCCGGGGGGGTGGGGGGGGGGGGGCCCCGCGCCCCCCCCGCCTCCCGTCCCTCTGCTGGTCACCTCACAAGCGCGCGACGGCCTGCCCCAGGCGCGTCGCCGCCAGACGCAGCCGCTCCTCGTCGACGTGGCCGTACGCGAGCCGGAGGTGCCGGTCCGCGTCGGTGCCCGGCCCGGAGGGGAAGAACCCGCCGCGCTGGTACTCGACGCCCTCGGCGCTCGCCGCCGCTGCGAGGGCGTCGGCGTCGATCCGGTCGTCGGCGATCCGCGGCCAGAGGAACAGCCCGCCGCCGGGGACGGTCGCCTCGAAGACGCCGGGGGCCGCGTCGGCGAGTGCCGAGGCGAGCGTCTCGGCGCGGGACCGGTACAGCGCGCGAGCACGGTCGAGGGTGCGGTCGAACAGGGTCTCGTCCGCGGTCACGAGCTCGCCGATGACGGCCTGCACGAACGTCGAGCTGTGCGAGTCCTGCCGGCTCCGGAGCGCGACGACGTCGCCCGCGAAGCGCTCCGGCACGACGATCCACCCCAGCCGGAGACCGGGACCGAGCGTCTTCGTGAACGTGTTGACGTGCACGACGTGCTCGGAGTGGTTGAAGGCGTCGACGGGCTCGGGGCCGTCGCCGTACCAGAGCTCGCGGTAGGGGTTGTCGGCGAACACCACGAAGTCGTGGCGCTCGGCGAGGGCGACAAGGCGCTCCCGTTCGTCGGCCGGCAGCGTGCCCTGCGTCGGGTTGTGGAAGTCCGGCACGGTGTAGAGCGCACGAGGTCGGGCGCCGGCCTCCAGCTCGCGTTCGAGGGCGTCGAGGTCGAGTCCGTCGGGACCCACCGGGATCGGCAGTGTCCGTGCGTCGGACAGTTCCAGCCCGCGGAGGAACAGCGGGAACACCGGGTTGTCGACCGCCACGAGGTCACCGCGCTCGAGGACGACCTGGATCGCCAGGGCGAGGCCGTGGAACCCGCCGTTCGTGATCACGATCCGGTCGACGGGGACGCCCTCGCGCGCGGCGATCCACTCGCGGATCGGGGAGATGCCGGCGGTCCGCGAGTACTGCAGCGCGGGCAGGCCGGGACGGGTCAGGACGCGGGCTGTGGCCTCGGCGAGCTCGGCCGCGGGCAGCACGCCCGGGTCGGGGATGCCGCCGAGCAGCTCGATCGCGTCGGGCCGCGGGTCGCGCAGCGTCTGGTCGCCGAACCCCTTCGGCGCGGTCAACGCCCGGATGAGGGACGGCTTCGTGCTGGCGGTGGTGATCGTCATGGCTTCTCCTTCAGCTGGCTGCCGGGACGGCGTCGAGCAGGGTGCGCGTGTACTCGTGCTGCGGGTCGTGGAACACCTGCTCCACCGGCCCGGACTCGACGACCCGGCCGTGCCGCAGCACCGTGACGGTGTCCGCGACCTGCCGCACGAGGGCGAGGTCGTGCGAGACGAACAGGTAAGTCAGTCCGAGTTCCCGCTGCAGCCGTGTGAGCAGCCCGATGATCCCGGCCTGCACGGTGACGTCGAGCGCGCTCGTCGGTTCGTCCAGCACGACCACCTCGGGCCGGAGCACGAGGGCACGGGCGATCGCGACCCGCTGCCGCTGCCCGCCGGACAGGTCGGTGGGGCGGCGACGCAGGTACCGTTCGTCCAGGCCGACGGACTCGAGTGCCTCGCGGACGGCCGCCGCCCGGGAGGCGCGAGTACCGATCCGGAAGCGGTCGAGCGGTTCGCCGACGATCCGTCGGACCTGCCACGTCGGGTCGAGCGACGTGAACGGGTTCTGGTAGACGAGCTGCAGCTGTCGGCGGACCCGGCGCAGCTCGGCCCTCGAGCGCCCGTGCACCTCGGCGCCGTCGACGGCGATGACCCCGGCGTCGGGGCGTTCGAGGCCGAGCAGCATGCGGACGGTGGTGGTCTTGCCGGAGCCGGACTCGCCGACGAGCGCGTGCGTGGTCCCGGCGCGGACATCGAACGAGACCCCGTCGACGGCCCGGACGGTGCGGTCGCCCTGGCCGTAGTGGCGGGCGACCCCGGACACCGAGACGTGCGCAGGGCGATCGGGGCTGGCGGCGGTGCGGCCGACGTCGCCGGACCGGTAGCGGTCCGGGCTGAGCGCGGGCACGTCGGCGCGCAGGAGCCGGGCGTACTCGGACTTCGGGGCGCGGAACACCTCGGCGGCGGGACCCTGCTCCTCGACGACGCCGTCCCGCAGCACGACGAGGTCGTCGGCCCGTTCGGCCGCGACGGCGAGGTCGTGCGTGATGAACAGCAGACTGATCCCCCGCTCGGCTCGGAGCTGCTGGAGCAGGTCGAGGATCCGCTTCTGGATCGTCACGTCCAGGGCGCTCGTCGGCTCGTCGGCGACGACGAGGTCCGGCTCGGGCAGGACGGTGAGGCCGATGAGCACGCGCTGGAGCATGCCGCCGGACAGCTCGTGCGGGTACGACCGCCACACCCGCTCGGGATCGGTGAGTCCGACGCGCTCGAAGACGGCGAGGACCGCGGCCCGTCGTGCCTCGGCGGTGGGGGCGTCGGCGAGGGCGGCCGCCTCGAGCGCCTGCGACCCGATCGTCCGGACCGGGTTCAGTGCGGTCGCCGGGTCCTGCGGGATGAACCCGATCCGGCGTCCGCGCAGCGCCCGGAAGCGCTGGTCGGGCAGCGTGACGAGGTCGTCGCCCGCGAAGTCCGCCGAGCCGCTGACCGTCGAACCCGCGGGCAGCAGCCCGAGCACCGCCTTCGCGATCGTCGACTTGCCCGACCCGGACTCGCCGATCAGTGCGACAGTCCGCCCGCGGCGGACCGCGAAGTCGACGCCGTGCACGACCTCGGTCCCGCCGTACGCGACCCGCAACCCACGCACCGTGAGCAGCGTGTCCACGGTGATCCGTTCCTCCAGGACCGTCATGACCGACCTGCCTTCCGCAGCCAGCGGCTGATCCGGTTCACCGAGAGCACGGTGAGGACGATGACGACCGCCGGGGCGTACACGAGCCACGGTGCCGTCGGGTACGTCTTGCCGGAGGCCACCAGGAGCCCCCAGTCCGACGCGGGTGGGGCGTCGCCGTAGCCGAGGAAGGCGAGCGACGCGATCACGAGGATCGACGTGCCGAGGTTGAGCACGGCCAGCGCGAGCACCGACCGGTACGCGTTCGGGAGCACGTGCCGGAACAGGGCGTGGGCCCCAGAGCCGCCGACGAGGGTCGAGGCCTCGACGAACGTCGACCCCCGCGCCTTGAGCGTCTCCGCGCGGGCGAGCCGGGCGAAGGCCGCGACGGCCGAGATGCCCGTGGCGATCGCGGCGTTGATCGTGTGGAAACCGAGCGAACTGACGATGACCACCGCCAGCAGGAACCCCGGGATCGCGAGCAGGACGTCCACGACGCGCCCGAGCAGGACGTCGACCCAGCCGCGCAGGAACCCGCTCGCGAGCCCGATGAGACCACCGATCACGAGGCCGATGGCCACCGCGACCAGTGCGCTCGTCACCGAGGACGCCGTGCCGTGCACCACGCGGGCGTACAGGTCGCGGCCGAGGTAGTCGGTGCCGAACCAGTGCGCGGCCGACGGTGCCTGCAGCTTCGCGGCCGTGTCCCCGGTGACGGCGCTCTGGCCGGTGAACAGGCCGGGTGCGAGCGACCACAGCAGCACGATCACGAGCACCGCGAACGAGAGCAGCACGGTCGGTGGGACGGCCAGGCGGCGACGGCGCTCCCCCGCCCGCACCGCTGGCGTCGTGGCCACCCGGACGGTGGTGAGGTCCGCGCTCATGCCGGCACCAGCTCCGTCGCGGTGCGTACCTTCGTCGACGTCGTCCGCAGCGAGATGCGAGGGTCGAGCAACGGCGACACGAGGTCGGCGATGAGGTTCACGACCACGAACACCACCGCGGCCAGCGACACGACGGCCTGCAGCACCGGGACGTCCTGTGTCGTGACGGCCTTCTGCACGACCACGCCGATGCCGTCCCGACCGAAGATCGTCTCGGTGATCACGGACCCGCCGAGCAGTTCCCCGACGACGAGCGCCACCATCGTCACCGCGGGCAGCAGCGACGGCTTCACCAGGTGCCGGGCGAACAGGCCCGCCTTCGAGAGCCCCCGGGAGCGCGCGACGGTCGCGTACTCCTGCCGGGACTCGTGGTCGAGGTTCGCGATGAGGACCTCGGCGAGCGGTGCCGACACCGGGATCGCCAGCGTGACGGCCGCGAAGAACGTCGCCACGGGGCTGTCCGGCTCGATCACCGCGAAGGTGTGCAGCTGGAACGCGAACCACGAGATGAGCACCAGGCCGATCACGAAGTTCGGCACGGACAGGAAGAACGACGGCACCGACCGCAGCGCGTTCCGGAGCCAGGCGCCCGGGGCGTACTGCGAGCCGTACGCGATGCCGACCGCGAAGACGATCGACACGAGCAGGGCCGAGCCGGCGAGCACGAGCGTCGACGGCAACGAGCCCGCGATGACCTGTGTGACGGGCAGGTTCGACTGCAGCGAGAACCCGAGCTGTCCGACCACGAACCGGGACAGCGACAGCCAGAGCTGGAGGAGCACGGGCTGGTCGAGGCCGTAGTAGGACACGATCTTCGCGATGTCCTGCTCACTGAGGCCGCTCTGGGGGTCGCGCAGCGCGTTCGTGACCGCGTCGCCGGGCAGCACGCTGATCACCAGGAACGTGAGCACGTACGCCAGCAGGACCACGACGAGGGCCTGCGCGACCCGCAGCAGCGCGTAACGGAGGTACGACACGGCTACCGCTCGATCCAGGCGGTCGCGAAGTTCGCGTAGGCGAGGCCGTTGTACTTCGTCCCGTGCACCTTCGGCGAGATGAGGTACAGGCGCTGGACGAGCTGCACCGTGGGGACGAAGTAGCCCTGCTCGAGCACGTACTGCTGCAGTTCGGCGGCGACCTTCTTCCGGGCGGTCTCGTCCGAGGCGGTGGCCACGGCGGTGGACAGCTCGTTGAGCTTCGCGTCGCCGGTGCCGAGGCCGAACCAGTCCTCGCCGCCGTCCTGGCTGGTGAGCACGCCGGCGACCGTCCCGACGTCGACGAAGCTGCGGGAGGTCTGGTAGAGCGGCGGGTTGGATGCCTGCACCGCGGCGTACCCGGCGACGTCGACGACCTTGAGTCGGACCTTGACGCCGATCTTCGCGAGCTGCTGCGCGATCAGTTCGTCCTCGGCCTGCGTCGACGGCACGTACGGGTTGGGGGAGAGCGTGAACTCGAGGTCCTTGCCGTCCTTCGACCGGACACCGTCGGAGCCGGTCGTCCACCCGGCGTCGTCGAGCAGCTGCTCGGCGCGGTCCGGGTCGTAGGCGAGCAGCTTCGACTCGTCGGCGACCTCCGGAACGTTGCCCTGGATGAACGACGTCGCGGCCTGCCAGTCCGACGTGTAGACGGTCTTCAGGATCGCCTTCCGGTCGATGCCGATCTGGATCGCCTTGCGGACCGCGGCGTCGTTCGTCGGGAACGCGGTGGTGTCGACCTTGAAGCCGTCGGTGAACCCGAGGTACCGCGGGGTGTCGACCGTGAAGCCCTGCGACTTCAGCGAGTCGATCTCCTGCGGCTCGACGTTGAACGACACGTCCGCCTGACCCGCGACGACCGCCTGCGTCCGGACCGACTCGTCCTTGATCACCTTGTAGGTCAGGGTGTCGAGGTACGGCGCACCGGTGTGGCCGAGCGCCGCGGGCCCCCAGTCGTAGTCCTTCCGCTTCGCCAGGACGTACTCCTCGCCCTCCTTGACCGACTTCACCGTGAACGGCCCGGAGCCGATCTCCTTCGACAGGTCGGCCTGCTGGTCGACGGGCAGCGCCAGGGTCTTCGGCGACAGCAGGATCGAGCCGTGGTACCCGAGCGTCGGGATGAACCCGAGGGCGGGCGACGAGAAGTCGACCTGGACGGTGTGGTCGTCGGTCGCCTTCGCCCCGATGAAGGTGCTCGACGGGAAGAGGCCCACCTTGCTGATGCCCCGTTCGGCGTCGCCGTGGGCCCAGAGGTCGATGTTGTCGACCACGGCCTGGGCGTCGAGCGCGGTGCCGTCCGAGAAAGTCACGCCCTTCTCGAGGTGCAGCGTGAAGTGCTTCGCGTCGTCGGACTGGTCCCAGCTCGTGGCGATCCACGGGCTGGTCTTCCCCTTCGCGTCGACGTACACGAGCTTGTCGGTGATCTCGCCCCAGAGGTTGCCCTCGTAGCTCGAGATCGCGCTCTTGCTCGACACGAACCCGTTGTCGTAGCCCTGGATGAGGAAGGTGAGGTTGCCGCCCTCGACGGGCTTGCCGTCCGACGTCGACGATGCCTGCGAGCCCGACGAGCACGCGGTGAGGACGAGGGCCGCCGCAGCGGCGATCGCGAGACCGGCGAGGGGCCGGCGCCAGCGGGGTGAATCGGTCATGGGGGTTCCTGTCAGGGTCGGGTGGAGCGCGGGTCGGTTCCGGGTGGAGCGGGTCAGATGGCCTTGCCGGGGTTGAGCAGCCCGGCCGGGTCGAGGGCGTCCTTGAGTGCCCGCTGCGCGGCGAGGTGCCGCGGCGACAGCTCGAGCGCCGCCCACTCCCGCTTCACCGTGCCGATGCCGTGCTCGCCGGTGACGGTGCCGCCGGCGGCGAGGGCGATGCGGACGAGTTCGGTCGCGGCCTCGTCGAGGGCAGCCGGGCGGTCGGCGGGGTCGGCGTCGCCGATGGCCCGCGTGATCGCGGGGTGGAGGTTCCCGTCCCCCGCGTGCGACACCGCCGAGACGCGCACGTCGAAGCGCTCCTCGAGCTCGGCGAACCGGGAGTACACGTCGCGCAGGCGGGACTTCGGTACGGCGATGTCCTCGCCGACGAACCACTGCGGTTCGGTGTGCCCGCGGCCGTGCCGGCGGAGCTCCCACAGGGCGTGGCCGTCCTCGGCGGTCTCGGCGGTCACGACGGCGCCGGACGAGGTCAGTGCCGTGGTGAGGTCGGCGGTCTGCTCGTCGATGCCGTAGCCGTCGAGCTCGACGAGCACGAGCGACGCGCCCCGGTCCCGCAGCGCGGTGCCGCTGAAGGCGTCGATCGCGGTGAGGCTCGGCTCGTCGAAGAACTCCACGACGGTGGGCCGGACGGGGGAGCGGGTGATCGCGTCGAGTCCGTCGAGCCCCGCCGACGTGCTCGGGAAGAACGCGGAGACGGTCCGGCGGGCGACCGGGATCGGCCGGAGCCGGACGATCGCGCGGACGACGATGCCGAGCACGCCCTCGGAGCCGACGAACAACGAGGTCAGGTCGAGGCCGTTGACGCCCTTGACCGACCGGTGGCCGACGGACACCAGGCTGCCGTCCGCGAGCACCACGTCGAGGCCGAGCACCGACTCCCGCGTCACGCCGTACCCCGCGCAGCGCAGGCCGCCGGCGTTCGTCGCGATGTTGCCGCCGATCGTCGAGATCTCGAAGCTGGCCGGGTCGGGTGCGTAGAACAGCCCGTACGGCTCCAGGTGGGCGTTGAGCGCCGCGTTGACGACGCCGGGTTCGACGACGGCGACCTCGTCGAGCGGAGCGACCTCGACGATGCGGTCGAGGCGCTCGGTGGACACGACGAGTTGGTCCCGGGTCGCGGTGGCGCCGCCGGAGAGTCCGGAGCCGGCACCCCGGGGCACGATCGAGACGCCGTGTTCGCCGGCGAGCCGGACGACTGCCTGCACCGCAGCGGCGTCGGACGGGAACGCCACGGCCGGCCCGTCGCCCTCGACGGGCGCACCGTTCCGGGGCGTGGTGCCGGCGTCGTACCGGTAGGCGCTCGTCGCGCGGCCGGCGGGGCGCACCTCGATGTCGGGGTGCAGGCGACCGAGCGCGTCGACCAGGTCCGCTGCGCGGTCGGTCCGGGCGGGTGCGGTGGTGGTGGTGGTCATGGGACCCGATGATCGGGTCGCCGGTGCGGGCTCCGCACGCTCGGTGACGGGTCGTGTCCCCGGGTTGCGTCGCGTTGCGTCTGGGGCCGCTGATCCGGCCTGGAGGCGCGTCACACTTCGTCGTGCAGCGGTCCGTCCGGCAGCGGGTTACGTCCGGCGTCGCCGCCGGTGCTGGGCTCCGGCGGTACGGTCGAGGGCATGACGACGACCCCGGACGACCTCGCCGAGGAGCTCCGCGAGTCGATCGGGCGGATCGTGCGGGCCACCAGGGCACTCACCGACGAGCTGCCGCAGGCGCAGAGCGCGAGCCTGGGGCTGCTCGACCGGCAGGGGCCGCAGACCATCGCGGAGCTCGCCCGTGCCCGTGGGGTGAAGCACCAGGGGCAGTCGCGGACGGTGGCGGAGCTCGAGGAGCGCGGGTTCGTCGAGCGAGGGGTCGCGGACGGCGACCGGCGGGTCTCGGTGATCCGGCTGACGGACGCCGGTCGCACGGTCATGCTGCGGGAGCGCAGCGCCCGGGCCGGGACGTTCGCGTCCGTGATCGGTTCGGAGCTGTCCGAGGCGGACCGTGCGGCGCTCGCCCGGGTGCCGGAGCTGTTCCACCGCATCGCGGCACGGCTCGAACGGTGAACGACCTCTCATCCGGATCGACCCGGAGATGTACAACACGGTTGTAGAATCGGGGGCATGGAGCTGACGAAGTACAACCACGCCACCGTCGTCCTCGAGCAGGACGGCGCCACCCTCGTCATCGACCCGGGCACGTTCACGCCGGAGGGTGCCGACCTCGCGACGGCAGCCGTCGCCGTCCTCGTGACCCACGAGCACTTCGACCACTTCGACGTCGACGCCGTCCGTGCCGCGCTCGACGCGAACGACGCGCTCGTCGTCCGTGGCCCCGCCGCGATCGTCGACCAGCTCGGCGCCCACGACGGCCGCGTCGCCGCCGTCTCCGCCGGTGACGCGTTCGAGGTCGGCCCGTTCTCCGTGCAGGTCTTCGGCGAGGAGCACGCCGTCATCCACGGCGACATCCCGACCATCGCGAACGTCGGCTACCTCGTGAACGGCGTCGTCTTCCACCCCGGTGACGCCTATCTCAAGCCCGGCGTCCCGGTGCAGACCCTGCTGCTGCCGACCAGCGGCCCGTGGACGAGCACCGCCGAGGCCGTCGACTACGTCCGCGCGGTCTCGCCGGAGCACGCCGTGCAGATCCACGAGGCGATGCTCAGCGAGCTCGGACAGCAGTCCGCCGCGCGGTTCCTCGGCCCGGACGGCCTCGGACCGGTGCCGGTGCAGATCCTGCCCGCAGGCGAGTCGATCACCGTCTGACGGACGCGGGTCGCCCCTGGGAGGCGATCCGTGCCTCCAGGCCAGGGTGGAGGGATGCCGGACGCACCCTCCACCGCTGTCCTGTTCGACATCGACGGGACCCTCGTCGACTCGAACTACGCCCACATCGACGCCTGGTGGCGCGCGTTCCTGGCGGTCGGCGAGTCCGTCGACGCCTGGCACATCCACCGGGCGATCGGCATGGACTCCGCGAAGCTGCTCGGGGAACTGCTCCCGGACGCCTCGGACGACACCCGGGGCACCGCGAAGCAGTACCACTCGGCGTACTTCGCCGAGCACCAGCCGCGGCTCCGACTGCTCCCGGGGGCGCGCGAGCTCCTGCAGGCGGTCGCCGAGGCCGGGCACGCCGTGGTCCTCGCGACCAGTGCTCCGGAGAACGAGCTCGTGCGGCTGCGGGACCTGCTGGACGCCGAGCGGTGGATCGCGGCCGTGACGAGCTCCGAGGACGTCGAGCAGGCGAAACCAGACCCCGGGATCATCCAGGTCGCGCTCCGCAAGGCCGGCGTCGACGCCGACGCCGCGGTCATGGTGGGCGACGCGATGTGGGACGTCGAGTCGTCCGGCCGCGTCGGCGTGACCTGCGTCGGCGTGATGACCGGTGGGATCGGCGGCGACGAACTCCGCGGTGCCGGTGCGGCCGAGGTGTACGACGACGCGGCAGCGGTGCTCGCCGCGTTCCGTGCCGGCGACGGCCCGATCGCGGCGTTGGCGGAGGCCGCATGAGCGTCCGGGGCATCGACCACGTCGGCGTGACCGTGCCCGACGTCGAGGCCGCCACCGACTTCCTCGTCCGGGCCTTCGACGCCGAGGTGCTGTACGACACGCTGCGTGCCGACGAGCCGCCGAAGGAGGGGCCGGCGACCACCGGTCGTCTCGGCGTGCCCGGTACCGCTCGTGAGGTCCGGATCCGGATGCTCGCCCTGCCCGGCGGTCCGGGCATCGAGCTGTTCGCGTTCGACCACGTCGACCAGGACGACCCCGCGGTGCCGTCGGACCTGGGCTGGCAGCACCTCGCGCTGTACGTCGACGACCTCGACGCCACCCTCGAGCGGGTCGTCACCGCCGGGGCCACCGCGCTGGGGGAGCCGCGACCGCTGCCGGGCCCCGAGGCCGGAGACCGCAACCGGTTCGTCTACGTCCGCACGCCGTGGGGGAGCACCGTCGAACTCCTGACCTACCCGGACCCGCAGCCCTACGAGGAGCAGACGTCGCGCCGACGCTGGCATCCGTGACAGGATCGTCCGTCGTGATCACGATCGAACGCGCCGCGTGGGAGGACCCCCGAGGAGTGGCGCTCCGCGCCCGCATGGACGAGGAGATGCACGAGCGCTACGGCGCGTCGAACGGCGACGAGGACCCGGCGGTGACGGCCGAGCGTGGCCGGGCGCTCGCCGTGGACCCGGCGACGATCATCACCTCGCTGCTCGCGATCGACGAGGACGGCGAGGCCCTCGGGCACATCGCCGTCCGACGACTCGGCGACGAGGTCGAGCTGAAGCGCCTCATCGTGCTCGCCGCCGCGCGGGGCAAGGGTGCGGCGACCGCCCTGCTCGCCGAGGGGGAGCAGGTCGCACGGGAGCAGGGGGCGGAGCGGCTCATCCTGCAGACGGGCGACAAGCAGCCCGAGGCCGTGGCGCTCTACGAGAAGACCGGCTGGACGCGGATCCCGGTGTACGAGCCCTACGCCGCGACGATGCCGTGGTCGTTCTGCTTCGAGAAGGCGCTGTAACCCGACCTCTCGTTGCACTTTCAGGTACAGAGTGCAATTCTTGCTCGGTGAGCACCACCGAACGCACCCGCGCGCTGCGCCGACGCATGATCGTCGAAGCGCGCCGTTCGACAGTCGAGCACGGGCTGCACGGCTTCACGATCGAGCAGCTCTGCGAGACCGTCGGGGTGTCCCGGCGCACGTTCTTCAACCACTTCGCGTCGAAGGACGACGCCGTGCTCGGCATCGAGATCAACGCCGACGTCGAGGCGATCGACGAGTACGCCGCGGGCGGGATCGTCCCCGGCGACCTCGACCCGCTCGACTCGATCGTCGCGCTGGCGATCGACCAGTTCCACCGCGTCGGCATCGACCGTGCGGACGAGGCCCTCGTCCGTCGGGTGTTCGAGCGGGAGCCGGCGCTCGTCGCCCGGTTCCTCTCCGCGACCGACGTGCAGCTCGCCCGGATCACCGAGGCCGTGCGGCAGCGATTCGGCTGGGGCGACCCCGCTGACCGACGTGCACGGCTGGTCACCGAGGCGGCGGCCGCACTGCTCAAGGTCACCGCCGAGACGTTCTTCGACGACGCCTTCGACGAAGCGACCGGGCCGCCGTTCGACGAGCTGCTCACCACGAACCTCCGCCTGCTGAGGGCGGCCATCACGACCGGACAGGACACCACTCCATGAGCGCCACCGCGCCGGGCACGACCAAGCGTGCTCGCCCAGGCTCCGACGGGCCGCTGCTCCTCACGCAGCGCCGGATCTGGATCATCTTCTCCGCGCTCATCGCGGGGATGCTGCTCTCCAGCCTCGACCAGACCATCGTCTCCACGGCGATGCCCACCATCGTCGGCGAGCTCGGCGGCGTCGCGCACCAGGCGTGGCTGACGACCGGGTACCTCCTCGCCTCGACCATCGTGATGCCCGTGTACGGCAAGTTCGGCGACGTCCTCGGTCGCCGCAACCTGTTCCTCATCGCGATCGCCCTGTTCACGATCGCGTCCGCAGGCTGTGCCTTCGCCGGCGACTTCACGCAGCTCGTCGTGTTCCGTGCGATGCAGGGCCTCGGCGGTGGCGGTCTGATGATCCTGTCGCAGGCGATCATCGCCGACATCGTGCCGGCTTCCCAGCGCGGCAAGTACCTCGGCCCGCTCGGCGCGATCTTCGGCCTGTCGGCGATCGGCGGCCCGCTGCTCGGCGGCTTCTTCGTCGACCACCTCACCTGGAACTGGGCGTTCTACATCAACATCCCGGTCGGCATCGCGGCGTTCTTCGTCGCCTGGTTCGCGCTCACGCTGCCGAGCAAGAAGGCGACGAAGCGCATCGACGTGCTCGGCGTGCTGTTCATGTCCGCCGCGACGACGTGCCTCGTGTTCTTCTCGGAGTTCGGCGGCAGCAAGGACCACGGCTGGGACGTCCCCGAGACCTGGGCCTGGTTCGCCGGTCTCGTCGTGTCGGCCGCGCTCCTCGTTCTCGTCGAGTCGCGTGCGGCGGACCCGGTCCTGCCGCTGTCGTTCTTCAAGAACCGGACCTTCCTGCTCGCGACCGGCATCGGCCTCGTGCTCGGCATCGGCATGTTCGCGGCGATCGGCTTCGTCCCGACGTTCCTGCAGATGGCATCGGGCACCTCGGCCGCGGTCTCGGGTCTGCTGATGCTGCCGATGATGGTCGGCCTGATCGGCACCTCGATCGCGTCCGGCAACCTGATCACGAAGACCGGCCGCTACCGGATGTTCCCGATCATCGGCACGATCCTCGTCGCCCTCGCGATGCTGGCCATGACCCAGCTCGCGGCAGACACCCCGATCTGGCTGATCTGCGCGTACCTGTTCGTCTTCGGTGCGGGCCTCGGCCTCATCATGCAGGTGGTCGTCCTCGTGGCGCAGAACGCCGTGCCGGCCGAGCAGGTGGGCACCGCGACGTCGACGAACAACTACTTCCGTGAGGTCGGCGCCTCCCTCGGCACCGCCGTGTTCGGAGCGCTCTTCACGGCCCGGCTCACGACGTCGCTCACCGACGTGTTCCGCGGTGCCGGTGGTTCGGCGACCGATGCCGCGTCGTCGGCGGGCAGCATCGACCCCGCGACGGTGGCGAAGCTGCCCGAGGCCGTGCAGGACGGCATCGTGAACGCGTACGCCGACTCGCTGGCGCCGGTGTTCTGGTACCTGCTGCCGTTCATCGCGGTGGCGTTCCTGCTCGCCCTGTTCCTGCCGCAGATCAAGCTCTCCGACACGGCCGGCATGGTCGCCCGCGGCGAGGCGGTCGGCGGTGACGAGGCCGACGAGCTCGAGCGTGCGCAGCGCGCGGGCCACGCGGCTCCGGCCGCGGAGCAGGCCGCGTCGGCGGAGCAAGCCGACCGGTAGGCCGGCCCGCCCACCTTCGCGAAAGCGACAGTTCTCCGCGGAACATCCGCGGAGAACTGTCGCTTTCGCGGTCTCGCCGGTCCCCATCCGCGGGATCTGTCGCCTTGGCGGGGTGGTCGCGACCACCGCCGGCCTGGAGGCGCGGGGCGGCCCCGCACCGTGCCTCCAGGCCGCCGCTCCACGCGCCCACGGCCCCGTCGTCGCTTTTCGGGACAGGAACCGCGGCGCGGCGCGCTACGCGCCCGTGCTCGCGCGGCGCACGAGCCGCGCGGGCAGCACGGCGGCCTCGGGCGCGGTGCCGTCGAGCGTCGCGAGCAGCCGCAGCGCCGCTGCGCGGCCGAGGTCCGCGCCCGGGAGCGCGACGCTCGTCAGGGCCGGCGCGGTGACCGAGGACGACGGCAGGTCGTCGAAGCCGGCGACCGCCAGCTCCCCGGGGACCGCGATGCCGAGCCGCCCGGCGACCCGGAGCACCCCGTACGCCAGGGTGTCGGCGGCCGCGACGACCGCCGTGACGTCGTCGTCCTGCCAGGCCTCGAGGACGTGCTCCGTCGCCGATGCCGCAGCGTCCACCGTGAGGTCGGCCCGGGCGGTGACCTCGGAGACCTCGATGCCGACCGCGGCGCACTCCTGCTCGAAGAGCTCCCGACGGACGCCGAACGTCGCCGCCCGCGAGGTCCCGTCGAGGTAGCCGACCCGCCGGTGCCCGCGCTCGTGCAGGTGCGCGACGAGTTCGTGCACGCCGGGGGAGAGGTCGTAGTTGACGGCCTCCTCGCCACCGGGAGCGTCGAGCAGCACCACGGGCACGGTGGCGGTCATGGCCTCGCCGGCGGCCGGGGCGTCGACGAGGATCCCCGCCGGCCGGAGTCGTTCGAAGCGCCGGACGTCCGCGGCCACGGGCTGCGCGCCGCGTTCGGTCACGGAGAGCACGAGCTGGAAGCGGTCGCCGACGGTGTCCCGCACGCCACGGATGACCTCGGCGAAGAACGGGTTCGACAGGTCCGGGGCGATGAGGACGACGAGGTCGCCGGAACCCCGCGCCAGGGAGCTCGCCGCGTGGTCGACCACGTAGCCGAGGGCGTCGACGGCGTCGCGCACCCGTGTGGCGATCGGCTCGGAGACCCGCCCGCGCTCCTTGCCGTTCACGACGAGGGAGACGGTGGCGATGCTCGTGCCGGCGCGCTCGGCCACCATCGCTGCGGTCACACGGCGGCCGGGAGCGGCGGAGGATGGCACCCGACGATGCTACCGACCGGCGGTGCGCGAGGCCGGGCGCCGCGTCGGGACGTGCCGCTCTGACTTGACGTCAAACGCTTGACGTGTTCTGATGTCAAACGCTTGACGTGCCGCGGGAGCTGATCCTCCGCCGCGGACCCCCACCACGTCGGGCCCAGACCTCATCCCCGAAGAAGTGGAGCACGCCCGTGCCCGAGAAGATCATCCTCGACTGCGACCCCGGCC
Organism: Curtobacterium sp. 1544; assembly: GCF_040544915.1. NCBI lineage: Bacteria > Bacillati > Actinomycetota > Actinomycetes > Micrococcales > Microbacteriaceae > Curtobacterium > Curtobacterium sp. 1544. Next base: position 36,947 of record NZ_JBEPKX010000026.1, read on the forward strand.
ACGACGACGCCGTCGCCATCCTGCTGGCCCACGGCAACCCGGACATCGAGCTCCTGGCCGTGACCACCGTCGTCGGGAACCAGACGCTCCCGAAGGTCACCCGCAACGCCCTCGCCGTCGCCCGCATCGCCGGGATCACCGGGGTGCCGTTCGCAGCCGGCGCCGACCGCCCGCTGCTGCGCGAGATCGAGGTCGCGCCGGACATCCACGGCGAGAGCGGTCTCGACGGTCCGATGCTCCCGGAGCCGTCGTTCGAGCTGGACGATCGGCACGCGGTCGACCTCATCATCGAGACGGTCATGGCGCACGAGCCCGGCACCGTCACCCTCGTGCCGACCGGTGGCCTGACGAACATCGCCCTCGCGGCCCGCAAGGAGCCCCGCATCGTCGAGCGCGTCAAGCAGGTCGTGCTCATGGGCGGCGGCGTGCACGTCGGCAACTGGAGCCCGGTCGCCGAGTTCAACATCGTCATCGACCCCGAGGCCGCCTCGATCGTCTTCGACGCGGGCTGGGACGTCGTCATGGTCGGCCTCGACCTGACGCACCAGGCGCTCGCCACCCCGGAGGTCGCCGCGCGCATCGCCGCCGTCGGCACCGCGCCGGCCGCGTTCGTCGGCGAACTGCTCGACTTCTTCGGCCAGACGTACAAGGACGCCCAGGGCTTCGACGCCCCGCCCGTGCACGACCCCTGCGCCGTCGCGTACGTCATCGACCCGACCGTCGTCCGTGCCGTGAAGGTCCCGATCCACATCGAGACGCAGGGCACCCTGACCCTCGGCATGACGGTCGCCGACTTCCGCGCGCCCGCGCCGGAGGACTGCCGCACGAGCGCCGCGATGGAGCTCGACCACGGCCGGTTCTGGGACCTCGTGGTCGATGCCCTCGAGCGCATCGGCGAGACCCCGGACACGGGCTGGACCCCTCGGACCGCAACCACCACGACCACCACGGAGCACTGACCCCCATGACCACCACATCGACGAAGAAGTCGATCGGCGCCCTCACCGCCGCGCTCCTCGCTGCCTGCATCGCGTTCCAGCTCAACGCGAGCATGCTCAGCCCCGCCCTGGTCACGATGGCGCGCGAGCTGCACACCGACGACGCCACGATCGGCCTGTCGCAGACGCTGTTCTTCACCCTGGCCGCGCTGTTCTCGCTGTTCCTGCCGCGCCTGTCCGACATCGTCGGTCGCAAGCGCGTCCTGCTCGGCATGCTCGCGGTGATGCTCGTCGGCAGCGTGGTCGCCGCCCTCGCGGTCAACGTGCCGATGCTGTTCGTCGGTCGCATGATCCAGGGCGTGACCGGTCCGGTCGTGCCGATCGGGCTGCTCATCCTCCGCAACGAGATCGCCGACCCGAAGCGCTACGGCGCCGCGCTCGGCCTGCTCACCGCGGTGAACGGCGGCATCGCCGGCGTCGACGCCCTGGCCGGTGGCTGGATCGCGACGCACTTCGGGTTCCGCGGGATCTTCTGGGTCATCGCGATCGTCACGGTCATCGCGGCGGTCATGGTCGCGGCCTGGGGTGTCGAGTCGAAGCCGTCGGCCGGCACCCGGATGGACTGGTGGGGTGTTCTCCCGCTCGTCATCAGCGTCGGTGCACTCCTCACCGCGTTCAACGAGGCGGGCAAGCTCGCCGCGGCGAACTGGGGGCTCGTGGTCGGCGGGATCGTGCTGGCACTCGTGGCCTTCGGCGTCTTCTGGGCGGTCGAGTCGCGGGTGCGCGAGCCGCTCGTCGAGACGCGGTTCCTCAAGCGCCGTGCGACCTGGGCGCTCCTCGTCACGACCCTGCTCACCATGACGGGTGTGTTCGCCGTCGTGAACGGCCTCGTCACGAGCCTCGCGCAGAACCGGGACGCGGGCTTCGGCATGGAGGCCGACCTCGCCTCGCTCGCGTTCCTCACCCCGTACGCGCTGGTCGGCTGGGTCGTCGGACCGTTCGCCGGCCGGCTCGCACCGACGCTCGGCTACCGCGCCGTGCTGCGCGTCGGTCTCGTCGGCAGCATCGTCGCCACCGTGGTCATGGCACTGGTCGGCGTGCACTCGCTGCCGGTGCTCATCGCGGCGACGGTCCTGATCGGCATCACCTACGCCGGCATCGCGAACATCATCCTGAACGGCCTCGGCATCGTGCTCTCGCCGGAGTCGAACCCGGGCTTCCTGCCCGGTCTCAACGCGGGTGCGTTCAACCTCGGTGCCGGCATCAGCTTCGCCGTCCTGCCGGCCCTGCAGATCGCGCTCGGGACCGGCGGGTCCGCGGGCACCGCCGGCTACTCCGGTGGCATGCTGCTCGGTGCCGTCATCACCTGCGCGGCACTCGCCACGTCCTTCCTCATCCCGCGCCCGGCCTCGGCCGAGACAGGAGCCGCCGCATGACCGGCATCGTCGTCGTGGGGAGCCTCAACGCGGACCTCGTGGTCCGCACGGAGCGCTTCCCGAAGCCCGGTGAGACCCTCCAGGGGTCCGACCTCGCCATCCTGCCGGGGGGCAAGTCCGCCAACCAGGCAGTGGCTGCCGGGAGGCTCGGGGGCACGGTGCGCATGATCGGTGCGGTCGGCGACGACGGGAACGGTGCACTGCTCCGCGACTCCGTCGCGGCGGCGGGTGTCGACACGACGCACATCGCCGTCCGGGAGGGCGTGGCCACCGGCACCGCCGTCATCACGGTCGACGGCGCGGGGGAGAACACCATCGTGATCTCCGCCGGCGCGAACGGCACGCTGACCCCTTCGGACGTGCCGTCGGATGCCTTCCAGGGCGCCGGTGTGCTCGGGCTCTGCCTCGAGGTCTCGATCGACGTCGTCCTCGCCGCCGCCCGGGCCGCTCGTGCCGCGGGCGTCACGGTGCTGACGAACCTCTCCCCGTTCGGTGCCGTACCGGCCGAGCTCCTCGAGCTGACCGACGTGCTGCTGGTGAACGAGCACGAGGCAGCCGAGCTCGGGGACCACGGTGTCAAGCGGTCGATCGTGACCCGGGGTGGCGCGGGCTGCACCGTGCACGACGGCGACGACGATCCGGTGTCGATCGACGCCGTGCGGGTCGAGCCGGTCGACACGACGGGCTGCGGCGACGCGTTCATGGGTGCGGTCGCGCTGCGGCTCGCGGCGGGGGACGCCCTCGTCGACGCGGCTCGGTTCGCCGTCGGTGTCGGGGCGTACGCCGCGACGAAGGCGGGCGCACAAGCGTCGTACCCGACCACCGCGGAACTGGAGTCGTTCCTGGCCCGGTGATCCTCCCTGCGGGCTCGGCCATCACGGGCCCTACGCGCCGGTATTCTGCATGCATGCGCGTGGGAGTCCTCGACATCGGGTCCAACACCGGCCACCTCCTGGTGGTCGACGCCCACGGCGGCGCGGCGCCGCTGCCGGCGTCGTCGTTCAAGCAGCCGCTCCGGCTCGCCGAGCACCTCGACGACGCCGGTGCGGTGACGGAGGCGGGCGTCGAGGCACTGACCGCGTTCGTCGCCGATGCCGTCCGCGTCGCCGAGGAACGCGGGTGCGAGGACATGCTCGCGTTCGCGACCTCCGCGGTGCGCGACGCGGTGAACTCCGAGGCCGTCCTGGCCCACGTCGAGTCGGCCACCGGCGTCGAGCTCGCCGTGCTCTCCGGCGAGGACGAAGCGCGCCTGACGTTCCTCGCCGTCCGGCGGTGGTTCGGCTGGTCGGCCGGGCGGCTCGCGGTGTTCGACATCGGTGGCGGGTCGCTCGAGATCGCCGGCGGTGGCGACGAGGCCCCCGACGTGGCGTGGTCGATGCCGATCGGTGCCGCTCGGCTCGCCCGCTCGTACTTCGCCGCGGGGACCCCCACCGAGGACGACGTCCGCCGGATCCGCCACGAGATCCGGGTCGAGATCGCCCGCGATGCCGGGCTCCTCCTGCGCGCCGGGCGGCCGGACCGTGCCGTCGCCACCTCGAAGACCTTCCGCTCGATCGCCCGGATCTGCGGCGCCGCGCCGTCCGGTGCCGGGCCGCTCGTGCCGCGCGCCCTCGACGGGGAGGTACTGCGGACGAAGCTGCCGTCGCTGCTCACGATGTCGGTGGCCGAGCTGGCTGAGCTCCCGGGGGTCTCGCCGAGCCGGGCACACCAGGTCGTCCCGGGAGCGCTCGTCGCCGAGGCGTGCCTGGACATCTTCGACCTGCCCGCGCTGGAGATCTGCCCGTGGGCGCTCCGCGAGGGCGTGATCCTGGAGCGGCTCGACCAGCTGAGCGTCCTGGGCTGAGCCCCAGATTTGACCGTTATGGTCACAGTATGACCAAAACGGACACTCGCGGTATGGGCCTCTCAGCGCTCCTCTGGATCCTCGGCGGCGTCGGCTGGCTGACCGGCGAGGCGATCACCGCCGCCGCGTACCCGCGCTACAGCTACGCCACGAACTACATCTCGGACCTCGGGGTGCCCGAGGTCGGGTCCTTCCAGGGCCGGGCGATCGACTCTCCGCTGCACGCCGTCATGAACACGACGTTCATCGGGCACGGGATCCTGTTCGGCCTGGCCGGGGTGCTCGTCGCGGTCCTCGTCCGGTCGGCGTCCAGCCGGGTCCGGGCGGCGGTCGGGGTCCTCGCCGCGCTGCACTTCGTCGGCATCCTGCTCGTCGGGCTGTTCCACGGCAGCGAGGCGAGCGTCGAGAGCGGTGCGATCGTGCTGCACGTGAGCGGGGCTGCGGTGGCGATCCTGAGCGGCAACGTCCTGGCGATCGTGGCGGGCACCGGGTCCTCCGCGCTGCGGGCTCCCCGGGCCTACCGGGTCGTGAGCGTCGTGCTCGGCGTCGTCGGCATCGTGTCGCTCGTGATGCTCCTGGTGGACTCGTCGTCGAGCGTCGTCGACGTGTTCCCCGACGGAGTGTGGGAGCGTGCTTCCGTGTACACGATCGTGGCGTGGGAGCTCATGACGGGCGTGACCCTGGCGGTGTCGTCGCTGCGGGGTCGCGGATGACCCCGCGCCGGGGCAGGCCGTCCAGCGAGGAGATCGACCGCGACGTCCTCGACATCACCGCCGGACTCATCGCCCGGCGTGGGATCAAGGACACCGCGGTGCAGGCCGTCGCGGACCAGGCCGGGTACTCGAAGGCCGGCATCCTCGCGCGGTTCACGAACAAGGAGTCGCTCGTCGACGCGGCACTGGCGCAGTGCACCGCGCAGACCGAGGTGATCCGGGCGGCCGTGTCGGAGGTCCCCGCCGGACCAGACCGTGACGCCGCCGCACTGGCCGGCATCACGGACCTCGCACTCACCCGACCCGGCTGGGCGGAACTCGCTCTCGCCGCGTTCACGCTCCGTCGGGGCGACGACGTCGGCATCCGGCTCGAACCCGTCGCCCGGGCGCTCCTCGCCGCGTTCGGCATCGACATGGAGCATGCCGACGCCACGTCGCTCGAGCGTCGGGCCCGGGTCTCCGGCGCCTTCGGCGCGATCGCCATGCTCGCGCTGACCTACGAGACCGAGGCGTCGGCCACCGAGGCACGGCCGTACGTGCTCCGGGTCGGCTGGAGCGCGCTCGGGCACGACCGGGTCTAGGCGCGCTGCACCGCCCGCACGGCGCGCGGGGGTGCGAGCAGCCACGGGCGGATCATCCGGGTGACGAAGGGGAGCACCCAGAACGTCATGATGGGGGTGAGCACGAGCGTCGTCACGAGCACCCGGGGCAGCACGGGCAGGTGGCCGAACGCGGGGACCAGCCAGCCGACCAGGTACGTGAAGGCCAGGTTCACCGGGAAGAACCCGAGCCAGATGCTCACCGCCTGCTTCCACCGCGGCGGAGCGCTCGACGCCGGGGCATCGGCCGGGGCGTCGAACCAGCCCTCGATCCCGGTGCGCTTCTCGACGCGGGACTCCACCACGAGGTCACGGCCGAGGTCGAGCCACCGCAGCCGGTCGTCGGAGTTCTCCCACGTGGCGAGGGAGTCGTGGTCGGCGAACCGGTACAGCATGTGCCACTCGCGGCTCGTCGCGTGCGATCGCACCCACCCCGAGCCGAGGAAGCCCGGGTAGCGGTTCGCGAGGTTCACGCCGGACTGCACCCACCGGGTGACGTCGGGGATCCGTTCGGGTTCGACCAGGCGGGTGATGGAGACGGTGACGGGCGGGCCATCGGTCGCGGGTGGCGACGACAAGGCCCCAGGCTCTTCTGGAGTCATGTGCCAAGTCTGGCGGACGCGTGTTTCCGCCTCGTGTCGCGGGTCCGGCTAGCTCGCCTGCTTCTTCGCGGCGGGCTTCTTGGCAGGGGCCTTCTTCGCCGGCGTCTTCTTCGCCGGTGCCTTCTTGGCGGGCGCCTTCTTCGGTGACTCGTCTGCCGTGGACTCGTTCTTCGCGGAACCGGACCCGCTCCGGGAACGCGACCCCGTGCCTCCAGACCGCTTCTTGTCCACGGACGCCCGCAGGGCGGCCATCAGGTCGATGACGTCACCACCTTCGCCATCGTCGTCCTCGTCCGTCTGTTCACCGAAGGTCTTCTCGGTGTCGATGTCGTCGCCGGCCTCGAGCTTCGCGTCGATGAGCTGCTGCAGCTCCGCCTGGTACGAGTCGGTGTAGCGGTCGGGGTCGAAGTCCGTCGACATGCTGTCGACGAGCGAGGACGACATCTTCAGCTCGGTCGGGCTGACCTTGACGGACGTGTCGAGGGCCTTCAAGTCCGCAGCGCGCACCTCGTCACCCCAGAGCAGGCCCTGCAGGAGGATGACCTCGTCGTTCACCCGGAGGACGCCGAGCCGGGTCTTCTGGCGCAGGGTGAACTGCACGATCGCCAGCCGGTCGGTCTTCGCCAGGGTCTCGCGCAGCAGCACGTACGCCTTCGGGGAGCGCGAATCGGGCTCGAGGTAGTACGACTTCTCGAACATCATCGGATCGACCTGCTCGACCGGCACGAACTCGAGGACCTCGATCTCGTGGGACTGCTCCTCGGGGAGCTTCTTGAAGTCGTCCGCCGTCAGCACCACCGTCTTGTCGCCGTCGTCGTAGGCGCGCTGGATGTCTGCGTACTCGACCTCGTGGCCGAATTCGCACACGCGCTTGTACCGGATGCGGCCCTTGTCCTCGTCGTGGACCTGGTGGAGCGAGACGTCGTGGGTCTCGGTGGCCGCGTAGACCTTGATGGGCACGTTGACGAGCCCGAACGCGATGGAGCCCTTCCAGATCGACCTCATGGGCACATGATGCCCGTGTCTGCACAGGAGCGCCCGCAGCCGACGGGTTCTCCACAGTTCCCGCTTGACTGAACCGGGGCGGGCGGCGCGCGAGCACGATGGGCGCATGAGCCAGCTCGACAAGCAGGACCCTCGCTCGCAGTTCCCGCGCCCACCCTTCCCAGCACAGACGCAGCAGGGGTCCGGGCTGGCGAGTGCGATGGACCCCGAGCCCGACCACGGGGAGACGTCGTACCTCGGCACGGGGCGCATGCCCGGCTACCGCGTGCTCGTCACCGGGGCTGACTCGGGCATCGGGCGAGCGGCAGCGATCGCGATGGCGAAGGAAGGGGCCGACGTCGCGCTGAACGCCCTGCCCGAGGAACGCGACGATCTGGAAGCCGTCCGGGACGTCGTGGGCGACCTCGGGCGGAAGGCCGTGCTGCTCCCCGGGGACCTCACCGACGAGGGGTTCTGCGAGACGCTCGTCCGCGACGCGGTGAGCGAGCTCGGCGGGCTCGACGCGCTGGTGCTCGTCGCGGGCCACCAGCAGGTGCATGAGGACGTCACCGAGCAGCCGACCGCGGACTTCGACCGGACCATGAAGGTCAACCTGTACTCGCTGTTCTGGCTGGTCCGGGCGGCCGTCCCGCACATGGCCCCCGGCAGCGCGATCGTGACGACGAGTTCGGTGTCGGCGTACCAGCCGCAGGACCGCATGATCGACTACGCGGCGACGAAGGCAGCCATCATCACGTACACGAACGGACTGGCCCGGCAGCTCGCGGCGAAGGGCATCCGCGCGAACACCGTCGTGCCGGGTCCGGTGTGGACGCCGCTCCAACCGATCAGCTACCCGGGCGACGAGATCGCGGCGTACGGCCAGGACACCCCGTTCGGTCGGCCCGCGCAGCCCGTCGAGCTCGGCAGCGCGTACGTCTACCTGGCCGGTCCGGAGTCGTCGTACACGTCCGGCACGACCCTCACCGTGGCCGGTGCGACCGGGGTCGCGCTGTGAGTCCGACGGCACGCAAGACCGTGGTCCTGGTGGGGGACCGCCGCCTGGCGCTGACGAACACCGACAAGGTGCTCTACCCCGAGACCGGCACGACCAAGGGACGGGTGATCGAGTACTACGAGCGGGTGGCGCCGTGGATGATCCCGCACGTGAAGGACCGTCCGGTGACCCGGAAGCGGTGGGCGAACGGCGTGGACGGCAAGGTGTTCTTCGAGAAGAACCTGCCGGACTCCGCCCCCGACTGGGTCCGGCACCACACGATCCACCACTCCGAGCACGACAACGAGTACCCGATCGTCGACGACCTGCCGACGCTCGTGTGGATGGCGCAGCAGGCCGCGCTCGAGCTGCACGTGCCGCAGTGGCGGTTCGGCCCCCGTGGCGGCCAGCAGAACCCGGACCGGCTCGTGCTCGACCTCGACCCAGGGGACGGCGTCGGCCTGCCCGAGTGCGTCGAGGTGGCCGTCGCGGCGCGGGAGCTCCTGCACGGCATGGGGCTCGACCCGTACCCGGTGACCTCCGGGTCGAAGGGCATCCACCTCTACGCCGCGCTGGACGGCCGAGCGACGACCGCGCACGTCTCAGAGGTGGCGCACGAGCTCGCCAAGGCGCTGGAGCAGGACATGCCGGACCTCGTGCTGTCGTCGATGAGCCGCGCCGAACGCACCGGCAAGGTCTTCGTCGACTGGTCGCAGAACAACGGCAACAAGACGACCATCGCGCCGTACTCGCTGCGCGGCCGTGACCGGCCGACGGTCGCCGCGCCTCGCACCTGGAAGGAACTCGAGGAACGCGGGTTGGCCCAGCTCACGCTGGACGAGGTCCTGGAACGCCTGGAGGCACGGGGGGACTTCCTGCACCCGGTCGCGTCCGCCTCGTTGGCGGTCGGGCGTGACGACCACGGTCACTGGGACGGCGATCGGACCCGACAGGCGAACGAGGCCGAGCAGCCGGGTCTCGACCGGCTGGCCGCCTACCGAGCCAAGCGCGACGCGTCGAAGACGCCGGAGCCCGTCCCCGAGGACGCGCCGACGGTCCGGAAGGACGGCACCCCGACGTTCGTCATCCAGGAGCACCACGCCACCCGGGACCACTACGACTTCCGGCTGGAGCACGACGGCGTCCTGGTCAGCTGGGCGCTGCCGAAGGGTGAACCGACGGACCCGGGCAAGAACCACCTCGCCGTGCAGACCGAGGACCACCCGCTCGAGTACGGCGCCTTCGAGGGCACGATCCCGAAGGACGAGTACGGCGGCGGCACGGTCACGATCTGGGACGACGGCACGTACGAACTCGAGAAGTGGCGCGAGGGCGAGGAGGTCATCGTCACCCTGCACGGTCGGACCGGCGGCGCTCGCCGTCTGGCGCTCCTGCACACCCGTGGGCGTGGTCGCGGCCGTGACGGCGACGAGAAGAACTGGCTCATCCACCGCACGAAGGACCAACCGGACCGCCTTGCGGACGGTGGCCGACCGGCGGAGCCGAGCCGCGCCTCCCGGTCCGGCACCGCGCACGACGGGCAGGGGCGCATCGACCGGGCCGCCGACTCGGAGACCGCGCCGGCGGACCGCCGGACCATGCAGGCCTCGCTCGCGAAGGGCGAACCGACCCTCGACCCGGCGGACTGGGCGTTCGAGATGAAGTGGGACGGGATCCGCGCCCTCGCGACCGTCCGCGACGGCGCGGTCACGCTCCGCAGCCGCAACGACAACGACCTGACGATGCAGTACCCCGAGCTGCAGGATCTCGGCGACCGAGCCGGCGTGGACGGTGTGTTCGACGGTGAGATCGTGGCGCTCGACGATCGGGGACGCCCCTCGTTCCAGCTGCTCCAGAACCGCATGGGGCTGACTCGGAAGCGGGAGGTCGACGCCGCCCGCGAGACCACACCCGTCCGTCTGTTGCTCTTCGACGTGCTCGAGGCTGACGGGCACGAGCTGACACGGCTCGGGTACGACGCTCGGCGGCAGGCCCTGGAGACCGTCGTCGAACCCGGCGGTGCGATCGAGATCCCGCCGGCGTACCAGGGGGACCTGGCACGCGCGATGTCCGACTCCGCCGAGCAGGGGCTCGAGGGGGTCGTGGCGAAGAAGCGGTCCTCGAAGTACGCCGAGGGGCGACGCTCGGAAGCGTGGCTCAAGCTGAAGCACCACGCCACGCAGGAGGTGGTCGTCGGCGGGTGGAAGCCCGGCAGCGGCCGGCGGGCCGGTGGCGTCGGTTCCCTGCTGCTGGGGGTGCCGGGGCCCGACGGGCTCGAGTACATCGGGAAGGTCGGCACGGGTTTCCGCGACCGGGACCTCGACGAGATCGGCACCGTGCTCGACGCACTGGAACGGAAGTCCTCGCCGTTCGTCGACGTCCCACGACCCGATGCGCGCGACGCGCACTGGGTCACTCCGAAGCGCGTCGGCGAGGTCGAGTTCGCCGAGTGGACGTCGGACGGTCGGCTGCGGCAGCCGTCCTGGCGCGGATGGCGGGTGGACAAGGACCCGTCGGACGTCGTCCGGGAGACCTGAGCATGCGTCCGCATGGGGTCAGCCCGCGGCGAACTTCCGTCCCCCGTTCGACCCTCGACCGGGGGACGATTGTGCCCTGATCGCCTGGGTTTCCGTCGTGGGCTGTTACGTTCACCGGGACGAAAGGGCGCGAGCATGAGCGCGAGCAAGTACCTGCCCCCGTTCACCGCGGAGGAACGAGTCACGGTCGCGGGGGACCGGTCAGCGAGGACACCGGTCGATCCGGGCGCGCTGTCGGAGTCCGAGGTCACGTACGCGGACTTCTTGGGCGACGAGGTCGACGAGTAGCGGAACGCCCGACCGTGGGGGAAGGCGACCCGTGCGCCGGATCAGGGAACGCACGGGCCGCCGTCGAAGCGCCGTGACCGACCGTTCAGGGATGGCCGGCCACGACGCGCTCTCGTACCGGGCGCGCGGAGCACACCTGGTAGGCACGTATGTATGACGTGACCAATGCACCGTTCGTCACGTTCCATCCCGAAATGCCCGATCCGAACCAGCACCGAGGAGTCGATCCTGAGCGACGCTGACGCCCTGGCGTCCCTGTCGGACGCCTCCTTGGTCGAACGCAGCGCGGACGGCGACACCGTCGCGTTCGGTGTGCTCATCCGCCGGTACGGTCCGCACATGCGTGCCTACGCCGCACGGATCCTCGGGCACGGCGACGGCGAGGCCGACGACGCCGTACAGGAGGCAGCGCTGCAGGCGTGGCAGCGCATCGACCGGGTCGACGACCCCGACCGGGTGCGGAACTGGCTGTTCCGGATCGCCGCGAACAAGGCGCTCGACCGCCTCCGGCGTCGTCACCCCCACCTCGACCTGGAGGCAGTGGCCGAGTCCGTCGACGACCGTCCGGTCGACGACGTGGTGAGCGCACGGCTGCAGGTCCAGGAACTCGCGCGTATCGTGCAGGCTCTCCCGGACGGCCCGCGCGCGGTCTGGGTGATGCGGGAGATCGGTGGGGCGTCCTACGCCGAGATCGCCGAGGCGACGGGGATGCCGCAGGCGACGGTTCGCGGGGTGCTCGCCCGGACACGGCGTCGTGTCCTGGAACAGATGGAGGGGTGGCGATGACCGACGACGAACGCTTCGGCGCCTTCACCCTCGAAGAGCTGTCCGACTACCTCGACTCGCACCGGACTCCCGTCCGCCCGGACATCGAGGACGACCCCGAGGCTGCGGCTGCTCTCGCCCGGCTCGAACTGCTCCGGACCGCGTCGCGGGACCTGCTCGACGCCGAGGCCGTCGGCGCGGACGACGGCTGGATCGCGAGCGTGCTCACGTCCATCCGCACCACGGCGCACGCTGGGCGGGACATCCCGGTGCCGGACGACGACCCCGCTTCGACGCTCGTCGTGACCGAGGGCGCACTGCGGGCACTCGTCCGGGCACTCGGCGACGACGTCCCTGGTGTGACCGTCCGGCGGACCCGCTTCACCGGCGACGTCGAGGGGCCGGGCGGCCAGGTCGACGTCGAGGTGTCGATCGCGGTGACCGCCGACGGGCCGGTGCACCTTCGAGCCGAGGCGCTCCGGGATCTCGTGGCCGCGGCCTTCTCCGCGCACGCGCCCTTCACGGTGCGCTCGCTCACCGTCCGGGTGGCGGACCTGATCGACGGGAGACGACGATGAGCGCCGACGTGCGGAGCGTCTCGCGTGGACTGACCGAGGTCGTGCTCGGCGTGCCCGGGGTGCGGTCGGTCGTGCCACCGGGGCCGAAGCTCGCCACGCTCGTGCGGGACATCCGCTCGGTGCTGGACCTGCCGCGCGACGGCGGGGCGGTGCTCGTGCAGGACCGTGCGGACGGCGCACGGATCCGCGTGGTCGTCACCTCGGACCGCCGGGCACCGACGATCGCGCTCGTCCGTGCCGTCCGTGATGCCGTCGTCGCGGCGGCCGATGAGTCGTTGGGCCGACGTCCGGCAGACGTCACCGTTCGCGTCGTCGAGATCGACTGACGTCGCGGAGCGCGGTCAGGCGGCCGACAGAGCGCGGTCAGGCGGCCGGCGCGGGGCCGTCGGTCGGTTCGGCGTCGTCGGCGACCGGCACGCCCTCGTCGATGAGTTCGTCCTCCTCGGGCTCGCTCACCTCTGCTGCTGCGGCCTTCGCCTCGTCGATGGACTCCTGCGAACGGCGGAGCAGGTCGTCGTCGTGTGCTGCGTGGTCGGTCATGCGGCCGAGGCTACGCGGGCGTTCCTGTGTCGGCATCGCGCCGCGGGCTGGTCCGCGGTCGTGCCGTCGGCGGCTCGAAGTCGACCGCGGAGGTCGGAGCAGGCGTGGTCGGCATGGCCGGTGCCGCCGGCGTGCCGTACGCGTCCGCGGCATCGAGCACCGCGCGGGTGGCCGCAGCGGCGGTGCGGAGGGCGTCCCCGAGCGGCATCGCACGGTGCGCCGCCGTCCGGACCTCGACGCCCCACGGCTCGTCGTACCCGAGGTCCCGCACGGTCCGGATGAACCCGGGGATGTCCCACGCGCCCGCGCCCGGGAGATGGCGTGCCTCGCGCGACTCCTCGGCGAGCGTCATGCCCGCCGGGGTGTGCAGCAACCCGTCGCTCAGCTCGACCGCCGCGAGCGTCGCCGGAGCGACACCCTGCCGGATGGACGCGAGCGTCGAGCCACCCCGGAGCGCGTGCATCGCGTCGACGAGGAGTCCACCGTTCGGGTGCCCGGCCGCAGCGACGAACCGCGAGGCCCGTTCCACCGTCGGCAGGTTCGACCACGGCTCCGGTTCGAGGACGAGTTGTGCACCGACCTTCGCGGCCTGACCGGCGAGGTCGTTCCAGTCGTCGACCATCGCGGTGGGCGAGATGCCCGGGAGCGTGGTGTCGGCACGGACGACGACCTGCCAGGCGCTCAGGGTCGCGGCGGCCTCGAGCACGACCCCGCGATCGGCGTCCTGCTCGGCAGTGCGCCCGGAGCAGGTCCACCACTGTTCGAGCGGTCCGAGCTGGACCCAGACGATGCCGGCTCCGTCGAGCACGCGGCGGAGTTCGGCGAACCCGGTGGTCGCCCGCACCTCGTGCAGGTCCCCGAGCGTGAGCGAGAGTCCCGCGAACCCGGCAGCACCGACGGCGCGGATGCGCTCCGCGATCGGCTCGGTGCCCGCCCATGTCCAGGACGTCGCGAGCAGGTCGTGTTCCTGCACGGCGTCACCTCCGTTGTCCGGACACGCTCGACGCCCCGTCACGAACGACGTGTCCCGTGTGTGGAGACGCCGCGCACCCCGCAGCGGCGTCGACACATTGCTACTCGCCGGTGCTGCGAGCGTTCCCAGGGCCCGGACACATGCGTGAAACGGTCGTGGGGAGCGGTGCGGTCAGACGATACGGGTGCGGACCGACCCGACGCCGGCGATCGCACCCTGCAGGACGTCACCGCGTTCCAGGACCCCGACCCCGTCCGGAGTCCCGGTCATGAGGAGGTCGCCCGGAGCGAGCGCCACGAAGCGGGAGAGCTCGGCGACGGTCTCGGCCACCGACCAGATCTGGTCGGCGAGGTCGCCGGACTGTCGGAGGTCGCCGTTCACCCGGAGGTCGATCGACCCCGCTGTCGGGTCGACGTCCGCCGCCGGCACGAGGATCCCCACCGGAGCCGACGCGTCGAACCCCTTCGCGGTGTCCCACGGCCGGCCGAGCCGCTTCGCCTCGGCCTGGAGGTCGCGGCGGGTCAGGTCGAGGCCGACGGTGTAGCCCCACACGTGGCCGAGTGCGTCCGCGACGGCGATGTCCGCGCCACCGGTCCCGATCGCCACGACGAGTTCGACCTCGTGTTCGAGCCGTCCCGTCACGCTCGGGTACGGGGTGTCCGCACCGTCGACGACGACCGCGTCGGCCGGCTTCGTGAAGAAGAACGGCGGCTCGCGGTCCGGGTCGTGGCCCATCTCCCGCGCGTGCGCCGCGTAGTTCCGTCCGACGCAGAACACCCGCCGCACCGGGAACCGCCCGCCGGTCGAGGTCGGGACGGTCGGGAGGGGCGGGGCGGGGATGACGAGGTCGCTCACCGGTCCAGCGTGGCACTGCGGTGGTGCCGCCGCTCAGCCCTCGCTGATCGAGGCCTCCCACCGGAGCTTCCGCGCCCGTGCGCGTTCCTCGCGCTCCCGCCACTCGATCCGCATCTCTTCGATCAGCTCCGGGCCGCCCTTGGCCCGGTAGAGCGGACCGTAGTGCGGATCTGCGAGCAAGATCGGTGCTCGACGTTCCATCCGGTCGAGTCGTGCCTTGAAGGTGTCGTCAGGTTCGTCGGAGATCATCGTCCGTCTGTTCCTCTCCATCGCCACGCTTTCGCGCTTTGCGTGTCTCGCGTTCATCGAGGGCGTCGTGCACCCACGCGTCGTCGCTCGTGACCCACGCACGAGTCATGAGCGCGTGCGTCATCAGGGCGGCCGCATCACGCCCTCGTTCGTCGTCCGACAACGCCCGCTCGACCACCCACGACCAACGCTGCCACCAGTGGTCGCGATGTCCCAAGAACTCTGTATTCCGCCGCGCCCGCCGCCCCTCGACCATCGTGACGACGACGCTCGCCACCGCCACCAATGCGCTCAGGAGCGACACCACCGCGCTCGTCCACCCGACGTCCATGCCGACCACCGTGACGCACGGCGACCGGCCACGCGCACTGCGCGACCGGTCCTGTGGAACGTGATCCGCTCCTCCAGGCTGTGGAGGACCGGCGACGTCAGTCGCCTACCGGCCACCCCGAGAACTCCCACCCACCGACCGACGGGTGGTCCTCGCCCTTCGTGTACGCGTACGCCCGTGCTGCGGCCCGCGCCTCGGTCAACCGACCGAGCAGGTCCTCGTGCGCCGAAGCGTCCACGCGCGTCAGCGCATCGTGCGCGAGTGCGAACCGGTCCATCTCGTTGCGCATCAGCATGTCGAACGGCGTCGTCGTGGTGCCCTGCTCGAGGAACCCGTGCACGTGCAGGTCGTCGTGCCCGTGCCGCCGGTAGGTGAGCTGGTGGACGAGCGACGGGTACCCGTGGAACGCGAAGACGGTCGGGGTGCCCGGCAGGAAGAGCTCGTCGTAGCGGTCGTCGCTGATCGGGTGCTCGTGCTTCCGGGGGTCACCGATGGACAGCAGGTCGACGACGTTCACGACGCGGACGCCGACGGACGGGGCGTGCTGGCGGATGATGTCCGCTGCGGCGACGGCCTCGACGGTGGGGACGTCCCCGGCGCAGGCGAGCACGACGTCGACGCGGCCGACGGACTCCTCCGTTCCGGCCCAGCCCCAGACGCCCAGCCCCGCGGCGACGTGCTCGACCGCGTCGGGCAGCGACAGGAAGACCGGCTCCGGGTGCTTGCCCGCGACGATGACCTCGATGCGGTCGGTCGTCTCCATCGCGTGCGCGGCGACCGCGAGCAGGGTGTTGGCGTCGGCGGGCAGCTTGATCCGGACGAGGTCCTGCTGCTTCGAGGCGACGACGTCGAGGAACCCGGGGTCCTGGTGCGAGAAGCCGTTGTGGTCCTGTCGCCAGACGTGCGACGACAGCAGGATCGACAGGTTCGAGACGGGTGCGCGCCAGTCGATGTCGGTCGACGACTCCAACCACTTCGCGTACTGCCCGACCATCGAGTCGATGATGTGCGCGAACGCCTCGTAGGTGTTGAGGACGCCGTGACGTCCGCTCAGCACGTAGCCCTCGAGCATCCCCTCGAGCAGGTGCTCGGACAGCACCTCGGTGACCCGGCCGAGTGCACCGAGGTGCTCGTCACCGACGGCACGCTGGGCCCGCCAGACGCGCGACGTGACGTCGAACACGGCGTCGAGCTTGTTCGAGATCGTCTCGTCGGGCCCGAACAGGCGGAACGTCGAGCCGTTCCGCTCGATGAGCGCGGCGAGCCAGGGTCCGAGGGTCCCGGTGGCGCTCGCCGGGGTGCCGACGGGGACGCCGAACTCCTCCAGGCCTGGCCGGTCGAGCGCGGTGCGGAGCCGTCCGCCGTTCGCGTGCGGGGTCGCGCTCATCCGGAGGTCGCCGGTCGGCCGGATCGAGGTGAGGATGCCGATCGGCTGTCCGTCGTCGTCGAAGAGCTCCTCGGGGCGGTAGGAACGCATCCACTCCTCGAGCTGCCGACGGTGCTCGTCGTCCTCGCGGACGGCGGGAAGGGGCACCTGGTGGGCGCGGAAGGTGCCCTCGACCTGCTGACCGTCGACCTCCTTCGGGCCGGTCCAGCCCTTCGGGGTGCGGAGCACGATCATCGGCCACCGGGGGCGGAGCTCGGCGGCCCCCGCCGGCTGCCCGGCGGCGGCGCGCTGGGCCTGAGCACGTGCCGCGGCCTGGATGTCGTCGATCGTGGCGAGCGCTCGGCGGAGGGCTCCGTCGAACAGGGCGTGCACCGCGAACGGGTCGTCGTCGACGCGGGAGGAGTCGACCACGATCGGCTCGTACCCGAGCCCGCGGAAGTACGCGTGCAGGTCGTCGTGGGGGATCCGCGCCAGGACGGTCGGGTTGGCGATCTTCCACCCGTTGAGGTTGAGGATCGGCAGCACGGCACCGTCCGACACCGGGTCGAGGAACGTGTGCGCCTGCCAGGACCCGGCGAGCGGACCGGTCTCGGCCTCGCCGTCGCCGACGACGCACGCGACGACGAGGTCCGGGTTGTCGAGCGCTGCGCCGTACGCGTGCGCGAGGGAGTAGCCGAGCTCGCCGCCCTCGTTGATCGACCCTGGTGTCTCCGGAGCCGCGTGCGACGGGATGCCCCCGGGGAACGAGAACTGCTTGAAGAACTGCTGCAGCCCGGCCTGGTCCGGTGTGATCGACGGGTACAGCTCGCCCCACGTGCCGTCGAGCAGTGCGTTCGCGTTCATGGCGGGGCCGCCGTGTCCGGGCCCGCAGATGTACAGCAGCTGTCGGTCGGTCTCGGCGATGAGCGCGTTGCAGTGTGCGTAGACGAGGTTGAGTGCCGGCGAGGTGCCCCAGTGGCCGAGGAGTCGGGGCTTCACGTCCTCCGGAGTGATCGGACGGTCGAGCAGCGGGTTGTCGAGCAGGTAGATCTGTCCGACCGTGAGGTAGTTCGCGGCACGCCACCAGGCGTCGATCGCGCGGATCCGGTCGGTGCTCGAGGTGGGGGTGGGAGCCATGCACCCACGCTACGGAGGGGGCATCCGACGAATCCCAGAAAATCTTCCAAACCGTTTCCGAGGGGGTGCCGAATCACTGTCACAAGGGCAAACGCCCAGGGCGCTCTCCGGTCGTACTCGGCCGGGCTGTAGCTGACTCACAGCAAGTCGCCGCACAGGAGCGGACGGCTCGGCCACCGGCCGGAGCGCCCCACACAGCAAAGGACAGACCAATGCGCAAGAGCCTCAAGACCTCGATCACCCTCGCGACCACCGGTGCGCTCGTGCTCGGTGGTGCCGCGTTCGGCATCTCCTCCGCCCAGGCGTC